>JBHAFS010000023.1:0-50094 GCA_041856205.1 Prevotella sp.
AAGGCCACCGATACGTCGAGGTTGCGGTATTGCAGCTGCGAGGAGATGCCGTAGGTGAGGTCGGGCTGGATGCTGCCCAGCACCTGGCGGTCTTTGGCATTGATGACATGGTCGTCGTTGACATCCACAAACTTCGCGTCGCCAGCCTTGGGGGTGATGCCGTTGATGGTGGGCAGGCTGCTCACGTCCTCACCGGTCTGCACGATACCGTCGAACACCAGGCCGTAGAACGATCCGAGGGCCTCGCCTTTGCGCAGGATCTGCTGGTTGGCAGCGCCCTGGATGATATCGTTCGATGTACCCATGCTGGTGATCTCGTTGTGGTTGTGGGCCACGTTGGCGCTGACGTTCCAGGTGAGGTGACGGCTGCGGATGAGGGTGCCGTTGACGGCCAGTTCCACGCCGCGGTTGACCACATTGCCCACGTTCTGCAACTGCGAGGTGACGCCTGAGGCAAATCCGGCGGGCACGTCGAGCAACAGGTCGCTGGTTTTCTTGTAATAAACGTCGAGCACCAGGCCCAGGCGGTCGCCGAAGAATCCGGCATCGATACCGGCATTGTAGCTGGCTGTGGTCTCCCATTTGAGGTTCTCGTTCTTCTCGTTGGTCTTCGAGTAGTTGGACGAGCCGCCATACGAACCTGTGGTATATGCCGTGGCGAAGGCATAGTCGGGAATCTCCTGGTTGCCCACCAGGCCGCCCGAGAGGCGCAACTTCAGGTAGTCGAGCTGGCGCACATGCTTGAGGAAGGACTCCTTGTCGAGGTTCCACGACAGTCCGAGCGAGGGGAAGTAGCCCCAGCGGTGGTTCTTGGCAAAGCGGCTGGAGTTGTCGGCACGGAAGGTGGCCGTGGCGTTGTAGCGGTCGAGCAAGGTGTAGTTCACACGGGCGATGAGTGAGTTGAGGGTCGACTCGCTGATGCCGGTCTGCGGCGTGTAGATGCCCGAGCCGCCTCCGAGGTTATACTGCTTGAGCGTCTCGTTGGTGAAGTGGTTGGTGCGTATGGCACTGTAGGTCGAACGGGTAGACTGCCGGGTGTAGCCTGCCAGGGCATCGACGTGGTGGCGGCCAGCGAAGTCTTTCACGTAGTTGGCCGTAAACTCCTGCTGCCATACGTCGGTCTGGCGGTTGCCCACGCCGCCGATGCCCTCGGTGGCGAGTCCGAGCGAGGTGTAGGCACCCGAGAAATAGTTCTGCGTGAGCTTCTCGCTGTTGAGGCCCAGGGCGGCCTTGAGGGTGAGGTCACCCAGGCGGTAGGAAGCCCATACATTGCTCAGCAGGTAGTTGTTGATATTCTCGGCCACGCTCTCCTCAAGGTCGTACACGGGGTTGGCGGCATGGTCGCCGATGGCGAAGTAGGCATACTCGTAGGGATTGGTGAAGTTGTAGCTGCCGTCGGCATTGTAGACGCTCACCACCGGGGGCATGAGCAGGGCATAGACAAAGCTGTTGGTGATGCCGGCCGAGTAGGGCGATGAGTTGTAGACAGTCTGCTCGGTCGTCGTCAGGCCGTTTTGCTTGCTGCGCCCGTAAGTGATGTTCACGCCGAGCTTGAGGTTCTTCTGCAAGTCCCACTCCACATTGGTGTGGAAGTTGTAGCGCTGGAATCCGGAGTTGAGTACGATACCGTCCTGGTCGGTATAGTTGGCCGAGAAGGCATAGCGGCTCTTCTCGGTGGCGCCGGTGACGCTCAGCTCATGACTCTGCTGTACGGCGGTGCGCAACACGGCATCCTGCCAGTCGGTGCCTTCGCCCAGGGCATCGATCTCATCGTCGGTGTAGCCACCCTTGTTGTTCCAGTAGGTTTTCTGGTAGCGGGCCCATTGTGAGGCGTTCAGCAGGTCGAGCTTCTTGCTTACGTTGCTGAAGCCAAGGCTGTAGCCATAGTTGATGGTGGCCTTCTTGCTTCCCAGGGCTCCTTTCTTGGTGGTGATGAGGATGACACCGTTGGCGCCTCGGCTGCCGTAGATGGCGGTGGCGCTGACATCCTTGAGCACTTCGATGCTCTGGATATCGTTGGGGTTGATGGTGGCCAGTGGGTTGAGACCGCTCTCGATGGCCCCGAGGCCCGTGCCGCTGTTGGCTGCGTCCTTGAAGTAGATGAATCCGTCGACCACGTAGAGCGGTTCGTTGCTGGCATTCACCGAGTTGCCGCCACGGATGCGGATGCTGCTCTCGGCACCCGGCTGACCACTGGCCGCGGTGACGTTGAGGCCGGCCACCTGTCCGCCGAGGGCTCCGTCGAGCGAGGCGGCGGTGCTGTTGGCAAAGACATCGGCCTTGACGGTCACCACCGAACCGGTGAGCTGGGTGCGGCTCTGCGTGCCGTAGCCCACCACCACCACCTCCTTGAGGAAGTCGCTGGCGGTGCGCAGCTGCACGGAGAGCGGCTCTTCGGCATCGTAGACCACGATGTCCTGCGAGCGGTAGCCGGCATAGCCGATGGTGAGTGTCAGCGGGGTGTTGCGCGTGGTATGGAGCGAGAAACGGCCCTCGGCATCGGTCACAGTGCCTTGGGCGGCTTCGCCCTTGACAAGGATTGTGGCTCCGATGAGTGTCTCACCCGTGGTGACGTCGGTCACTTGTCCGCTCAGATCGGTCTGGGCCAGGACCCATGCGGGCAAGGCGGTGAGTATGGCTGTGAATAAGATGTGCTTGATGTGTTGCATGTTGAATGTCGTTTTGAAGGGTTGGGAATGGGTATGGTACACCCTGCCGCCCCGATAATGGGGAGGAAACAATGGGGAAGGAGGGTGGCCGGTAAAGACCGGCCAGACCCTGTCCCATATCTCACCCTGAGGGTGAGGGTGCATGACTAAAGATATATTATTGTTGTGCGGCGAGGGTGTTCACCTGATGTAACTGCCGTGCGGCATCTTTGCCGTTGAGCTGCATGAGTCCGTACTCATGGTTGTAGGCCGTTCCGCTGGCCAGCACCCACGAAACAAAGCGGTCGAGGGGCGTGCTGCCGGCATAGGTGAAGGCCAGCTTTTCTACGGGAATGCCTTTGACCTCGCTGTTCTCGAGCGTGCCGATGAGCTGGTCGAGGCTGCCGAGCGATGCCCGCTGCTCCTTGCTCAGGTCGAGCGGGAGCACGGCGAGGTCGCTCTTGAGCTGTCGGCTCTGCAGGTCGTAGACATTGGGAAGGGCGTTAAAGGTCACGCCTTTCGGGTCTTGGGCAATGGCCGTGTTGAGGAAGGCATCGTCGCCAGCCACGCGCTTACCGCGGAAATTGGCAGCGGGCTCACCATAGTAGGCGGCGAAAGGCGTTGCAATGGAGCCATTGCTGCTGCCTGCATAGACCACCACCTCATCGTTCAGCTTGTCGTTGTTCTCTGCCTCGTCGAGGTCATCGCCCCAAAAAAACAGTTTCTTCAGGGCTTTGGCATTCAGCGTCCGCTTGGCCAGGGCCTTGTCGGCCTCGGAGTCTTTTGCAGTGACAGGGAGGATGGCATACTGTGCAAAGTAGACGACCTTGTCCGTTGCGCCGGTGTCCCTGTGTTCCTGAAGCTGGATATTGATGGAACTGAGTTTCTTGGTGGCTGCTGATTTTGCAATGGCAAAGTCGGCGGCGGAGGGGTTGGCTTTCTTGTATTCGCTGATCCATTTCTCGACCAGCGGGCGCACAAAGCGAGGTGCGTTGATATAATAGGTGGTGTTGGCCGCCGGGGCATCGATGCCGTCGGCGTGGTTATCTGCCCAGGCGCCGGTAACGTTGAGACTGAGCGCCAATGTAAATGCTGCTGTAAACAAATTCCTTTTCATATCGTGGATGGATAAATGTTTGGATGAATGGATGGGTGTCGGGGTGGTATACGGGTGATAGTGTGTGTGCCATGGTGCGACACATCGATGCTGCCAAGCGACACATTCGTTTACATAAATTATACATTCGCTTCATATCTCTTTGCTTTTTAAAGATTATCACTGATTACGATTGCAAAATTAACGGTATTTTAGAAAACGAACAATCCCACGCCCGTGGTATTTGGGATACCTAGGACATGGGATTGCACATACCACAATCGTGGTAGCCTCAGCGGTCGATGCGTCCGCCCGAAGCGGTCATGTTGGCAAGAATCTCTTGCTCGGTGACCAGGTTCTGGTCGCCGGGGATGGTGTTCTTGAGGGCCGAGGCCGACACCGAGAAGTCGAGACATTTCTGGTCGTCGTCGGGCCATTGCAGGCGGGCATGGATGAAGGCTGCCACCCAGGCGTCGCCCACACCCATCTGGTCGACGATGGGCTCGATGTCGTAGATGCGCGAGGTGTAGATCTCGCCCTTGGCCCACAGCACACCAGCATTGACATGATGCTGGAACGACAGTTGGTTGCGGTGGCCGATGAGCATGCGCTTGCAGTGGGGGAACATCTCATGGAGCCTGTCGAAATAGCGTCGGTAGGCATCGAGGTCGAAGCGGTAGCTGCCGTCGAGGGCGGTGAAGGGGATGGGCTCGAGGCCGCTGGCCACATACCACTCGTTCTGGTCGCCGAAGACAAAGGAGCTGTATTGCATGAGTTCTTGTATCGACTTGCGGGCATCGGCACCGGGATACTGCCATAGCGAGGCCCGGTAGTTGATGTCGCAGGTGAGCTCTATGCCGCTGTCATGGGCCATGCGCACGGCATCCATGGTGGTGTTGAGGGCGGCCCCACTGGTGGCACAGGTGATACCCGAGCAGTGGAACAATGTGGCCTCTTTGAAGACTGGCTCCCAGTTGATGTCGCCGTATTGCAGGGTGTTGAAAGCCGAGTTGTCGCGGTCGTAGACCACGTGCGAGCTGCGCATGGCCGCCGAGGGCTCGAAATAGTAGGTTCCCAGCCGCTTGCCACCCCTGACGGCATGGCGCACGTCGAGGCCCAGCGCACGCAGGTGCATGAGGGCCGCCTCGCCCATGGCGTTGCGGGGAACACGTGTGACATAGGCCACCCTGTTGCCGAGCTGGGCCAGGCTCACGGCCACATTGGCCTCAGAGCCGCCGTAGTTGGCACACAGCGTGCTGCCCTGGGTGAGCCGCCGGCTGCCGTCTTTTGACAGTCGCAGCAATATTTCTCCAAAGGTGATGATCTTCTTCATAGCCGGATATATTATGGAACGGTGATGTGTTGAAGTGGCGGGACTGTCCCCCAAAAAGAAAAAAGAGGAAGTGAGCCGCCCGGCTCCTTCCTCCTGTCGTTTGTCGGTTATGCCTTGGCAGCCTCGACAAGTTCCTTGGTGTCGCGGGCGATGACAATCTCCTCGTCGGTAGGAATCATCACCACCTTCACCTTAGAGTCGTCGGCCGAGAGAACCTGCTCCTTGCCGCGCACATGGTTGCGCTCAGCATCCATCTTCACGCCCAGGTAGTCGAGGTCGTTGCAGGAGTTCCATCGCACACCTTCCTGGTTCTCGCCCACGCCTGCGGTGAAGACGATAATGTCGACACCATTCATGGCGGCGGCGTAAGCACCGATATATTTCTTGATGCGGTAGTTGTACATCTGCATGGCCAGCACGGCGCGCTCGTCGCCCTCGCGCTCGGCAGCCTCCACCTCGCGCATGTCGCTCGATATCCCCGACACGCCGAGCACGCCGCTCTGCTTGTTGAGGAAGTCGGCCATCTCCTGCGGCTTCATATTGAGTTTCTCCATGAGGTAGGTCACGGCGCTGGGGTCGATGTCGCCCGAGCGGCTGCCCATCATGAGTCCGGCCAGCGGGGTGAGGCCCATAGAGGTGTCGATCACCTTGCCATATTTCACGGCCGCCACGCTGGCACCGTTGCCGATGTGGCAGGTGATGATCTTCTGGGTGTTGATGTCCACGCCCAGGAACTCACACACGCGCTTCGACACATAGCGATGGCTGGTGCCGTGGAAGCCGTAGCGGCGCACGTGGTACTTCTGGTAGAGCTCGTAGGGAATGGCATAGAGGTAGGCGTGTGCCGGCATAGTGCTGTGGAACGCATTGTCGAATACCGTCACCTGGGGCACGTCGGGCATGAGGGCGTCGACGGCGCGGATGCCGCGTAGATGTCCGGCGTTGTGTACGGGAGCGAGGTCCACCAGGCTCTCGATACCTTGCTCCACCTCGGGGCTGACGATGCAACTCTTCTCGAAGAGGTCGCCGCCCTGCACGATGCGGTGTCCCACGGCGTCGATCTCGTCGAGGCTCTTGATGGCCCCTATCTCTGGGTCGAGCAGCACCTTGAACACCAGCGCCACACCCTCCTTGTGGGTGGGCAGGTCAGCCATGATTTTCTTTTTCTCGTCGTTGGCGAGGGTTACCTTGATAAAGGCCTCGTCGAGACCGATGCGTTCTACGCCACCCTGGGCCAGTACGCTCTCGTCGGCCATGTCGTAGAGTTTATATTTTATCGAACTGCTACCGCAGTTGAGTACCAATATTTTCATTTCTTGGCTCCTAATAATTATGAATTATGAATCTTGAATTATGAATTGCCCTTGGCATCCTGTGCCTGGCAGGCCGTGATGGCCACCATATAATAGATGTCGTCGACCGAGCATCCGCGGCTGAGGTCGTTGACGGGGCGCGCGATACCCTGGAGGATGGGGCCGATGGCCTCGGCGCCGCCCAGACGCTGCACGAGCTTGTAGCCGATGTTACCCACCTCGAGGTTGGGCACCACCAGCACGTTGGCCTTTCCGGCCACGTTGCTGCCCGGCGCCTTCTTGGCCGCCGTGGCGGGGTCGAGGGCTGCGTCGGCCTGCAGCTCGCCGTCGACCTGCAGGTCGGGGTAGCGCTCTTTGGCAATCTTGGTGGCCTCTACCACCTTGTCGATGATATATACGCTCTTGCCTGTAGCCTTGTCGATGGCATCCTGTGCCGAGCCCTTGGTCGAGAAGCTCAGCATAGCCACCACGGGGTTCTTGAATCCTGCCACGCTCTTGGCCGTCTCGGCGGTGGTGTATGCAATCTGTGCCAGCTGGTCGGCGGTGGGGTTGGGGGTCACGGCCACGTCGCCCATCACCACGATGCCGTTCTCGCCATACTGCTGCTCATGGGTGAGCACGAGCATGGCACCGCTGACGGTCGTCACGCCGGGCGCACACTTGATGATCTGCAGGGCAGGGCGAAGGGTGTCGCCCGTGGTGCTCAGCGCACCCGAGATCTGTCCGTCGGCATTGCCTGTCTTGATCATCATACAACCCAGATAGAGATTGTTTTTGGTCACCAGCTCACGTGCCTTGTCGAGGGTCATGCCTTTCTTCTGTCGGAGCTCGGTCAGCAACTCGGCATACTCCTCCGACTTCTCGTAGTGCAGTGGGTCTACGATGGTGGCTTTGTCGATATGGTTCAGGCCCCACTGGACGGCCTCTTGCTTGATGTTCTCAGGGTTACCGATGAGGATCAGTTCAGCCAGGTCGTCGGCCAATACTTTGTCTGCAGCTTTCAAAGTGCGCTCTTCCTCTGCCTCGGGAAGGACGATGCGCTGCTTGTCAGACTTAGCACGCGCCACAATTTGTTCTAATAAACTCATAGTTTGGTAATTACTTTTTGAACCGTTTATTATTGATATGCTGCAAAATTACTCATTCTTTCTGAGGTGGCAAAGGAAAAAGGCACAAATTGCAAAGTAGATTTTGCAATTTGTGCCCATAACCTATGGCATACCCTTGATGGGGCATTATCCTCCGATGACGATTTGTGCATTGGCGGCCCGTATTGTGAATGTGTGGAGAGGGAGGGGTGGCTAGCTTGTCATCTCGCGGGCGAGGATGGCCTCGAGCTCCTCGGCCGAGAGGCGCAGTCGGAACTTGCCCTTGATGGCCACGCTGATACGGCCCGTCTCCTCAGACACCACCACGGCAATGGCGTCGGAGTCTTGCGAGATGCCCATGGCGGCGCGGTGGCGCAGTCCCAGTTCTTTGGGAATGTTCATGCTGTGGCTCACGGGCAGGATGCAGCCCGCTGCGCGCACGCGTTTCTTCGAGATCACCATGGCTCCGTCGTGGAGCGGCGAGTTTTTGAAGAAGATATTCTCGATGAGCAGCTTGTTGACGTTGGCGTTGATGACCTCGCCCGTCTGCACGATATCATCGAGTGGTGTGGCCCGTTCGATGACGATGAGCGCGCCTACCTTGCCTTTGGCCATGTCCATGCAGGCCCACACAATGGGCATGATGGTCTCCTTGTCTTCCTCGGCGTCGTCTTCTTTTTTGGGAAAGAACAAGTGAAGGATGTTGCGCACGCGCTGACGTTCGCCCAGCTGGTATAGAAACTTGCGGATCTCATCCTTGAAGAGTACGATGAGGCCGATGACACCCACGCTCACCAGCTTGTCCATGATGCTGCCCAGCAGCCGCATCTCGAGCACCTGCGATACGAAGAGCCACACCAGCACGAACACCATGATGCCGATGAAGACGTTGAGTGAGCGGCTCTCCTTCATCAGGCGGTAAATATAGAACAGCATCAGGGCGACAAAGAAAATGTCGATGATGTCTTTGATTCCGAAGTCTAAGAACATAGGCTATAGTATTATAGGTGGGGCGTTAAGCGCCTTTGAGCGCCTGCCTGAGTTTCACGGCCTGCACGGCCTCCCTGACGTCGTGAACGCGCAGGATGTCGGCACCGCGCATCAGGGCCATGGTGTTGATGACGGTGGTGCCGTTGAGGGCCTGGTCGGGCGTAGTGCCCAGCGTCTGGAAGATCATGCGCTTGCGCGACACGCCCACCAGCAGCGGCAGCTCGAGCACGCTCAGGCGGTCCATCTGGTCGAGGAGCTTGAAGTTCTCTTCTATGGTCTTGCCAAAACCGAAGCCCGGGTCGAGGATGAGGTCTTTCACCCCCAGGTCGCGCAACTGCTGCACCTCACGGGCGAAGCCGATGAGCATATCGTGCAGGTTGGCCTGTACCGACATGAGGATGTAGGGCACCTTGAGCCGCCCCATCATGCGGAAGATGGCCGGATATTCGTCGCCCGACTGCTCGAGCGGCGTGTCGACAATGCCCGTGATGCCGCCCTCCGACACGTCGTTGATGATGTCGGCGCCATATTCCTCCACCACCATGCGTGCCACGTCGGGGCGGTAGGTGTCTACCGACAGCACCGCGTCGGGTTGTTCGCGCCGCACGATGGGCAGTGCCCTGCGCAGGCGGTCCATCTCTTCCTGCTCCGACACCTCTTGGGCACCCGGGCGGGTAGAGAAGGCGCCCACGTCGATGATGGTGCCGCCCTCGCTGATGATCTGGTTCGCCCGCTCGGCAATCTCCCGTTCGGTCTGCTTGCGGCTGCCCGCAAAGAAGCTGTCGGGTGTGCAGTTCAGTATGCCCATCACCTGGGGCTGGGCCAGGCTGAAGAGCCGTCCGCGCACATTGATTGTATAATCCATAAGCATTGATAAGTTTCTGCAAACTTACAAAATTATTAGCAAAACCCTCTCTTTTGACTCTTGTTTTTCGCCCCCTGGGGCACATTCCCCGCCGTCTGTGCCTGCCGTCTGGCCTCCCGACGGGCGCGACAGGCTGAGGCCATAGCCCTCTGCGCGCACCCTGCCGAGCCCCCTGCGGCTACCTCTGGCTCAGCCAGATGGCAAAGAAACGGTCGTACACCTGGTAGGCATCGTCGTCTTGCAGCAGCAGTTCTTTGTCGACCAGCACTTTGGTGGCCGACTTGATGGTGCTCGTGGCGCCCAGCCGGTAGGTGGTGATGAATGTCTGCCCCAGTATCTCGCGGGCCGTTCCCTCATGGGCCACGGCCCGCAGCAGGCGGCCTTGGGCGGGCGTGATGAGATGGAGAAATGTGTGGTAGGTGGCCTCGTTCTCGGCCACGATGGTGCGCAGCATGAGGTCTACGTCGTCAGCCGTGAGTAGGGCCTTGCCCAGCTCATACAGCCGGTTGAGTGACATCTGCACGTACCACGTGTGTCCGGCAAGGGCCTGGTAGAGGTGGTCGAAGGCACCGGGTGCCATCTGCTGCCCGTGGCCACTCAGTTTTTCTTGTGCAAAGGCCTCGTAGGCCTGCGGCGCTATGCACGGCAGGTTCATCATCTGTGTGCTCTGATAGAATGGGCGCGAGGCCGAGACAAACATGTTTTCGAGCACATGGCGCTGACTGCCCGAGAAGATGAAATGCACGTTGGTGAGGTGCTGGATGTGCGCCCTCAGCAGGGCCTCTACGTTCTTGTCGGCATATTCGGTCACGGTCTGAAACTCGTCGAAGGCCACGTAGCATTGCTTTCCGCCCTGTTGCATATAGTCGAAGATCTCGGCCAGCGAGCGCTCGGCCAGCGCGGGCTGTATGTCGATGGTGAAGGAGGGCGTGCCGGTCAGGGGGTCTATGCTGATGACAGGCCTGAGCGACTTGAAGAACGTGCTCACCCGCTTGACGATTTTTGCCTCGGTGGTGTCGAGACTGCCCAGCACCACGTCGCCCAGTTTCTTGACCAGCGAGGCCAGCGAGTCGGTCTGATACAGGTCCACATAATAGCACAGGGTGTCTTTGGCCTTGCCCATCTCGTGGAACACATGGCGTATCAGCCCCGTCTTGCCCATACGGCGGGGGCTGATGAGCGTCAGGTTTCGGCCATTGCAAAGGGCGGCGACAAGCTGGGCGGTCTCCTGCGTCCGGTCGCAGAAGTAGTCTGGCGAGACATAGCCGGAGAGTACAAAGGGGTTGGTCACTTCCATCATATATTGTCCGTTATTGTCATTGCGAACTTTTCGTTGCGAACTTTTCGCAATGCAAAGATAGGTGTTTTGGGTTTACCCTGCAACTTTTGCAGGCAGAAAATAAAGACGTGGGCCTAGGATGGGGCGGTGGGGCCGCGAGCCAGGGGGCCAGCCACGGCCTCATGAATTATGGGGCGAAGGGCCATTTTTACCCGTCAATCCTTGGCAAAGAGAAACTTTTGAACTACTTTTGCATCGTATTTTTCAACAACCCTCAACCCACCCAACCATGGATATCAAGGAATTATACGAGCTCTACCTGCAGCATCCGCAGGTGACCACCGACAGCCGCGACTGTCCGGCGGGAAGTATCTTCATCGCCCTCAAGGGCGAGACGTTCGACGGCAACAAGTTTGCCAAGGCCGCACTCGACAAGGGCTGCGCCTATGCCATCGTCGACGAGAAGGAGTATGCCGACGAGCACGACAGCCGTATCATCCTGGTGGACGACTGCCTCACCACCTTCAAGCAGCTGGCCCGCGAGCACCGCCGCCAGTTCGATATACCCGTCATCGGCATCACCGGCACCAACGGCAAGACCACCACCAAGGAGCTGATCTCGGCCGTGCTGGCCGAGAAATACCGGGTGATGCACACCGAGGGCAACTTCAACAACGACGTGGGTGTGCCCAAGACGCTGCTGCGCCTGACTGCCGACCACGAGATTGCCGTGGTGGAGATGGGTGCCTCGCACCAGGGCGACATCCGCAAGCTGGTGGAATATGTGGAGCCCACGTGCGGACTCATCACCAATGTGGGGCGTGCCCACCTGCAAGGCTTCGGCAGTTTCGAGGGGGTGAAGAAGACCAAGGGCGAGCTCTACGACTATCTGCTGGCACACCAGTGCCTCACCTTCCTCAACACCAGCAACGAGCACCTGGTGGAGATGGCTGCCGAGCGACAGCTCGAGCGCGTGGTGAGCTACGGGCTCGACGCCCGCGCGCAGGTGCAGGGCGAGGTGGTGAGCTGCGAGCCGTTCCTCCGGTTCAGCTGGCAGACGGCCGACCGACAGCCCGCCGCCAATGTCTACGAGGTGCAGACACACCTCATCGGCACCTACAACCTCGACAACATGCTGGCCGCCATCACCGTGGGACTGCACTTCGGCGTGACGCCCGCGCAGGTGTGTCATGCCCTCGAGCACTATGTGCCCAGCAACAACCGCTCGCAGCTGGAGCAGACGGCCGACAACTGGCTCATCGTCGATGCCTACAATGCCAACCCCACGAGCATGGCTGCCGCCATCGACAACTTCAGCCGTACCCATGTGCCGCAGCCCAAGATGGCCATCCTGGGCGACATGCGCGAACTGGGTGAGGTGAGCGGCGAGGAGCATCAGAAGATAGCCGACCTGCTGGCCACGGCCGCCTTCGACAAGGTGTGGCTCGTGGGCGAGGAGTTTGGCAAGACGCACACCGGTTTCCGCAAGTTCGGCAACGTGGAAGAGGTGAAGGCCGCCATTGCCGCCGACAAGCCCAAGGGCTGTTACATCCTCGTGAAAGGGTCTAACGGCATACACCTCTCACAGCTCGTCGACCTGCTTTAGGTCGACGGGCTCGGGTGGCCCGCCTGCCCGTATCCTTTCCTCTTCACACCTTTCTCTTACACTCTCTCCACCTTTCCCGTCCGGCCTCTACACCTTTTACGTGTAGCTTCCAAGCCTTTTCCGTATTCTCTCCTTTACTTCACGGCATCCTGTTTCGACTCGAATCAGACTGTGCTTCGACTCGAATTAATTTCTGCTTCGACTCGAATCAGACTGTGCTTCGACTCGAATTAGTTTCTGCTTCGACTCGAATCAGAGCGTGACCTGCTTCGGACGGCATGGGCAAACCTATGCGTTGGTAAGCTCAAACGGTAGCTTTTGTGTGACGAGACCTATGCCCTGCCACGGTGAGGCAGGATAAGACACAACAACACCAGCCCCTTCAGAAATCGATGGGCTGGTTTTGTTTGGTCTGTATAGCGTTGTGTTGCTGAATTATCTGCTGGCTCCCAGCTTCAGGCTGAGCTTCTCGAGCATTTCCGTCGTCATCGAAGCGAGGTCGTGGGTGGGATGCCAGTCCCATTCCTCGCGCGCGCAACTGTCGTCCATGCGGTCGGGCCAGCTGTCGGCGATACACTGTTTGAGCGGGTCGATGTCGTAGACCATCTCAAAGTCGGGGCAGTGTTTCCTGATCTCGGCATAGATGTCCTCGGGGTCGAAGCTCATGGAGGCGATGTTGAACGCGTTGCGGTGGATGAGTCGGTCGGGGTTGGCCTCCATCAGCATCATGGTGGCCTTGAGGGCGTCGGGCATGTAGATCATGTCCATGCGTGTGCCGGCCTTGAGCGGACAGGTGAAGGTCTCGCCACGCACGGCGGCATAGTAGATGTCGACGGCATAGTCGGTGGTGCCCCCGCCCGGCGGCGTGACATACGAGATGACACCTGGGTAACGCACCGAACGGGTGTCGACCCCGTATTTGGCAAAGTAATAGTCGCTCAGCAACTCGGTGGTCACCTTGGTGATGCCGTAGAGTGTCTTGGGGCGCTGGATGGTGTCCTGGGGGGTGAGGATATGTGGCGTGGTGGGTCCGAAAGAGCCGATGGAGCTCGGGGTGAACACGGCACAGTGGTTCTCGCGCGCCACCTCAAGGATGTTCCACAGGCCGTTGATGCCAATCTGCCATGCCAGCTTGGGCTTCGACTCGGCCACCACCGACAGCAGGGCTGCCATGTTGAAGATGGTGTCGATGTGGTGGTCGCGCACCACCTGGGCTATCATCGCCGCATCGGTGACATCGGCCACGGCGGCTGGCCCGCCCTCCAATAGTTCGCCCTGGGGTTCTGCTCCGTGGATGTAGCCAGCCACGACGTGCTGACCTCCGTAAGTGTTTCTCAATTCTCTTGTCAGCTCAGACCCAATCTGGCCTGTAGAGCCGATCACAAGAATATTTTTCATCATAGTGTCGATTAAGTTTAATGTTATAGATGGTCGGTTGCAAATTAAGTGATTTTTTTTGAGAAGTGAGTGGTCTGAAGGTATAAAAATTGCATTTACCCCCATGTTTTTTCAAAAAAATAACACGCCTACCGTTGCATTGTCCGAAATAAAGGGTTATTTTTGCCATAGGTAACTTTAAATTTAAATCTTATGTACGGAAAAATCAAAGAGCATCTCAGCCAGAGCCTTGCTGAGCTAAGGGAGGCAGGGCTTTACAAGGAAGAACGAATCATAGAGAGCCCACAGGGGGCTGCCATCGAGGTGAAGGGCAAGGAGGTGCTCAACTTCTGCGCCAACAACTATCTGGGTCTGTCGAACCATCCGCGCCTCATCGAGGGTGCTACACGTATGATGCAACGCCGCGGTTTCGGCATGTCGTCGGTGCGGTTTATCTGTGGCACGCAAGACATCCACAAGGAGCTCGAGGCGGCCATCTCTGAATATTTCCACACCGAGGACACCATTCTCTATGCGGCTTGCTTCGATGCCAACGGCGGTCTGTTCGGGGCGCTGCTGAACGAGGAGGATGCCATCATCTCCGATGCGCTGAACCATGCCTCGATTATCGACGGCGTGCGGCTCTGCAAGGCCAAGCGCTATCGCTATGCCAATTCCGACATGGCCGAACTGGAGCGCTGTCTGCAGGAGGCTCAGGCGCAGCGCTTCCGCATCATCTGCACCGACGGCGTGTTCTCGATGGACGGCAATGTGGCACCGATGGACAAGATTTGTGACCTGGCCGAGAAATACGACGCCCTGGTGATGGTCGACGAGAGCCACTCGGCCGGCGTGGTGGGTGCCACGGGGCACGGTGTGAGCGAGCTGTGCCACACCTATGGTCGCGTAGACATCTATACCGGCACGCTGGGCAAGGCCTTCGGCGGTGCTCTCGGCGGTTTTACCACCGGCCGCAAGGAGATTATCGACATGCTGCGCCAGAGTTCGCGCCCCTATCTCTTCTCCAACTCGCTGGCACCCTCGATCATCGGTGCGAGCCTCGAGGTGTTCAAGATGCTCAAGGAGGACGACAGCCTTCATGCCCGACTGGCCGAGAATGTGACCTATTTCCGCGACCGCATGATGGCTGCCGGTTTCGACATCAAGCCCACGCAGAGTGCCATCTGCGCCGTGATGCTCTACGACGCGCCGCTCTCGCAGCGTTATGCCGCGCGCCTGCTCGACGAGGGTATCTATGTCACCGGCTTCTACTATCCCGTGGTGCCCAAGGGTGAGGCGCGCATCCGTGTGCAGCTATCTGCGGCCCACACGCGCGAGCAGCTCGACCGCTGCATCGCGGCGTTTATCAAGATTGGTAAGGAACTGGGTGTGCTGAAGGCATAGTTCCCCTCCCCATAAACCAAAAACAGCAGACTGGCATCCAGTCTGCTGTTTTTGGTTTATGGGGAGGGTCTGTTGGTATCGGGATGACACGCTGCAGATGCCTTGCCTGAATCGGGAAGGCATTGCGCAATGAGTCATTGGTTACGTATGATGCGTGCGAGCGCCTCCAGATCGTTGTCGGTGGTGGCCCAACTCGTCACAAACCGGCAGAGGAAATGGGTGTCGCCAACCGGCTCCCAATGGGTGAACTGCACCTGCTGTTCCAGTCGTGCCACCTCCTCGTTGGGCAGGATGACAAACTGCTGGTTGGTGGGTGAGTCGAGATAGAACTGCCATCCCATTTCCTCGAACAGCGACTTCATGCGCCGGGCCATGTCGATGGCATGGCGTGCGATGCGCAGGTAGAGGCCGTTGGTGAAGAGGGCGTCGAACTGCAGTCCGATGAGTCGGCCCTTGGCCATGAGTGCGCCATGCTGCTTGATGATGGAGAAGAAATGGCGTGGCGCGTTGCCACGGGGGAAGACCACGGCCTCGCCGCACAGCGCACCCACCTTGGTGCCGCCGATGTAGAAGGCGTCGCAGTGGCGGGCCAGCCACGGCAGGGTGATGTCGGCACCCTCGGCAGCCAGACCGTAGCCCAGGCGCGCACCGTCGACATAGAGTTTCAGGTCGTATCTGTGGCACACCTCGTAGATGGCGGCCAGCTCTTGCTGGTGGTAGATGGTGCCCAGTTCGCTGGGATAGGTGATGTAGACCATGCCCGGCTGGGCGAGGTGCTCGCTGCTCTCGTCGTGCACAAACCAGTGCATGTAAGCCTCCAAGTCATCGGCCTTTAGCAGTCCTTGGTGCGAGGGCAGGGCGATGACGCGGTGGCCCGTGAACTCTATCGCGCCGGCCTCATGCACATTGATGTGTCCCGTTTCTGCCGTAATGACGGCCTCGCAGTGGGCCAGCATGCCATCGATGACCGTGGCATTGGTCTGCGTACCACCCGAAAGGAACCATATCTGCGCCTCGGGGGCCTCGCAAGCCTCACGAATCTTGGCCTTGGCCCGTTCGCTCCACTCATCGAAGCCATAGGTCAGGCTTTGCTTACCGTTGGTCTTGAGAAGATACTCGAGCACTTGGGGATGTGCCCCGTTATTGTAATCGCTTTCGAAAGAAATCATCGTTTACAGTGTTTCCAGGATTCTCTTGAGCACCACCTCGGCCGAGATCTCCCGGTTGGCAGCCTCGGGAATGACCAGGCTGTGGTCGCTCTCGATGACATCATCGGTGACGATGAGGCCGCGACGTACGGGCAGACAGTGCATGAAATACCCGTTGTTGGTCCAGCTCATGTGCTCGGTGTCGATGGTCCAGCCCATGTCTTTGGAGAGAATCTTGCCGTAGTCGGCCGCGTTGGTCACGCCCGGACAGCTCCAGTTCTTGGCATAGACAAAGTCGGCACCTTGCAATGCTTTCTTCTGGTCGTATTCCACGCGGGCATTGCCCACAAATTTCGGGTCGAGCTCGTAGCCCTCGGGATGGGTGATGACGAAGTCGACATCGGCTGCATTCATCCATTCGGCAAACGAGTTGGGAACGGCTTGCGGCAGCGCGCGGCAGTGGGGAGCCCAGGTGAGCACCACCTTCGGGCGCGGGCTCTGCTTGTGCTCCTCGATGGTGATGAGGTCGGCGAAGGCCTGCAGGGGGTGTACCGTTGCTGTCTCCATGGCCACCACGGGCTTGCCGCTGTAGGTCACAAACTGGTTGACGATGGTCTCGGCATAGTCGAACTCGCGGTCGGTGAGGCCGGCAAACGAGCGCACGGCGATGATGTCGCAGTAGCTGGCCATCACGGGGATGGCCTCGAGCAGGTGCTCACTCTTGTCGCCGTCCATGATTACACCGCGTTCGGTCTCCAGTTTCCATGCCCCTGCATTGACGTCGAGAACGATGACATTCATGCCCAGATTGGTGGCTGCCTTCTGCGTAGACAGTCGGGTGCGTAGCGAGTTGTTGAAGAAGATCATGAGCAGGGTCTTGTTCTTACCCAGATGCTGATAGTCGAAGCGGTTGGCTTTGACCTCCAAGGCTTCCTGTACGGCTTGATTCAGGTTGCCGATATCATCTACATGAAAGAATGTTTTCATTGTCTGTTCTCCTGTTTGTTGATGGTGAATATAATTGGAAACTAAGAAAAACTCTTCGTTGTTCGCCCTTACCTCTTTACTTTCTCACTTGCCCGTGCCCCTCGATGAGCCATTTGTAGGTGGTCATCTCTTCGAGGGCCATGGGGCCGCGCGCTCCCAGCTTCTGCGTACTGATGCCGATCTCGGCTCCCAGCCCAAACTGTCCGCCATCGGTGAAGCTCGTGGGTGTGTTGACATAGACGCAGGCCGCATCGACCATAGCCTGGAAGCGGCGGGCATTTGCCTCGTTCTCGGTGACGATGCTCTCGCTATGTCCACTGCCGTAGGTGTCGATATGGTTGAGGGCCTCGTCGAGGCTGTCGACGGTCTTGATGCCCATCTGTAGGCTCAGCCACTCGGTATGCCACTCTTCTTCATTGGCTACGGTGGTGAGAAGCTCGTCGGGATAGTGGCTTCTGAGTGCCTCGTAGGCCCGTGCATCGGCATGGATCCTCACCCCTTTGGCGGCCAGTGGCGCACAGAGCGTGGGGAGGTCGCCGAGCCTCGCGGCATGGATGATGAGGCAGTCGAGGGCGTTGCACACACTGCATCGGCGCGTCTTGGCATTGTCGATGATGGCGGGCCCGATGGCCAGGTCGCCCTCTGCGTCGAAGAAGCAATGCACCACGCCGGCTCCTGTCTCGATGACAGGCACCTTGGCGGTGTCGCGCACAAAGTTGATGAGGCGCTTGCTGCCGCGCGGTATGCAGAGGTCGATATATCCCACGGCTTGCAGCATCTCGCCCGTGGCCTCGTGGGTGGCGGGCAGCAGGGCCACGATGTCGGGGGTGATGTTCATTTGTGTCAGCACCCGGTGTATGAGGTCGACGCCTGCCTGGCAGGAGTCGATGGCGTCGCGGCCACACTTCAGGATGCAGGCGTTACCACTCTTGAGGCACAGGGCAAACACGTCGAAGGTCACGTTGGGTCGGGCCTCGTAGATTACGCCGATGACCCCGAAGGGCACGCTGACGCGCTTGAGGTCAAGGCCGTTGTCCAATACCCGATGCTTGAGCACGTGCCCCAGTGGCGAAGACAGCGTAGCCACCTGTCGCATGGCGTCGGCAATCTCGGTGAGCCGAGCCTCTGTCAGTTGCAGTCTGTCGTACATCGGGTCTTCCTTGTCCATGCGGTCAAGGTCTTGTTGGTTGGCTATCAACAAGGCTGGCATCTCTTCGATGATGGCATCGGCCACCCGGTTGAGAATCTCGTTGCGTTGCTCGTCAGTCAGTAGCGCCAGTGCCTTGCCGGCTTTCTTCACGCGCTTGAAAATGTTTTCTAAGGCCATATTCTTACTCCATATACATATAGTCATAGTGTATGAGCGGCTTCATGTCGTGGGCGCCGATGCATCGTGTTGCCTCGTCGGAACTGTAACCGCTTCGGCCCACGGCCACCAGATTGCCATCGTTGTCCACGATGCTGATGATGTCGCCCTCCTCAAACTCTCCCTCGATGGCGGTCACGCCCACCAGCAGCAGGCTTACGGCCTTGTCGCCGCGCAATGCCTCCACTGCCTTGCGGTTGATATGAACACGCCCTTTGGCAAAGCTCTCGCTATGGGCAATCCATTTCTTGACGGGTGAGGTGGGCGAAGGATTGGGCAGAAACTCCGTGTGGAGGGTGTCTTTCGGTTGGGTCACCAGGTTGATGAGGATGTTTTCGGCGGTGCCATTGGCGATGACCACCTTGATGCCCTCGTCGGCCACCTTACTGGCAATGCGCGACTTGGTGATCATACCGCCACGTCCGAATCCACTCTTCTGGTCTTGTATATATTCGCTCAGGTCGCTGCCGTAGCTCACCTCACGAATGACGTGGGTGTCGGGTGCCTTAGGCTTGCCGTTGTAGATGCCGTCGACATTGCTCAGGATGATCATGGCATCGGCATCCATCATCGAGGCCACCAGTCCTGCCAGTTCGTCGTTGTCGGTAAACATCAGCTCGGTGACGCTCACCGTGTCGTTCTCGTTGATGATGGGGATGACCCCATTCTGCAGCATCACCTCCATGCAGGCGCGCTGGTTGAGGTAGTCGCTGCGCGTCGAGAAGCTCTCTTTCATGGTGAGCACCTGTCCTACGTGCATGCCGTATTCGCGGAAGAGGTCGTAGTAGAGACCGATGAGTTTCACCTGTCCCAGGGCCGAGAACAACTGGCGTTGCTCCACGCTGTCGAGCTTTTTCTCCACCTTCAGTTCGTCGCGCCCGCAGGCCATGGCACCCGATGACACCAGGATGACCTCGTGTCCCTGGCGTTGCAGCCAGGCAATCTGGTCGACGATGGCCGACACGCGTGTCACGTTCAACTTCCCGTCATCACGGGTAAGGACATTGCTGCCCACTTTGATCACTAATCTGTTGCTCATGATGCTCTCACTTAACATACTTCTGTAGAGGCGATGCTTATGTCTATCGCCTTCATGGCGAGTCTGCGGTAGCGTTATGGCTCACCACAGACTCAGGGGGAGGCCGTGCTTCCGGCCGTCTATTGCTTGGAGTCTTTCTCTCTGATCTCCACTCTTCGTATCTTGCCGCTGATGGTCTTGGGCAGCTCGTCCACAAACTCGATGACGCGCGGATACTTGTAAGGTGCCGTCACATGCTTCACATGCTGCTGCAGTTCCTTCACGAGCTCGTCGCCGACCTTGTCTTTCCAGTCTTTGGCCAGCACGACGGTGGCCTTGACAATCATGCCGCGCACGGCATCGGGCACACCTGTCACGGCACACTCCACCACGGCGGGGTGGGTCATCATCGCACTCTCCACCTCAAACGGGCCGATGCGGTAGCCCGAGCTCTTGATGACGTCATCAGCCCGGCCCACAAACCAGTAGTAACCGTCCTCGTCTCGCCAGGCCAGGTCACCTGTGTGATAGATGCCGTGGTGCCATATCTTCTCGGTCAGTTCCTCATCGCGGTAATAGCCTTTGAAGAGCCCGTAGGGCTTATGGTGACCTGCGAAGACACAGATCTCGCCTTTCTCACCTTCCTCACAAGGGGTGCCGTCCGACTTGAGAAGACGGATGTCGTACTGCGGGTTGGGCTTGCCCATCGACCCGGGCTTGGGCTCCATCCAAGGGAAGGTGCCCAGCGTCATGGTGGTCTCGGTCTGTCCGAAGCCCTCCATCATCTTGATGCCCGTGAGTCGGTAGAACTCGTTGAAGACAGCAGGCTCGAGGGCCTCACCGGCTGTGGTGCAGTATCTCAGGGTCGAGAGGTCGTATTTCGAGAAGTCTTCCTGAATCATGAACCGGTAGATGGTGGGTGGTGCACAGAACGAGGTGACATGGTATTTCTCCATGGCGCGCATGATCTTCTCGGCGGTGAACTTCTCGTGGTCATACACAAAGACGGTGGCCCCGGCAAACCACTGACCGTAGAGCTTGCCCCAAACGGCCTTGCCCCATCCGGTGTCGGCCACGGTGAGGTGTATGCTCTTTTCGTTGAGGTTGTGCCAGTAGACGCCCGTCGTGAGGTGACCGATGGCATAGAGATGGTCGTGTGCCACCATCTTCGGCTCGCCGCTGGTGCCACTGGTGAAGTAGATCAGCATGGTGTCCTCGTTGGTGTTGGTGTTCTCAGCCCTCACAAACTGCGGTGCCTCGGGCCATTCCTTGCGCCAGTCGTGGAATCCCTCGGGCACGGGCTTGTCACATTCCACCAGCGAGTTGACCGCCACGAGCACCTTCACCGTAGGGCTGTCGGCCATGGCTCCCAGCACCTGGCTGGTGACATACTCGTCGTTGCAGCAGACGATGGCCTTCACCGATGCCCGGTTGTTGCGGTACTCGATGTCTTTCGAGGTCACCATGTGAGTGGTGGGTATGGCTACGGCACCAATCTTACACAGTCCGAGCATCGACAGCCACCACTGGTAGTGGCGTTTGAGGATGAGGATCACCTTGTCGCCGCGCCCGATGCCAAGGCTCTTGAAGTAGGATGCCGTGCGGTCGGTCTCCTCCTTGAGGTCGCCGAAGGTGGCACGCACCTCCTCGCCGCGCTCGCTTGCCCATAGCAATGCCAGCTTGTCGGGGGCCTCTTCGGCCCAGGCATCCATCACGTCGAATGCAAAATTGAAGTTCTCGGGGATAATAAATTGTAGGTTCTCCTTGAAGTCTTCCTCCGAAGCGAACACCGTCTGTTTTAGAAATCTTTCTATCATGGGTATGAATACCTTTACCTTATATTACATGATGACAGCCAGAAACTTCACGGGCTGGCCGTTGAGGGCGCGCATGCAGTGTGGACGTGAAGAGTCGAAATAGATGCTGTCGCCTTCGTTGAGCACCAGCACGCGCTTGCCGATGGTCAGCTCCATGCTTCCCTCCAGCACCATATTGAACTCTTGGTTGGCATGCGAGTTCAACTCCAGCGGGGTGTCGTCGGGCTTGGGTTCCACCATCACGATGAACGGATCCGACCGTCGTCCGCGGAATCCGCTGGCCAGGCTCTGGTACTTGTAGGCCTTGCGGCGCTCCACGCTCAGCCCCTGGCCCTTGCGTGTGAGGAAGTAACTGCTCATGTAAGGTTCCTCGCCGAACATCAGTTCGTCGAGGCTGATATCATACTTCTTGGCAATCTTCTGCAGATTACTGACATGAAGTTCTCCGTTGCCGCTCTCCATTTGCAAGTAGGCTTCTGGCGTGATGCCGCAGAGGGCGGCAATCTCGTCTACCGGAATCTCCAGCACGTCGCGCAGGCCTTTCAGTCGCTCGCCTATTTGTTTGATCGCTTCTTCTTCCATAGTTTATTGGTTATAATATGCCTCAAAAGTACGAAAAAAAAACGAGACGGCCCAAAAACTTCTTCTTTTTAGCATCATATAAGGATTGGCACCACTATTTCAATGGGGCCTTGATGCCTTCGATGACCGCATTGGAGAATCCGTTCTTCTCCATGGCGTTCAGTCCTCTGATGGTCATGCCACCCGGCGTGGTCACCATGTCGATGGCTGCCTCGGGATGCTTGCCGGTGGCCTTGAGCAGGCTGACGGCTCCTTCGAGGGTCTGCAGGATGATATCCTTGGCCTGTGCGGCATTGAATCCCAGTTCCACGCCGGCCTCCGAGGCTGCCCTGACATAGCGCATGGCATAGGCGATGCCACATCCCGACAGCGCCGTGCCGGCCACGAGCATCTTCTCATCGGTGAGCATGGTCTGCCCCAGATCCTCAAAGATTTGGTTCACCTGCGGCAGTTGGTCGCGTGCATCATCGTCGGGGGCGATGAAGGTCATCGAGGCACGTTCGGCAATGCCCACGTTGGGCAACACCTGGAAGATGCGGGGCACGAGTGCGTCTTTGTCGAGCCATGTCTTCAGCTGACTGATGGTGATGGATGCCGCCATGTTGAGAATGGTCTGCCGACTGTAGTCGAGCACGGGCTTGATCTCATCGATGACCGTCTTCACCACTCCGGGTTTCACCACCACCACCACATAGTCGGCCCCTTCTACGGCAGCCTTGTTGTCGGTGGTGATGCTTGCGCCCATCTTCGCAAACTTCTCGAGTTTGCCTTCGTGGCGGTTGGCCACCGTTACATCGCTGGGCTTGAAAACGTTGCCTTTGAGCAGGCCTTCGGCGAAGGCCCCACCCATCTCGCCTGCACCGATAATTGCTATTTTCATTTTTAGTTGTTTTTTTGATCTTGCAGTAAGGAGATTCTATGCGAAGTCAAGAAGATAAGACCAGTGGCGGATCTGCTTTAAAAGCATCGTCTCAGCCACATCCTGGTCAAATGTCTTCACCTTTTCACCCTTCACTCTCCAGCACCTTCTTCAGTCTGTTGATAAATTCGTCGACCTCGGCCTTGGTCAGGCAGAGCGGTGGGAGGATGCGGAGGATGTTGGTGCCGGCACATCCGGTGAACACATGCTGCTCGTGGATGAGCTTGGAGCGCACCCCCTTGTGGGGAATGTCGAGCACGATGCCGATCATCAGCCCACGGCCGCGCACCTCGGTGATATGCGGTTCACTGTGTTGTAATGCTTTGAGTTGCTCGATGAAGTAACGTCCCACCTCATCGGCATTCTCCACCAGATGCTCGTTCTCAAACACGTCGAGCACGGCAAGGGCGGCGGCGCATCCCAGGTGGTTGCCACCGAAGGTTGTGCCCAGTTGTCCGTAAACGGGCTTGAAGTCGGGCGATATAAGGAGTCCTGCCATGGGATAGCCGTTGGCGATGCCCTTGGCCACGGTGATGAGGTCGGGCTTGATGCCCAGCCACTGGTGGGCGAAGAACTTTCCGCTGCGGCCATAGCCACATTGTATCTCGTCGCAGATGAGTATGGTGCCGTATTTCTTGCAGGCAGCCGCCAGGCCCTGTGCAAACTCGGGCGTAGCCATCACACAGCCACCGATGCCCTGGATGCACTCCAAGATCACGGCGCACACGTCGCCCTTGGCCAGTTCGCGCTCCCACGCCTCCAGGTCGTTCATGGGCAGGAAGGTCACATGACCGTTGTTGTTGATGGGAGCCACGATCTTTGGGTTGCCCGTCACCTCTACAGCCAGCGATGTGCGGCCGTGGAAGGCGTGGTCGACCGAGAGCACGCGCGTGCGCCCATTGGTGAAGCTGGCCAGCTTCAGCGCGTTCTCGTTGGCCTCGGCACCGCTGTTGATGAGAAACAGCTGGTAGTCGTCATAGCCGCTGATGGTGCCCAGACGTTCGGCCAGCCTTTGCTGCAGCGTGTTGATGACACTGTTGGAGTAGAAGCTCAGCAGTCCCAACTGTTGGGTCATGGCCTCGATATAGTGGGGATGGCAGTGACCTATACTGATAACGGCATGTCCGCCATAGAGGTCGAGGTATTCCTGCCCCTTGTCGTCCCATACCCTTGTACCTTTGCCCTTGACGATATTGATGTCGAAGAGCGGATAAACGTCGAATAGATTCATACTTTCTTTTTTACTCTTCATTCTTAAAACGCGCTCGGCTTCAGCCGCAGGCCCATGGTCTCGTCGATGCCAAACATGATGTTCATGTTCTGCACGGCCTGTCCCACGGCACCCTTGAGCAGGTTGTCGATGCACGCGGTGATGAGCAGCTTGTCGCCAAACTTGTCACAGTGTACCAAGGCCTTGTTGGTATTCACCACCTGCTTCATGTCGATGGCCTTGTCTACATAGTGTGTGAAGGCAGCATCCCGGTAGAACGCCTTGTAGCCCTCCACGATGGTGTCGATGTCGGCCGTGGTCTTCACCACCTCGGTGGCAAAGATGCCGCGGGCGAAATCGCCACGGTAGGGGATGAAGTCGATGCCTGCATCCAGAAATCCCTGCACCTGCTTCAGGCTCTGCCTAATCTCGGGCACATGCTGGTGGCTGAAGGCCTTGTAGATGCTCATGTTGCCCGTGCGCCACGAGAAGTGTGTGGTGGCAGCGGGCTTCACGCCGGCTCCCGTGCTGCCTGTGATGGCATTCACGCTCACATCCTGGTCGATGAGTTTCATCTGTGCGGCCGGCAGCAGCCCCAGCTGTATGCACGTGGCAAAGCAGCCGGGGTTTGCCACATACCGGGCCTGAGCAATGCGCTCCTTGTTGATTTCGGGCAGACCGTAAACGAAGTTGTGGTGCTCGGGCGTCGGGTGTTGGATGTTGGTTGTTGAAGTTTGGTCCGACAACCCCTTGTCTGCCTCTTCCAGCCAGCTGCCTCCCAGCCTGAAGTCTTGCGCCAGGTCGATGATACGCACCTGGGCAGGTACGTCATGCTCCTTGAGGAAGGCTTCGCTCTTGCCGTGGCCGAAGCAGAAAAACACGACATCCACGTCGGAGAATGGCATCTCCGACGTGAACCGCATATCGGTATCGCCGTACAGACCTTCGTGCACGTCGGTCAGAAGGTTTCCGGCATTGCTCTCACTGTTTACAAACTTGATCTCTGCTTGGGGATGGTTGATGAGCAGCCGGATGAGTTCGCCTGCCGTATAACCGGCTCCACCAAGTATTCCTACTTTTATCATAAGCTATTTGTCTATTCCTCGGGTATGATCAACCAGAGGATGGGGTAGAGGACGATGCCGCTGAATACGGTGAACACCGTAAGAACGGTGTATGCCACACGCACGATGGTGGGGTCTACATCCATATACTCGGCAATGCCTCCAAGCACGCCGCCCAGCACTCTGTTTCTCGATCTGAGTAATTTTCTTCCGTTTGCCATAATCTGCCTCCTTCCGCTTCCCCGCCTTGGCGGGTCAGGCTGTCATGCCTGTGCGGATGTTATGTGGTGAATAATGTTTGTTATACATCATGGTAGACGAATGGCCTCAATGAAAAGTTGCGTCACCCCCACACATTATATATATAGGTGTGTGGTGTGACTCTTGTCTTCGGCTTACCGCTCCTCGTCGGGGTGCATGCCGTAATACACGCGCAGCGGGGTGGAGGTGAGCTTGATGAAGCCCTTGGCATCTTGTGCCGTCCATCCGTGCTGCATCTCGCCATACTCGCCGAGCTTCGACTTCGTGAGGTCGTCGTCCGAGTCTACGCCCACCGTCTGGAAGCTGTAGGGCCGCAGCTTCAGGATAGCCGTGCCGTTGACGTGGCGTTGCGAGCTCTGCAAGAAGGCCTCCATGTCGGGCATCACCGGCTCCAGATACTGACTCTCGTGCAGGAACATGCCGTACCAGTTGGCCATCTGGTCTTTCCAATACTGCTGCCACTTCGAGAGTGTCGACTTCTCCAGCAGGCGGTGTGCCTCGATGATAAGCATCGGTGCGGCAGCCTCGAAGCCCACGCGGCCCTTGATGCCGATGATGGTGTCGCCCACGTTGCAGTCGCGGCCGATGGCATAGCTGGCGCCGATCTCCTCGATCTTCTGTATGGCCTTGATCTTGTCGTCAAACTTCTCGCCGTTCACGGCCACGATCTCGCCTTCCTTGAACTCGATGCGCAGCTCGGTCTCCTCCTCCGTGGCCGTCACATGCTTCAGGTAGGCCTCCTCGGGCAGCCCCTGCGTGGGGTCGAGCAGTTCGCCGCCACAGATGCTGGTGCCCCAGATGCCCACGTTGTACGAGTATTTCAGTTTGGTGAAGTCGGCAGAAAAGCCATGCTCGTTCAGGTAGTCGACCTCCTCCTGGCGCGAGAGCGCGTGGTCGCGGGTGAGCGTGATGATCTCCACGCCCGGTGCCATGACCAGGAACGTCATGTCGAACCTGATCTGGTCGTTGCCGGCACCGGTAGAGCCGTGGGCGATGGCGTCGGCCCCTATCTCGTTGGCATAGCGTGCGATGGCGATGGCCTGGAAGATACGCTCCGACGATACCGAGATGGGGTAGCAGTTGTTGCGCAGCACATTACCGAAGATCATATATTTCAGGCTCTTGGCATAGTACTCCTGTGTCACGTCGAGCGTCACATACTTCACGGCGCCCAGCTTGTAGGCGTTCTCCTCGTTGGTCTTCAGCTGCTCGGGGCTGAAACCGCCGGTGTTGGCACATGCTGCGTAGACCTCCCAGCCATCCTGGGCCAGCTTCATGACGGTGTATGAGGTGTCAAGTCCGCCACTGAAGGCGACTACTACTTTGCGGCCCACCCCCGCCCCCTCCCGAGGGAGGGGAGAAGCTGCCGTCTGTTTGTTGGTTTGCATAGTCATATTTTTTTTTTGGCCCACCCCTAGCCCCTCCCAAGGGAGGGGAAGAGCGGACGCGGGTTTACTTTTTTTGTGGGGGCCCACCCCTGGCCCCTCCCAAGGGAGGGGAAGAGCGGACGCGGGTTTATTTTTTTTGGCCCACCCCTAGCCCCTCCCGAGGGAGGGGAGAGCGGACGTGGGTTGTTTTATTTTTCTATTCTTATTTTTATATTATTTTGTTAGTTCTGATATCTTATGTTTGATGTCGGACAGCACCTGACTAGTGTCTCCGATGACGGCTTCGTTGGTGAATCTAATGACGGTGTAGCCTTGTGCTTGTAGCCATTCGGTTCGCTGCGCGTCGGAAGATTGCTGGTCGGGCATCTGGTGGTATCCGCCGTCAACCTCGATGACCAGATGGCATGCCAGGCAGGCGAAGTCTGCGATAAACTGCCCGATAACCTGCTGCCGCCTGAACGTCACACCCAGCTGTCTCCCCTTTAGCAACTGCCACAAGATGTGCTCTGCATCAGTCTGACTCTGCCTGTTCTGCTGGGCAAATGTTTTCAGCAGGCCATACACCGCCCCATCAGCAGTTTGGTATTCAGGTTTTCTTTTTGTATTTGTTTCCTCTTTCATTTCCTTTCTTACCTTTTCTCACCTTTTCTCTTTTCCTTTCTTACCTTTTCTCATATCCCTTCTTACCTTTTCTCATGTCCCTGTTTGCTCTTTATCATCTGCTCGGGTGTTGCATTTCCCCTCCCTTGGGAGGGGTCAGGGGTGGGCCCTCCAACCCCTTGATGCGCTCCACCACCTCAGCGGGTATCCTGGCGGGCAGGTGTTCTTCGGGGTCGAAGAGCATGGCCGTGCAGATGCAGAACTTGCGGCCGGTGCGATGCAGGATGTCTTTGTTGATACATCCCTCGCAGCCTCGCCAGAAGGCCTCGTCGTCGGTGAGGTCGGCAAAGGTCACGGGCTGGTAGCCCAGCTGTGTGTTCATCTTCATCACCGCCGAGCCGCTGGTGAGCGAGAAGATCTTGGCATGTGGCCACCGCACGCGGGCCAGCGTGAAGGTCATGTTCTTGATGCGCTTGGCCAGCCCCAACCCTCTGAAGTCGGGATGTACGATGAGTCCCGAGGTGGTGACATACTCTTTGTTACCCCATGTCTCGATGTAACTGAACCCGGCGAATTTCTCGCCCTGTAAGGCAATGACAGCCTTGGCCTCCCTGATCTTCGTCACGAGGTATTCGGGAGAGCGTTTTGCGATACCGGTGCCGCGCACCTTGGCGGCCTCGGCAATAGTTTTAAGAATGGTGTCGACGTATTTCTCGTGTGTCTCGTCGGCCACCATGACCTTAATTTCTTCCATTATCTGCTTTGATAGTCTATGATATCACTGATACCTTGGATGATGGCCTCGCGGTCCACACCCTCCTTGAGCACAATGAAGATGGTGTCGTCGCCTGCGATGGTGCCCAGTATCTCGGGCACGTTGCTGTTGTCGATGTTGTAGGCGATGGAGCTTGCATAGCCCGGCCGGGTGCGGATGACGCCCATGTTACCAGAGAAGTTGATCGACTGGAAACCCGGAGTGCGCATCATCTCCATGGCCGACAGCGGCTTGTGTACGCGTTTGTACATGGTCTCGTTGGGCAGCACATACACGTATTGGCCATTCATGCTGGCGGCCTTGGCTACCTTCAGTCGTTTGAGGTCGCGGCTCAGGGTGGCTTGGGTCAGCTGGAAGCCTTCCCGGCGGAGTTCTTGCAAAACTTCATCCTGACTACCGAGTTCTTTGCTGGAGATAATCAGTTTGATGGCTTCGAGTCTCTTGTCTTTCAGTTTCATGTTTTGAATTTTTATTCTCTTATATGCTTGCAAAATTACAATATTATCCCGATATATCCAAATAAAAATGCAAGAATATTAGCCTTCTGGCTTATAATTTCGCTTTTGTTGCATATTTGACAGGCATATTTATACTATAACGGGGCATTTCAAAATTCAAAATCCAAGATTCAAAATTAGCTGTCGCCATGGGATTCCGGCTGGGATTCGTGGAAGATGAGCGAGAGTAGTGGTTGGGAGAAATGCGGGGGATGCCGTTGAGTCGTGCCAGGTTGCTCTCTTTTTTTGGTGAACAACGGATGGCGCTGATGGCACTGAAGCCAAGACCGGCACGTTTCGATCACACGGACATCGCTGCGCGATGGGCGGATGAAACGGAAAGTGCAACAGGGAAGAATACAAAGTGTATTGGCGCAAAGAGCCCCCGGATGGAATCCGTGAAATAAGTGAAATTCGTGGTTAATAAGTGAAGAGTGAAAGAAGAAGGGTGAAGAATGGAAAGTGAAGGGTGAAGCGTGGAGGGTATAGAGTGATGAAGTTAAGACCTATGGTAACCCGCGGTTGATACGCCGCAGGTTCCGTTTCATCCGCCCATCGCGCAGCGATGTCCGTGTGATCGAAACGTGCCGGTCTCGGCTTCAGTGCCATCAGTGCCATCCGTTGTTCATTATGGTGGGTTAGTGTGTTGGTGTGTTGGTGTGTTGGTGGGTATGTTCACGCCTGTTCCTTTTTCCCTGCATGGTTCGTCGTTCATACTGCACAACTCGGAGGGTATGGCAAAGTGTGCGAATGGCAACGTCAAAGCATTGGTTTTATATGGTCAATACAGCCTTTCAGCATGGCCTGACGGGGCGTTGGGCGTGGTGGTTCGACTCGAAGTAGAGTCTGCTTCGACTCGAACCACTTTCTACTTCGACTCGAATCACGCTCTGCTTCGACTCGAATCACGGCGGGTATCGAGCAGTGACGTGTGGCGGCGGCATCTCCCAGGCAATGGCAAAGCAGCTCGGAGGGCACGTGAAAGCTGCCGAGTGGTGATGGCGCGGCTTTCGTTACGCCTTGCCGGAGCGCAGGGTTGAGAAAATGATAAAAATGCCTTTGGGTGTCAAAAAACACTGAGAAATATTTGCATACAGATCTTTTTTAGTTATATTTGCAAACAAATATTAAATCTGATGAACCGACTCCTACTGACTTTAACAACTGTTCTCCTCCCCCTCCAGCTCATGTTGGGCCAAGTGGCCATATTCAATATCTTGGACTACGGTGCCAAGGCCGACGGTGTGACCGACGACGCGGCGGCGCTGCAGCGGGCCGTGGATGCCTGCTCGGCGGCAGGCGGCGGACAGGTCTACTTCCCCGTGGGTCGCACGTGCATGGCCGGACCGGTGCAGCTGAAGTCGAACGTAGAGCTCTATCTCGATGCCGGTGCCGTGCTGCTGGCCAACCCCGACGAGCGCGTCTACACCCTCAGTGCCTTCGGCGACAACCGCGGTGAGGGCATGATGTGGCTCTGGGCCAAAGACATCGAGAACCTCACCCTGCGCGGCCGTGGCACCATCCACGGCAACGGCGTCAGCTTCATGGGTGCCGAGCTGCTCGACTCCTACGAGCTCAAGCCCGTCACCACCTTCGACCCGCGGCCCCACGTGCTCACGCTCATCGGCGTGCGCAACCTCATGATACGCGACATCACCATCCGTGAGGGCGCCTACTGGACGGTACACCTCGTGGGCTGCGACGGCGTAGTGATCGACGGCATCAGCCTGCTCAACAACCTCAAGATACGCAACGGCGACGGCATCGACATCGACCATTCGCGCAACGTGCGCATCGCCAACTGCCACATCACCTCGGGCGACGACTGCATCTGCCTGAAAAACCGGCGCGAGTATGCCGAGTATGGGCCTACACACGACATCACCGTCACCAACTGCACCATGACCTCACGCTCGTGTGCCATCAAGATAGGGTCTGAGAATATGGACTCCATCTACAATGTCACCATCGACAACTGCGTCATCACGCGCAGCAACCGCGGTCTGGGCATACAAAACCGCGACGAGGGCACCGTAACCGACGTGGTGTTCTCGAACATCGTCATGGACCTGCAGCTCTGGAGCGACGTGTGGTGGGGCAAGGCCGAGCCCATCTACGTCACCTCCTATCCCCGTGCCGACGGCAACCACAAGGATGCCAACTGGCGCTTTCCCAAGGGACAGACTCAGGGGCGCTGCGGAGAGGTGAGCCGCATCTACTTCAACAACATCTTCGCCACCTCCGAGAACGGATGCTACGTGGGTGGCGACGTGATGGGCAAGGTCAACAACATCTATTATAACAATGTGAAGATCCGCCATCGTCGCCTGACCTCCTACGCCACGGGCATGGCCGACCTGCGTCCCTGTCGCGACACGCAGATGGTGAAGATCCGCAAAGACGGGAGCTGGTATGGCAAGGCATACGACTGCAAGCTCGACGTTGAAACCATAAGGTAACCTTCGCTACACGGTATTGACACATCAGGGCAGTACCTTTGCGCGAAACTCCACGAAGCAAACTTTTCAATTACTAAAATAAACGACTATGCGAACAGAACGAATGGAAAAGACCACAGCCCTGCGCAAGCTCATGCTGGCAGGAGGCCTGTTGCTTGGCACTACGCTGGCCATGGCCCAGAGCCAGAAGAGCGGTGTCATCACCGATGCCAACGGCGAACCGCTCATCGGCGTGACCGTCATGGAGCAGGGCACCAACAACGGCACGGTGACCGATGCCGACGGCCGCTATACCCTCACCACCACCAAGTCCGGGGCCCGGCTCAAGGTGTCGTATGTGGGCTATGTCGACCAGGTCATCACCCCCGGACAGAGCGTGGTGCTGAAAGAAGACAACAAGACCCTCAACGAGGTCGTGGTGGTGGGCTACGGCACCATGCGCCGCAAGGACGTCACCTCCTCGATCACGACGGTAAGGTCGGAAGACCTCAACCGCGGCGTATTCTCTGATGCCGCCAGCATGCTCCAGGGTAAGGTGGCAGGCTTGGTGGTGACGACCACGGGCGACCCCAACGGCACGCCGAGCATCACCCTGCGCGGTGCCTCGTCGCTGCGCTCGGGAGAAGCCATGTCGCCCTACTATGTGGTAGACGGCATTCCTGGCGTGGACATCTCGATGGTGGCCCCCGACGACATCGAGAGCATCGACGTGCTTCGCGATGCCACGGCCACGGCCATCTACGGCTCGAAGGCCGCCAACGGCGTAATCATCATCACCACCAAGAGCGGCAAGAGCGGTGCCGAGCGCACCAGCGTGACCTACTCGGGCTATGTGGGCTTCGACAAGATATCCAAGACGCTCGATATGGCCACGGCGCAGGACATCCGCGACTATGTGGCCAAGAACGGCATCGACTATGCTTACGACGGCGGGGCCGACACCGACTGGCAAGACCAGGTGCTGCGCACAGGCGTGAGCCACAACCACAACCTCTCGATCAACGGCGGCGGCAAGAAGACCACCTACATGGCCAGCGTCAACTACACCAACCGCGAGGGTGTGGTCAGAGGGTCAACCATGAATCGTCTGAACCTGCGCTCGCTGGTGTCGACCAAGGTGCTCAAAGACCGGCTGGAGCTCTCGGCCGGCATCAATGCCCTCTATGGCAAGCACAAGGGTGTGGCAAACGGCTGGGACGGCGAGTCGGTGCTCGATGCCATGAACTACTTTAACCCTACCAATGCTGTGACCAGCGATGACGGCAGCTGGACGGTGGGCAGCGGTTCGCAGAACTACAACCCGCTGTCGCTCATCAACGAGGACACCTCCGAAACGATGTGGAAGCGTAATCAGTTTATCGGCAAGGCCACGCTGCGCATCATCGAAGGACTGCTCTGGAACATGAACTATTCTTATGACAATGTGCAGCGGACCTACAGTGCCTACGACTCCCACCAGTCGCAGCTGCCCGGACTGACCGACTATAACGGCCGTGCCACCCGCAGCACCTATTTCGGCGATGGCCAGACCTTCGAGACCTACATCAACTACGACAAGACCTTTGCCAAGGTACACAAGCTCGCGCTCATGGCCGGTTACTCGTGGGAGGAGAAGAGCAGCAACGACGGCTTCGGTCTGACGGTACACAATTTCTTCGACGACAACCTCAAGTGGTATAACCTGACCTACGCCGGTGCCATCGACGGCATGCCTGCCGTGCAGAGCGGTACCAAGGAGACGGTACGCAACATCTCGTTCTACGGACGTGTGAGCTACTCGTACAACAGCAAGTATATGTTCCAGGCCAGCATCCGTCGTGACGGATCGTCAGTGTTTGGCGACGGTCATCGCTGGGGTACTTTCCCCTCGGTCAGCGCCGCGTGGAACATCACCGAGGAAGACTTCATGAAAGGCCAGCACGTGTTCTCCAACCTCAAGCTGCGCTTGGGTTACGGTGTCAGCGGCAATGCCTTGGGATTCGGAGCCTATTCGGCCGTGAAGACCTACGGTGCATCGGGCTCCTACTTCGTGGCCGACGGCGATACCTACGTGTCGCTGGGTGCCACCAAGCTCGCCAACCCCAACCTGAAGTGGGAGTCGACGGGCATGTTCAACGTGGGTCTCGACTATGCTTTTGCCGGCGGGCGTGTCAACGGCTCCATCGAGTTCTATAACAAGAAGACCAAGGACCTGATCTGGACCTATCCCGTGTCGACATTCGTCTATCCCTTCTACAACATCCAGGCCAACGTGGGCGAGATTACCAATACGGGTGTGGAGTTCTCGGTGAATGCCATCCCGGTAAAGACCAAGGATTTCACTTGGAACACCACGCTGAACCTTTCGCACAACAAGAACACGGTCGACAAGCTCTCCAACGACCTTTACCAGACCGGAACCTTCGCCCAGGGCGACCCGCGTGTGGCCGGTGTGTCGTCGAACGGCTACACCCAGCGTGTGATGGAAGGCGAGCCCATCGGTACGTTCTTTATCTATGAGTTTGCAGGTTACAATGATGCCGGTAAAGCCACATACTATGTACACGACGAGGCCACGGGCGAGCGCACCGGCGAGGTGACCGAGTCGCCGGTCTACAAAGACCGCACCATCGTGGGTAATGCCCAGCCCAAGCTGAACCTGGGGTGGAACAACACCTTGGCCTACAAGAACTGGAGCATGAACATGTTCTTCACCGGTGTCTTCGGCAACAAGATCTACAACGGTTCGCGCGCCCACTATACCGCGCCCGACTTCTTCACAGGCGGCAAGAACGTGCTGAAGGAGTTTATCTACGACCGTCCCGCTACCGACACCTATTCCAACGTGCCCTCCGACCGCTTCCTCGAGAACGGCAGCTACTTCAGGCTGCAGAGCCTCTCGCTTGGCTATACGTTCACCCATTTCAACGACTGGATACAGTCGGCGCAGCTCTATGTAACCTGCAACAACGTCTTCACCATTACAGGCTACAAGGGGCTTGACCCAGAGGTCAACCTCGGCGGCATCGACCCGGGCGTAGACTATCGCTGGAGCAACTATCCCCACACCCGCACGGTGATGGTGGGCGTGAAGGTTAACTTCTAATCATTTAGGTGGGTTCTATTAATTACCACCGAAACAAAAAAATAAATAATGGGTTGCGTTTTGCCATCTTTCGGCCTCTCTTCGGCTCAAATTGCCAGTTCGCTCAGTCGTTATGCCCGCATAACTCCTTCGCTCGCTTACAATTTGACCTCGAAGATAGTCTCGAAATCTGACAAAGCTAATTAATATTACCCACCTTAAAAGGATACACAACATGAATGCAAAGATAAAAATGATGTTTGCCACCGGCTTGATTGCACTGACAGCCGGTTGTACTGACTTGGATGTCCCTGTCAAGTCACAATATACGGCTTATCCCAACAGCGCTGTGGCGCTGGATGCACAGATGGCCGGTATCTACAGTCAGTTGAGGGGAGTGCTGGGCCGTCGTTATATGGAGGCCATGACGCTGTCGAGCGATGAGCAAACCGCCGTGTCGTACAGTGGTGGATGGATAGACGGCGAGGCATACGCCCACCCTAGTCTGCACAACTATAGCTATGAGGACGCCACCATCGACTGGATGGGCGAGCTGGGTACCGGATGCGTGAAGGCCAACGAGGTCATCAACAGCGATGCCGACGTGAAGTATAAGGCACCGGCACGGGCCATGCGCGCCTATTTTGAGTTTATCATGATGGACTGCTGGGGAGACGCACCCATCATCGACGAGACGGTGGAGGGTATCGACATACGTGACCGTCAGCCGCGTGCCGACGTGGCCAGGTACATAGAGAAAGAGCTGCTGGAGATTATCCCCCAACTCTCTACCGAGGTAGGAGGTGAGAATTATGGCAAGCCCAACAAGTATATGGCCCAGGCCTTGCTGGCCAAGCTCTATATCAACTGGCCGGTGTACACCGCGGCATCGGTTGACCAGTATGATGCAGCCACGGCCAAGAACGAGAAACTGGATGACTGCATCAAGGTGTGCGACGAGATTATCAAGAGCGGTAAGTTCGGTCTGGGGTCGATGGCCTATCGGTTCAAGTTTGGCCCCAAGAACACAGAACTGAACGTCGAGGATTTTATCTATGTGATGCCCTACGACACCTATACGGCTACAGGTATGCAGTATGGTCGCGCCCATTCTTACAAGGACGTGAAGAGCATGTCACCCAGCTACTATGGTATGAACCTCTCCAACTCGGGCGGCGGCTACATGATCATGACACCAGAGTTTGCCAGCTTGTTCAGTCTGCCTGGCGACGAGCGCAACAGCTGCGTGATTGGCGATACGGTACATGTATATGACCCTGAGACGCTGCTTCCCACTACCCAGGTAGCCAAGGACCGCAGGGGCAACCCGCTGGTGCTGACCAAGACGATCACCGTGCGTAACAACGACATGAAGACCATGGATATCGGTGATGATATTGAGGGCTGGCGACAGGGCTATCGCCCGGTGAAGTTCTTCGTCATCAACGATGACTTCAAAAACGGCCGCAACCAAAGCAACGACCTGCCTATCTTCCGTTATGCCGACATCCTGCTGATGAAGGCTGAGGCCATCACCCGCGGTGGAATGGCCACCAACGGCGATACGCCACAGTCGCTGTTCAACCAGATCAGGGCGTATGCCCATGCACCGCTGCTCGACCACAACCCCTCGTTGCAGGAACTCTACGACGAGCGTGGCCGCGAGTTTTTCTGCGAGAGCTGGAGGCGCAATGACATGATCCGGTTCGGGCATTTCGAGGATGAGTTCTTCCCCCATTACAAGAACAATGCCAACGCCAACTTCGATAAGACGCGCCGGATATTCCCCATCCACAAGGATGTGCTGGACAACAATCCTACTTGGAAGCAGAATCCGGGATATTGAAGCGACATCATTCATCATCATAGGCGGGTTCATCAACCCGCCTTTATCAATCTGACAAGCAATGACAAGGCGAATCTGTTATCTATTGCTCTGGATGCTCCTCGCTCCGGTAGGACAGATGGTGGCGGCGCAGAGAAATATCGCAGTCCACACCCGCGACCTCGGCCTCAAGGGCGACGGACGGAGCCTCTGCACGCCGGTGCTGCAACGTGCCATCGACCGGCTGGCGGCACGGCGCGGCGGGACGCTGGTCGTAGATTCGGGCGTCTATCTCACGGGCAGCCTCGAGCTCAAGAGCGGCATCACGCTGAGGCTTGAGCGCGGGGCCACGTTGCTCGGCTCTGTCAATCCCTACGACTATCAGCCTGTAGCGGCGGGCACCGCGGGTAACGATACACGCAACGACAATTCGGCCCGGGCACTGCTTGTGGCCTACAAGGCCTCGGGCATCAGCATCGTAGGCGAGGGCACCATCGACGGTAACGGACTGCAGCTGGCCCTCAACGCCGACAGCCTGCACCACACCGGTGAACTGGTGGATGCCCATTACAACGTGCGCAGGCAGCGGCCCAGTGAGCTGGTGCGGCCCAAACTGGTGTACTTCTCCGAGTGCGCCCAGGTGCGCATGGAGGGCGTGAACTGCCGCAACAGTGCCAACTGGGGACTGTCGTTCGAGCAATGCAAGGACGTGGTGTTGCAACAGCTCAACGTCTACAACAGGGCCTACTGGAACAACGACGGTATCGACCTCACCGACTGTGAGCGGGTGAGTGTGACGCAGTGTAGGGTCGACGCGGCCGACGACGGCATCTGCCTGAAGTCGTACCATGCCGGCAGCGGCAACCGCGACGTGGCCATCACCGACCGCGAGGTGGTGAGCAGTGCCAGTGCGGTGAAGTTTGGAACGGGCTCCTGGGGTGCCTTCGAGCGCATCGTGATCGAGCGCATCAAAGTGAAAGACACGTTTCGTTCGGCCATCGCTATCGAGAGCGTGGATGGGGCGAGGATAGAGGACGTCAGGGTGAGCGACATCCATGCCGTGAATACCGGTAATGCCATCTTCATCCGCCTGGGACAGCGGGCGGGAGAGCGCAAGGGTGTGGTGCGCAACGTCACCATCTCCAACCTCTACTGCCAGGTGCCCTTCGGTCGACCCGACGAGGACTACGACCTGCGCGGGCCTGAGGTCGACTTCTTCCACAACCCCTTTCCCAGCAGCATCTGTGGCATTCCGGGCAACTGCATCGAGGACGTGACGCTGGAGAATATCGAGGTAGCATGTCCCGGAAGGGCCACCAGGGGCATGGCCTATATGCCGCTGTGGCGCGCCAAGGATGTGCCCGAGCAGGTAGACAAATACCCGGAGTTCTCAATGTTCGGTGAGTTGCCGGCCTACGGTCTCTATCTCCGCCATGTGGACGGCATCACCCTGCGCAACGTCAGGTTCACCCTCGCAGACGCCGATTTCCGGCCGGCCATCGTCATGCAAGACGTCGTGCGTCCTGTCTTCGACGGGGTGACACCGCATGAGGTCTATGAGGTGAAATAGGCTTCTCCTTATTTATATATACAGCAAAGATTTATTCAAAACAGATAGCAAGATGAAAAAGCAGTTGATCAAGACATTCGCATGGGCGAGTGCCGTGTTTGTTCTTGGGTTGACACCCTCGCTGGGATTCTCGCAGGAGGCCCGGCCCGACTCGCTGGTCTATGGCACGTTCATCCGCAACGATGCCACGGTCTACTATTGCAACCACAGCGGGGTAACGGTGACGGTGGATGTCACAGGAGGGTTAGACCAGCCCGAGATTGCCATCTCCAATGCCACCGATGTGCCTTTCGACTTCGATCCCCTGCAGACCACGGTCTCGGTGTATCGTGTCTCCACGCCCTCGAAGAAGTACAGGCATCAGATTGGGATATTCAGGCTGAAGAAAGACGACTTGAAAGACCTGCAGCGCGACACGCTCACGGTGCTGCCCTATAACCAATATGTAAAGAAAACAAGGCGCAGCCTGTTTTGGGCCGATATGTTCAGCAGCATGATTGTAGGGGCTGCCTATGGTAGCGACCAGCAGACCAGCGATATCATCGGTTATGCGGAGAATGAAAGACAAGACCGGGAGCGCGAACAGACCATGAAGCGCATAGACGAAGACTATTGGCGTACCAACACCATCCTGCCGCACACGAGCCACAAAGGCTTCCTTGCCATCCAGAAACTGAAGGCCGACCATCTCATCCTCGACATACCGGTGAATGGCGCGGTGTGTCATTTTGAAATTCTCCCCGATAAAGTTCGCTAAGATGTCCTGCTTCTCCTACTCCTGTCTGCGCCTGCCGAAACGGCTCGCCGCCCTCGTCAGTCTGTCCCTGTCGGTGCTGTGGTGCGCCGCCCAGTCGCTGTCCACCCATGTCGACCCACGCATCGGCAGCGAGGGGGTGGGGCGTGTGTTTGTGGGGCCGTGTGCGCCGTTCGGCATGGCCAAGCCCGGCCCCGATGCAGTGTCGATGCCCAATGCAGGCTGGGCCCCTCTGCCCGAACGTGTAAAAGGCTTCTCGCAGACCCATGTCAGCGGCACGGGAGGCGGACAGAAGTATGGCAATGTGCTCATCCAGCCCATCATGTACGACGACGCACCGGGCTACACCGGACTGCTGCTGCCATCGGGCGCAGTGGTGCGCCATCCGGTCTACAGCTACCAGCGTCGGGGCGAGACGGTGTCGCTGGGCCATTATGCCTGCACCTACGACAACGGTGTGCGCACTGAGGTGACGGCCTCCGACCGCTGCGCGCTCTACCGCATCACCGGTGCCACGGGACTGATGGTCGATGTGGCCTCGTTTCTGGGCATGGACACCATTCCCAACAAGCGCGAGGCGCAGCAGTTTGTGGCCTCTGCGGTCGAGGTGACGAGTCTGCGCGAGGTGGTGGGGTCGACGACCGTCCGCGGCGGTTGGAACAACGGCGATGCCTACACGGTGTACTTCGCGCTGCAGACTGACGTGCCCATGACGGCGGCCGTGCAGGGTGGTCCATATTTTGTGAAGGCACGCTTCGCGGCCCCGCAGGTGAATGTCAAGGTGGGCATCTCGTATGTTTCCATCGACCAGGCCCGCCGCAACATCATGGCGCGCGACTTCGACGCCCAGCGCCGCGTGTTGACCAAGGCATGGGAGGCGATGCTCGCCCGCGTGCCCTACCAGGGTACGGACAAGGAGATGCGGATGTTCTACACCGCCCTCTACCACACCCTGCTCATGCCCATTGACAAGACTGGCGAGAACCCCAAATGGGAGGGCGGCGACTACTACGACGACTACTATGCGCTGTGGGACACCTACCGCACATCGTTCCCACTGCTCATGGACTATTATCCCGAGCGTGCCGTGCCGATGGTCAACGCGCTGCTCAACATCTACCGGCACGAAGGCTACATGCCCGATGCCCGCAGCGGCGACTGTAACGGTAGAACTCAGGGTGGGTCGCACGGTGAGGTGGTCATCGCCGACGCCTTCGCAAGGGGGCTGAAGGGCATCGACTATGAGCTGGCCCTGCAGGCCATGTTGAAAGATGCCGAAGTGCCGCCCGCCGATGACGAGAAAGAGGGGCGCGGCGGTCTGGAGCTATACAACCGCCTGGGCTACGTGCCCTACGGCATCGCGAGGGCGGGCACACGCACCGTGGAGTATAGCTTCGACGACTGGTGCATCGCACAGGTGGCACGCGGCCTGGGGCACGACGACCTCTACCACAGGTATATGGCGCGCTCGCGCAACTGGCGCAAGCTCTGGCGTGACGACTACGAATGGCAGGGCATGCGCGGATTCATCCTCCCGCGCGACGCCTCGGGCCGTTGGCTCGACTCAGTGCCATGGGGCAAGTCGAAGGTGTTTCATCCGCTCATCCCCTACAAGCCCGACACAAAGGTGGCCCCCTGGCACATCGCCTGGTGGGACACGTTCTTCTACGAGGCCCTCTCGGCAGAGTATTCGCTCAGCGTGCCCCACGACGTGCCGACGCTCATCGGGCTGTGTGGGGGCGAGGAGGCCTTCCGCCAGCGCCTCGACACCTTCTTCGACAACGGTCACTACAACGTGGGCAACGAGCCTTCGTTTCTCACGCCTTACCTCTATCATTATATCGGCAGGCCCGACCTGAGTGCCCAGCGCGTGTCGCAGATCGTCAACCGTTACTTCTCCGACACCCCCGACGGGTTGCCCGGCAACGACGACAGCGGGGCCATGTCGGCCTGGCTCGTGTGGGCCATGCTGGGCAAATATCCGGTAGCCTCCCCCGACCCCTCCGGTATAGAAAAAGCCTCCCCCGACCCCTCCGGTAGGAGGGGAGATCAGCATCAGGCTCACTACCTCTCCATTTCTCCCGTTCGCATAGCCACCTCCTCCTCACCCTCCACACCGTCCTCTCCTTCTATACCGTCCTCTTCCTCCACACCGTCCTCACCCTCCACAGCTCCCATCCCGCATGGCTCTCCCCTCCTACCGGAGGGGTCGGGGGAGGCTAATTCTATACCGGAGGGCTTGGGGGAGGCTTCAGTGTCTTTCACCCTCAACCGTCAGTATCGCACATGGCCGATGAGCACGCAGTGGGAGGGCGATACGCTGCGACTGACATGCAACGGCTGCACCTATCTCATCCCGAAGACGGTGGTGGATCACGCCACAGGCTTCTGCTGGGAGAGTGCCTACCGTCCCGGACGTACCTACGTGTGCGAGGGCACGTTCCTGTTTATTTCACGTGCGGCGTATGACAGTTTGCTGACAACCGGACAGTTTGTCTACGACGGTATCACCTGGCGCGAGTACGACCGCGACAATGGGCTCATTCGTGTGAAAGCCGATGTGGATGGCACGGAGATGTGGATAGAGACCGTTGGCAGGCTCCCCATGGTCAGGAAGATGAAGAACAATCCGCTGGGCATAGACTGGACGATGACGTTCAACTAAGACATCATGCCCGGAGACGGAATAAAATACAATGAAATCGAAAGAACAGATGATCAAGAAAACCCTATTGCTATTCATGGCCCTGCAGCTGGCCGTCATCGTCGGGGCGCAGAAGACCAACGAACAGTTGGGGGGCGTGTACTATGCCTACCATGCGCCGGAGGCAGAGGCCTTTGCCTCGCTGCCCGAGGGCTATACTCCTTTTTATATCAGTCACTACGGTCGCCACGGCTCACGGTGGCTGCCCAGCGACAGCCGTTATGAGTGGGTGCTGGCGCATTTTACCGATGGCAGCAACCTGACGCGCAAGGGTCGCGATGTGGCCCGACGTCTGCAGAAGGTGTGGGACAACGCCCGGGGCAACGGCGGACGGCTCACCCCTGTGGGGGAGCGTCAGCAGCAGGCCCTGGCCGGGAGGATGGCCCAACGCTTTAGCGCGTTGCTGGGTAAGGATGCCCGGGTGGAGGCGCGGTCGAGCGTGGTTGACCGTTGCAGGCGGAGCATGGAGGCCTTCGTCGGTGAGCTGCGCACGCAGCGACCGGAGGTCAGCATCGTGATGGCCACCGATTCGGCCGACATGGCATGGATGAGCTACGACTCGCCCGACGAGATGCTGTTGCAGATGGAGACTAGGGCGACGCTCGGGGCAAAGCCCGACCGCTTGATGGCGACCTTGTTTAAAGACCCCTCGAAGGTGAAAGGACAGGAGCGCCTGTTCACAGAGTTGCACACCATTGCCACCGACATGCAGGACGTGGATGGACTGAAGGTATCGCTCTTCGACCTCTTCACACGTAGCGAGATGGAGGCGATCTATCGCTACAACTGCGCCCGCATGTGGCACCAGAATGGCACGGGTGCCGAGAGTCGTGACATACCGGCACAGTGTGCCGCCCGACTGTGGCAGAACATCGTTGTCGGGGCCGACTTGGCCATCGCCCACGGCACGCCGGCGGCGACGTTGCGCTTTGGCCATGACACAGGGCTCTACCGTTTGTTGAGTCTGCTCAGGGCCCTGCCGCAGCCCTTGGTGATAGGCGGTAAGACGGTGTACGGACCACTCGATGAGATTGTACCCATGGCCGCCAACCTGCAAATGGTGTTCTGCCACGATGCGGAGGGCCAGGTGATGGTGGGCTGCTGGCTCAACGAGCAGCCCGTAGCCTTGGGGGGCGTGACGGCCGTGATGACCCACGACCGACAGCTGTGGTACCGATGGGCGGATGTGAAGGCACAATACGCGGCCTATCTGTATCGTCAGCAGTGGATGGAGCGCACGCGGGGCATCAATACGATGGTGGGTACCGACTATGCCTTGCCCGAATATTGGAAGGGGCAGCCGCGACCCTTCGGAGGTCGCTACGGCAAAGGGTCGGAGGAGCACGGACAGACCATACCGGCGGTGCTGGAGCCCCACGGCATGAACTTCTGGACGCCGCAGACGCAGGACACCGAACAGAAATGTGTGGCACCGTATTATTATCGCGACTCGCTGTTCCAGGGTTTTCGCAACAGTCATTGGCTGGTGGGCGGCTGCACGCAAGACTATGGGTCGTTCACGCTGATGCCGATGACCGGACGGCTGCGGCTGAAGCCAACGGAACGGGCCACCCGCTTCTCGCACGACGACGAGATCTCGCATCCTTATTACTACGCGCTCTACCTGCCCGTCGAGCATCTGATGACCGAGATGACCGGACGCAGCCACAGTGCCATCTTCAGGGTCATGCCCGACAATGACGGCGAGGTGCATATCGTGGTGAACCCCAACAGTGACGAGGGCGAGGGCTTTGTCACGGTCGACACGGCACGCAACTGCATCTGGGGCTACAACCCTGTACACCGCATCTACCAGGGGTGGGGCGAGCGGGCAGGCTTCTGCGGATGGTATGTGGTGCAGTTCCAGCGCCCTATCAAGTCGTTCGGCGTGACCGACACCGTGGCCCATGTCACCCTCGACGCGCATGCCGGCGAGCAGATCCTCTTCAAGGCGGCATCGAGTTTCACCGACCTGGAGGGTGCATGGCGCAACATGAGTGAGATTGAGGGCTGGGACTTCCTCGGCACTAGATTGGCACTGGACAGTATCTGGCAGCGACAGCTGCAGCGGGTGGAGGTGGAGTCGGCCGACGAGAAGAAGGTCAACCAGCTGTACGGTGCCTTGTATCGGGCCTCATTCTTGCCTCATGTCATCAGCGACGTGGATGGCCGCAGGCCCAGGTTTGCCCTTGGCAAGACCCTGCAGGGTGGCAATGGCATCATTACTGGCGGTGGGCGGCAGGCGAGCTATTCCGACTTCTCGATGTGGGACATCTACCGGGCACAGCTGCCGTTGCTCAACATCATCGACCCGCGACGCACGGCCGACATGATGCAGAGCTTGGCCAATATGTACACCGAGGGTGGATGGATGCCCATCTTCCCATGCTGGAACTCTTACACCGCGGCGATGATCGGCGACCATGCGGCATCGGTACTGGCCGACAGCTTCGTGAAGAACGGCGCACGGTTTGATGTGAAGAAGGCTTACGAGGGGGTGCGGAAGAACGCCTTTGAGACGCCCCGCAGCCGTGAGGAATACAAGGACGGCATGGGACGGAGGGCCCTGGAGAGCTATCTACGCTACGGATATATCCCCTTGGAAGACTCGGTGATGGAGGCTTTCCACACCCATGAGCAGGTGAGCCGCACGCTGGAATATGCCTACGACGATTTCTGTGCGGCACAACTGGCCAGGGCATGGGGCACGACGGCCGACTATGAGGCGCTGATGGCGCGGTCGGGCAACTGGCGTAACGTCATCAATCCGCGCACCGGATGGGCCGATGGACGTTACCGCAACGGCAGGTGGCTCAACAACAAAGACCTCACCTCACGCGTGCCGTTTATCACCGAGGGCGCTGTCATGCACTACTCGTTCTACGTGCCCCACGATGTCTACGGACTGATGGAGGCCATGGGCGGCCGGTCAAAGTTCATAGAAAAGCTCGATACCCTCTTCGGTATAGCATCTCCCTCCCCTTCCGGAGAGGGCTGGGATGGGGCTCGTGGTGGTGCTCTTTTGGGCGGAACATCATTCTACTGGCACGGCAACGAGCCTTGCCATCAGATACCCTATCTGTATGCCTGGGCCGGAGAGCCTTGGAAGACGCAGGCCCTGGTACACCAAATCTTGAAGACCGAATACGTGGAGGCACCGGGTGGACTGTCGGGCAACGACGACGCGGGACAAATGAGCGCATGGTATGTCTTCTCGGCCCTGGGATTCTATCCTGTATGCCCTGCCACGCCGTATTATGTCCTTGGCACGCCCTCCTTCAGCAGGGCGCGCATAGGCCGTCTCGTCATCGAGGCACCACAGGTCTCCGACGATAACATCTATATCCAGCAGGCCACGTGGAACGGACAGCCTTACACCCGCAGCTACATCACACACGACATGGTCAGCCAAGGTGGCACGCTCCACCTGGTGATGGGGCCACGGCCCAACAAGGCGTGGGGCAGTGGGGCGGCCGACTTGCCGCCGGCCACAAAATAAAGATGGGCAGTCGTTCGGCATGGTGCTGAGCGACTGCCCAGTCTCTTATTTCTCCACCTTCACAGTCTCACCATTCTTTATTCTTTTGATCTTTTCCTCGTCGAGCTTGCCGGGAAAATTCTTCTCCAAGGCCTCTTCCAGTCGGTCACGGCCTTTCTCGTAAGCCTTGATATATTGCTCCAGATACTTCACCGTACCTGTGTGTTGCTTGTTGGCTTGGTAGAAATTCAGCACGTCGACCATCGCACCCTTGTAGGTGTCGAGGGTGAAGTCGGCCTCTCCCGTCTCCAGCGCATAGCGGCCGCAGCCGGCCAGGTAAGCGACGGCGTAGGGCATCGACGATCTCTGGTTCATCATCTTGGCCTCATTCTCTCCGATGACCACATGACTGTCGGAGGTGGCCTCCGACCACCGGAGGATGTATTGCGCGGCCTCGTTGATCTGGTCGGCCGTGACATAGTGGTTCAGATAGTATTTGATGCAGCGCAGGGCATCGTTGTTGTGGGCGTTGGCTTGCTCGGCAGATTCAAATTCGATGGGTTCGGGCAGGTCTACGATGCCGTCTTTGGTCTCCTTGGTCAGCGTCTCCAGCCTGCTGGCCAGCGCCTCGGCCTTGTCGGCATTGCCGTTGGCCTCGTAGTATTTCTGCAGGTAAGGTGCCTCGTCGAGATACTCTTGCGAGTGTTCGCCATACAGTTTCTTTAGCACGTTGAGGGCCATGAGCTCGGTGCGTACCGCCTTGGCATGGTCGCCGAGGTGATGCGACAGCTCGGCCACGCGCTCGTAGATGACGGCCAGGTCGTGGTTGTGCGTATAGAAACGCTGGTAGATGGCCAGGGCCTGCTCAGCATTCTTCAGTCCTTCGGCATAGCGGTTGTCGGTCGACTGGTAGAGTGCCAGATTGTCGAGCAGGAAGGCATAGTTCTCGTCGTTCTGGCTCACATATCGGCCGTAGCGGTCGACCACCTGCTGAGCACAGTCGATGGCTTTGGCTGTCTCGTTCATCCGATAGTAGCATTTGCCCACCTGAATGAGTTTCATGATATACACCGAGTCGGTGTCGCCCACCTCCTGCTTGAGGGCTTCCAGGTGTCTCTGTCTCAGGGCCAGTGATTTCTCATAGTTCTGTTCATTAAAATACTTGTTGGCCAAGCTGTCCAGGTCTTGCTTGGTCAGCGACTGCGCACTGATGGCCGATGGCGCGATGGCCAGACCAAAGAGCAGGGTGATGAATAGTTTTTTCATGTGAGGTAAGTTGTTTGATATGTTGCAAAGATAGTCGTTTCTGACATAGCTTCCAACGGAAGAGCCGTTTTTTTGTGTTCGGGCAAGGAAAAAACATCTTGGGCATAGGGCTCTTTACGCAAGAAGCCTCGCTCCTGTTGGGGGGGGCGAGGCTTCGTATTGTGAAAGTTGGGGGATGATTAATCGCGGTTTCCGAATATCCTCAACAGATAGAGGAAGAGGTTGATGAAGTCGAGATATAAGGTCAGGGCACCCATGAGGGCAATCTTCTGAGCTGTCTCGCTCATATCGGTCTGCACGGCCAGTATACGCTTGATCTTCTGGCTGTCCCAGGCGGTGAGCCCCACGAAGATACCCACGCCGATGTAACTCAGGATGAGGTCGAACATGGCACTCTTGAGGAAGACATTGACCACCGTGGCGATGATGAGGCCGATGAGGGCCATAAACATGATTTGTCCCATCTTGCTCAGGTCGGCCTTGGTGACATAGCCGTAGACGGCCATGGCGGCGAAGGTGCCGGCCGTGATGAAGAACACCTTGGCGATGGTGGCACCGGCATAGATGGCGAAGATACTCGAAAGCGTCACGCCGTTGAGGGCCGAGTATAAAATAAACAATGATGTGGCTGTGGTGAGTGACAGTTTGTCAATGCGGGCGGTGGTGTAGAACACCAAACCCAGTTCGGCGATGAACAGCACCCAAATGGTCATGCTGTTGCTGAAAAGCAGCCGCATCAGGCTGGGACTTTGGGCTACGCCGTAGGCGCAGATGCCCGTGATGGCCAGCGCCATGGTCATCCATACATAAACCTTGCGCATCAAGGCAGGGAACGCTGCCGACAGTGCGCCTTGTCTTTCCTGAACCAATTGTTCCAATTCTCTGATATCCATATTTCTATATTAATGTTTGGTTTGTACGCGATAATGTTTGCAAATATACGCTATTTACTGTTGAACTACAATTACCATGCCATTCTTTTTCCCTTTTTTAAGTTTTATACTTGAAATATCACTATCTTTGCTATCGGTAAATCATGGATTGGATATGAAGAAGCTGTATGTTATTATTTTGGCAATAGGCATGTGTCTTGGTATCGTCGCCCAGGCTCCGCTGCAGGTACAGGAAATCAAACTCGCCAATGGCTTCACCGTGTGGGTCAATGTCGACCGTTCGCAGCCCAAGGTTTTTGGCGCAGTGGTGGTGAAGGCCGGGGCCAAGGATTGTCCCAACACGGGCATCGCCCACTATTTTGAGCATCTGCTGTTCAAGGGTACTGATAAGATCGGCACCGTCGACTATGCTGCCGAGAAGCCATGGCTCGACAGCATTGCGGCACAGTATGACCTGCTGGCACAGACCACCGACGCGCGCCGACGTCTCGACATACAGCGTCACATCAACCGCCTCTCGCTCCAGGCCGCGCAGTATGCCATTCCCAACGAGTTTGAGCAGCTCATCACGCGCTACGGCGGGTCAGGGCTCAATGCCTATACCTCTTTCGACGAGACGGTTTACCACAACACCTTTTCGCCGCAGTATCTCGCGCAGTGGTGCGAACTCAATGCCGAGCGCCTGGTGTCGCCAGTGTTCAGGCTGTTCCAGGGGGAACTTGAGACGGTGTATGAGGAGAAGAATATGTATTCCGACCAGATGGTTGTGCAAGCGGCAGAGGCAGCACAGCGCTATGCCCTGGCGGGTACACCCTATGCCTGGCCTATCATCGGATCGACAGAGAACCTCAAGAATCCGCGCATGACCGAAATGCGGCAGTTCTACGATACCTATTATGTGGCCGGCAACATGGGACTGATGCTCTGTGGTGACATTGCCATTGACAGTCTGCAGCCACTGCTCGAGCGTACCTTCGGACGTATTCGCCCTGGGACGGCACCGCAGCGGGAGCCCGCGAAAATCAGGGATTTCAAGGGGAGTAAGGAATTGAAAATCAAGATTCCGGTGCCTATTGTCAAGGCCGCGGGCTATGCTTTCAAGGCACCCGACGAACACAATGCCGACAAGGCTGCCTTTGAGGTGATGTGCAGTCTGCTGGCCAACGACTCTGAGACAGGGCTGCTCGACTCGCTGAGCAATGAGAACCTGTTGATGTTGGCCAAGGCTGGGGGCTTCGACTTCAAGGATTTCAGTGTTTTCGGCTTCGGTTTCGTGCCCCGCATTCCCTTCGGCAGCAAGAAGAACGCCGACCGGTTGTGTTGGGAGCAAGTTGACAAGCTGAGGAATGGACTTTTCTCCGACCAGGTACTTGAGGCCGAGAAACTGGCGTTGCAGCGGAGACAGTTGTTGGCCATGGAAGACATCGGTGGACGCAGCAAGGCCATGGTCAATGCGTTTTCGCACGGTCTACCGTGGCGGCAGGTGCTCGACTATAGTGCCAGGCTGGCTGCTGTTACCCGTGATGATGTGGTGCGGGTGACACGCAGATATTTCAACGACGATTCGCTCAAGGTGTCGAAAAAGTTAGGACGCTACCCTCGGGAGCATGTCATGCAGCCAGGCTACACACCGGTGAAGCCTGCCAACGTGGGACGCCAGTCAGACTATGCACAGCAGTTGTCGCTCATGCCTATTGCACAGCTACCACCTAAGTTGGTGGATTTCGACCGCGATGTCACGCACCGGCAACTGGCTCCGCTGGTCAGCCTATACGCCACACCCAATGTCATGAACAATATCTTCACGCTGCGACTGATTTATAGGCGAGGGGCATGGAACGACCGACGGCTGTCGGTGCTGGCCGATTATCTCAATGGCATCGGCACCGAGCGGTTGAGCCGACAGTTGCTGGGGCGAGAACTGCAACGGGTGGGGGCTACACTGGAGGCATCGGCTAATCACAGCGATGTGACGCTTACACTCACGGGCTTCGACGACCGTCTGCTGCCTGCCATGCAACTGCTCAATGAGTTTCTTACGAATCCCAAGGCCAATGAGAAACGGTATGCCGACTTGGTGAAAGGGGTGAGGGTAGGGGAGCGCTCTTTCTTCAAGGATAATGCCAATATCGCCGATGCCGTCTGGGAGATGGTGGCCTATGGTGACAGCTCTTTGTTCCTGCGTAGGCTTTCGGCAAAGGAACTGCGGCGTATGGATGGCAAGCAGCTGGTGAGCCTCTTCAAGCAATTGCAGCATGCCCAGCTCGACGTGGTCTATTGTGGAAGACTTCCGATAGACACTGTGGAACAGGCTGTGCGGCAGTATGTTCCTGTCGGTCAGGTTACAGAGCCTTACCAACAGGTGACGCACAGGGTACGACCCACTGACCGCCCAGTGGTTTACCTGTACGATAATCCAAATGCGCGACAGACCATCGTTGGCACCTGCCAGCAGCTGGCATCCTTGCCCACAGAGGGCGAGCGGGCACGTTTCAGGTTGTGGTCCGATTATTTTGGCAGTGGCATGTCATCGCTGATGTTTCAAGATATCCGCGAGTTCAGGGCATATGCCTATTCGGCTAGAGGTTATAGAGTTGCTCCTGACCTGCGGGTTGCCCCACAGGCTCCCTGTGCCTACCTTACCCGTATGGGCACGCAAGCCGATAAGACTATGGCGGCATTGGCCACGCTCGATACGTTGCTTACCAACATGCCGCTGCGTGATGCCAACATTAATGCTGCACGACAGCAGATCATCAACACCATCAACAACGGCTACCCATCTTTCAGGATGGTCGGGCAGTTTGTTGCCAACTGTAAGTTGCTGGGTTACACCACTGATCCCGAGCATGCGATGGTATCGGCCATTCCCGCGTTGTCGGCATCCGATGTATCATCTTTCTATCGAGAGTACATCCAGGGCCGTCCCCGTGTGGTCATCATCGTGGGCAACAAGAAAACACTCGATCTACAGCGCTTGCGCGGCATGGGTACCCTCATTGAACTAAAGCCCGAGGACATCTACCATCACTGAAACAAAGGCCAGGGCATCCTGGCCTTTGTTTTTTAGGGTGGCTTGAAGGCTTCTTTCACCTTTAGCTTCCCTTCGATTTTCTTTCGCCTTTGCTTTAAGTTTCTCCCCCTTTTTTTGCCTTTTTCCTCCTTTTCCCCTTCTGTCTCCTTTTGCATTTTCTTTTGCTTGCATTTTGTGGGCCGCCATGCCATGGCGGCCATCCTCCCATCCCCTTCTCCCGCTCTCTCCCTGCTGTTCTTTTTCCCCTTCCTCCCTTCATCTTCATCCATCCTCCCGTCTTCATCCCTTCCTCTGCCCCCCCCTGTTCTAGCTTATCCACCTCCCTGCGTAATATAATAAGGAGAACCCCATTTTTCCTGCACCGTTTTGTCAAGATTTCAAAAAATATTCAATAAAATCGACATTTTTTCGCCGAA
>JBHAFS010000024.1:0-16798 GCA_041856205.1 Prevotella sp.
AGAAACATGTTCAATACAGACTTTGGGTAATCCTTATTGCTTGTCGGTGTTCAACGGCGTATTGCCTCAAGTCGCTTTGTGGGGTAAGGGGATGAAATGCTCTGTCACGAAAAATACGACACCATCATGATAGCCAAAGCCAACAAAATGATGGTTATGAGCCAAACTGGCATTTTATCGCAACAGTTGCGGATTTGAGGATTAATAGAACCCACCTATAATTCAGAACAAGGAAAGAGAGTATGAACATAGCCTTGCCTTGCCCTGGCTTGATTGGTGGCAAGACTATTTATTTGGATCTTCACGGTTGACTAAAAAATGGGAGCATTATAAAAAGAGAATGTGTCTATTTGATATGAACACCGAAAGGTTTAGGTGGGTTCATATCAAATAGGCACACGCCCTCTGTTTCTTTCTTGGTTCTTCCAAGAAAGCCCTGTATTTAGAGCAGTGCCACAGTTTGGATTCCTAGAACATAGAACATCTACATATTATTGTCTGTTGAGCCATCCGGCAACGGTCACCGACTCGGCCTCTACGGTAGCTCCCTTGGTGGCTTCGGCGGTTTTGGGATCTATGCGATAAAAGGCAGGATAGGATCCTTCGGCCGTGGTGGTCACAGGCATGTAGATATAACCGTTATGGGTATAGGGAGAATTGCCGAAACTTGTGATGGTATTCTCCTCTGGCAATCCGGTTACCACGGTGAGCTGGCCCGTCGTGGCATCGAAGACTGCGAGGCGAGTGGCACCGGTTGCCTCACGCGAGATGCCTTGTGTGTAGAGCTGCAGCAGGAAATAGTTGCCCGTGGCATGCCAGCAGCGATACATGGGGAGCTTAGGACCGATGGCCTCGAGGTTGACATAATAGGTGGGGTCGAACTGGGTCTCACCCTTCTTGATGCGCACCACACCCGAGGGCAGCTGTCCCTTGACCTTCTTCAGGTCGGGGGCCTCAGTGTCGTAAACGCTATAGCGACCGTAACCGGGCGAGAACACATACAAGTCGCCATTGTCGTTGGCCCAGATGGTTTGGTAATACTGCGACTTGAAGCGTCCGGAGGCATAGCCTATCTTGCCCGTGCGGGCGATGACGGAGTGCTCGCTGAAATCGGAACCCGAATAGATGGCCACGAAGGCCGAGTCGGGATACTGCGTGGAGGGGATGCTACCCTTGACGTATGCCGAACTGCGCAGTCCGCCGTCGGCCTGTGCGATGAGGTCGGTCGAAGTGACCATCCCGGGGTAGCGGTTCACGCCATAGACACTCATGCCCATGGGCACCACAGAGGTATAGCGCTTGCCATTGGCCCCCACAAATCCCGAAAAGCTCACATACTCGCCGTTGCCGAGGAAATTCTCGGCAGGATAGGTCTGTGTCTTTACCGTGCCGTTGGTGGCACTGAGATAGTTGGCCAGCAGTCCTTGGGCGATGTTGCCCGCATTGTCTGTCACGGTGGTGTTGCCTGCCGACACCGTGATGACATTGTCTCCCCACGAGCCGTAGGTGGTCACGCGGTTGAAGTTGTAGGTCAGTCCGTCTACGATGCTGTTCCCCGAGTTCAGCAGATACGACGAACCCGTGCCGCTGTTGCCCTGATTATAGACCAGACGGAAGAGATATTTGTCATCCTTGAAAATCCAGTAGGTGCCGGTCTCGGTCTCCTTGCCCTGTCCCTTGATGCTGATCACGCCCTCGTCGAGGCTGTTGGTCGATACCAAATAGTTCACCCCATCCACCGTGGCTGCCACGATGATCGAGCCTTTGTCGGCCGTCTTGATGTCGGTGCCTGAGCTCTCCGGGCCGTTGTCAACCACATTGTCGTCACTGCTGCATGCGGTCATCGATGCGGTCATGGCCATGAGCATCGCGGCATAGAGAGGTAATGCTTTTGAATGTTTCATTGCGAATTGAAGTTTATGTTGTTATTGAAGTTTTGATTTATCGTTATTTGCCCACGAAGACCCTGACCTTGGCATAGAAGGCACGTCCGGGCTTCTGGATGGAGAAGTTGTCGTAGAGGTCCTCGTTGGTGATGTTGTTACATTCGAGCGAGAGGTTGTAGCGTGCGCCAATGCTGTAGGTCAGTGCCACGTCGTGGGCCGTCTGCGTGGGCACGCGCTTCTTCGATTCGGCACTGCCGATGTTTTCCCAATAGAGGGGGAACTCGTGCTGATAGTTCAGGTTGTAGGTCAGCGTCAGCGTGTTGGCAGCAGCTCCCAGCCCCACCCATCTCATGGTGACGTCGGCCGTGCCGTAGCGGTAGGGCATGTTGGGCATCCTTACATTATAGTGCAGGCTGCTCTGTCCGCTGTTGGCCGAGAGGTTGCGCTCGCGGTCCTTGGCGGCAATGTCGTTATAGGTGTCGCCGAGTGTGATCCACTGGGCCGGACTGTAGCGCAGCGAGAGCGTATAGCCCATGGTGCGCACGCGGCCGTGGTTTTCGTAGGCCCCGTAGTAGGTGCCGCTCACGCTTTCTATCGTCCGGCGAATGAAGTTGCGGGTGTCGCGCAGAATGCCCATCGCCTCGGCGTGGATGGCCTGACGGCCTAGCGTGAGGTCGTAGCTGAGGTTGACGTTATAGTTGTGGCTCGACTCCGGCTTGAGTGTTGCCCGTCCCGACTCAAGGTCGTCGTCGCCGAAGAGCTCGGTGATGGTGGGCAACCGGTAGGCTTTCTCGTACGACAGCTTGGCCTGCAGTCCGCGCAGTGGGAAGATGCTCTGCGCCGTGCCATAGCCCAAGGCGTCTGACGACATACGCTGACTGACATATCCGCCGATGCCGTCCGCGTTCTGCGATACTGGCCCTTCCACCCGCTCGCCGTAGTATTTGCCGAATACCACGGCGTTCCACAGCCGCGAGGGGGTGTAGTGGTACGAGAGGCCCGCAATGTTCTTGGCAGTCTTCTTAGGGATGGTATAGTCGGTGATGCGGCTCGTGTTCGCCAAATAGCTGCGGTTCTTGCGGTTGAAATGGTTCCACGAGTAGTTGAACGTCAGCAGATGGTGGCGTGACCAGTGATACTTGGCAGCCAGCCTGGCCGTCCATATATCCGTGGCGCTCTCTGTGTTCTGGTAGCTCTGTTCACCCGGGCTGCCGGTGCGCAGGCTCTCCCCGTACCAGTTGTACTTATAGGCCGCCGTGTCGACATTGTAGCTGATGTTATGACTGTACGACAGGTCGGCATCCATCTGCAGGCCGCGAACCAGGAAGTGGCGCTTCGAATACGACAGCCGGGGCATGAGCACAGTGCCTTTGCGGTGCTTCTGCCCATAGACAATCTCCTGTCGCACACCATTCTGTATCTGCTGATACTCATGCGAATAGGTCACGTTGAACAGCAGTCGGTCTGCCCAGCTGCGGCCAGTGAGACCTATGGAGCCTGTGACGGCCTCGTTGTGATACTGACCGTTGAAGCGGCGCACGGTCTCTATCTTATTGCGGTCGGTCTGCTCGAAGCCGTTGTCGAGAAACTGGGTGACGAATGTCTTGATTTTATAGTTGTTGTCCGAATAGTTCTGATAGAAGCTCAGGTCATAGCTCCAGCCATTCTTCAGCTGCTGTCCCGCCCTGACGGTAGACCGATGGGTATTGAACGAGCCGTAGGAGTATGACGCGTCGGCATACCACCTGAACGGGCGGCGGCGCGTGACGATGTTGATGACGCCACCCATGGCATCGGTGCCAAACTCCACGGGCACCACGCCCTTGTAGATCTCTACACGGTCGGCCGTGCCCGCAGATATGTTACTGAGCCGGTAGGCGCTGCCCACCCCTTCTTGTGGGATGCCGTCGATAAACACCTTCACATATTTGGCGTCCATGCCGTCGAGCATGATATTGGTCTCGCCGCCCACGCCCCCGGCCTCGCGCAACTTCAGCCCCGGGGTCATGCGCAAGGCATCGGCCAGCGTCTTGGTGGTATTCTGCATCGACTTGGTGTCGATCGTCACAGCATTATACCCTGTCTGTCGTATCCTGCCTACGCCCGTGGGCGCAGTCACCTGTACCTCGTCGAGCTTGTAATAAGCCGTGGTATCGATCTTCGAGTCGGGTTTGTGGGCACGTTGAGCATTTAGGCTCATGACAAACGCACAAGCCAACAATGATAAGAAATACTTCATAAAAGGAATTATTGGAGGATAAGTATGGTGGGTGTTGCCGACCGTCCCGAAACATGGAACGTTACGCCGACAGCGTCAAAAGGGCTAAGGGCGAGACACTGTGGTCGCCATGCCCCATGTAATCTTCTCGGGGTCCCATTTGTCCATAGGCTGTCCGTTGTCAGCCGGATAGCCTATCAGCACCGAGGCCAGAGGGATGAGGTTTCCGGGAAGGCCGAGACGCTGGCGTATATACCCCACCTTGCGCTCTACGGGATAACCGGTGGTCCATACGGCCCCTAGTCCCATGGCATGAGCGGCCAACAACAGGTTCTCGGTGGCGGCCGCCACATCCTGTACCCATGCCTCGCGACTCTGTCCCTGCGCCATGCGCGCGGTGTCGCCACACACCACGATGACCACTTGCGCGCCACGTATCATCTCGCTGTGGTGATGTCATCATCCTTTTCCCATCGGTGTACAGAACAAACATTATCCTTTTCCCCGTGGCCGTCAAAGGCTGGAGAGGCCGTTCTTCCTCTCATGACGGCATACAGTCGTGCCCAGTCCTATGCATGGTTGATAGCGTGACCGTACTATTTATACCATCTTCTGGAAAAAGGAAAATCCCGAGATTATTCCCGGGATTTTTGTATTTGCAATACTTCGCTTAGTCCTCACGCTCCAGATGGAGCAGTTTTATGATCTTGCAAGCCAAGCCTGCGTTCAGTTTATTTCTTGTTCAGCACGATGAGGAACAGGTTACGGACGTCAGCCTTGGTGATCTCATGACTGCCGGCCTCCACATCCATGGTATAGGTGCTGGCAGCACCCGTATATTTGGTGCCATCGAACTTGAACGATGCCGTCTCGGTGTCGCCAAAGACCAGCGTCATGGCCATAGCCTCGGCCAGCGTGAACTTGATACTCGTGGTCGATTCCATCTTCAAGCAGGTGCCATACGTATTTCCGTCGTAGGTGGCGGTTCCCTTGCTGTCTGAGCCGTTGCCCACCACGGTAAAGGCCGTCGATGAGGGCACGCCGCTCTTGTCGAAGCTGCACACCACGGCCTCAGCGGTGCCAGGGTCGGTAGTACCAGGATCGGTAGTGCCGGGGGCGGTCGTGCCGGGGTCGGTAGTACCAGGATCGGTACTGCTATTGTCTGCTGGTGTGTAGCCTGTATAGCTGTCGAGGAGCGCAGCCAGGACTGAGTTCACACCATAGTCGGTATCGTCGGTGGCATTGTTGAAGGCAAACTGCAAGTCACCGTGGTTCAGTCGGCCGGCACCATAGTATCCGGTCACCTTCGTGGGTACGTCATTGGCATCATCCACCTCATAGGTGTACATCAACGAGGCATTTGTGTCGAAGTTGTTGTAGCTGGTAGCCCCCGAGAGCGTCACCACTGACGCGGGCACCTGGTCGTTGCGCTGGGCCACCTCATAACAGTCGAAACTCGTGGCGTTCTGTGCCCAGGTGATGGGTACGTAGTAGCTCGACGAGCCCGTCTCGGCGTAGATGTTGCCGTAAGCCTTGATGATGCCGCCGCTCTCTCCCGAGAAGGTGCCCGTGCCCTTGGCATCGGTGCCCTGCAGCGAGATGAGCAATGGGTCGTGGGTATGGCGGAAGTAATTGTTCTCAGCAAAGATGCTCGACCCTGAGGTGGCACCGATGCCATACTTCGACACGCCGTCGAAATAGTTGTTCCACAGGTGTACCGACATGGTGCGCACGCGGGCATGGCGCGAGTCGCTATGGTCGAACCAGTTGTGGTGATAGGTGATGTAGTTGGGTCCCGACTCACTCGTCATGCCGGCCATCGACGACTTGCCGGTGTCCCAGAAGTGGCAGTTGTCGATGGTGACAAACTTCGAGTCCGACTTCACATCGATGGAGCCATCGCCCTTGGCATGGTCACCTGAGCCGGCCTTGCCGTAGAACACATCCATATGGTGTATCCAGATGTTCGAGTTATCGGTGTCGAGCGAGATGCCATCGTCCATCTGTCGCATGATGCCAAGGTTGCGAAACTCCACGCTCTTGCTGTTGCGCACGAGGAAGCCGAAGCCCTTCACGGCTGCGTCCTCGCCAATACCCTCGATGGTGATGTCGAGCTGGCTGTCGGCCTTGCGGCCCTTCACCTGAATGCCTTCGGCGCTGCTTCCGAAGCTGTCAACGTCGCCAGCCTTAATGGTGCCGATGATGCGCATGGTCAACGGTGTGGTGACATTGCCTTTCTCATAGGCCGAGAGGATGGCCTGCATACCGGTGAACGTGCCCGACGACAGTGTGGCTGTCACGGTCTTGGCATTGGCCGCACTGACATACACCACCACGGCACCCGTCTTCAGCGTCCCGTCGTCTTTATAGGCTCCCACACCCTGATAGCCTTTGTGGGCGAAGCCCATGCGCTGGTAGCTGGCCACGGTCAGCGGAGACGTCTCGGTGGCCTTGTCCTCCACCTCGCTGCCACTGATCACGGGCACCACCTTGAGCGTATAGGTGCCAGCCTTGAGGCCCACCATGTCGGCACGCCCGTAACTGCCATAGCTGCGCACAAGCGGTTGGTCGATGCGCGTGTAAGCGGCATAGTCGCCACCTTTGATATATACATGATAGTCGGATGCTCCCTCCAGGGGTTCCCACTCGGCATAGGCCGTCTCGAGCCATCCCTTGGCCTCGGTCACCACCACGCTGCCGGCGGCAATCTTCTGGAAGCTAAGGCTCGCCACAGTGCCGTCGTAGTTCACCGCATTGCCCGTGGTGGGATTGACTGTGACCTTGGCACCGCTGAAGTCGATGCTCGTCACCTTTTCGGTCTCATAACTCTGCACCTTTCCGTCGTTGAGGGTCAGGTTTACTCGGTTTTGTGCTACAGCCAGCTGTGCTGTCAGCAGAGCTGCCATCATCAGGTAAGTGTGTCTCATCGCTTCTGGAATTTAATGATATTGTTACCGGCCCTGACAATGTAGACAGCAGGGCGGAGATGGTCGAGTGGAAGCGTCATGGTGCTTGCCGAAGCCGTGGTCTGCAAGAGCTTCCGCCCCTGTGCGTCGTAGAGTGTCACACGGTCGCCGGCAGCCATGCCGCCAAGCACTAGCGTGTTGCCCACCAGCTGTGTGCTGGCATAGGTCTTGAGCTTGCTCACGGCAGTGACGGGCGTCATGTCGATGGTCACGGTGCCCATATCCTCAGTGATATCACTGGTACCGTCGGTGAAATGGAGGATGACGTTGTCTCCCGAGAAAGTGATGCTGGCAAGTGCATGTTCCACCACACTGCCGTTCACAGTGAGGAGGGGGATAGCAGTCTGGGCACACAGCATGAGCGGTGCGGCCAGTACGATACATGCGACAAAGAGTAATTTTTTGATCATACGCGGTTTTAGTTAACGATTAGGATATTGTCAATTGCAAAGATAACCCATTCGACGTGAGAGAGATAGACAAAAAGGGAAAAATCATACGCAAACGTTTACGCTTATGCATCCACATCCTCACCAACAAACCACTCCCACCCCTACAGCCGAACAGAGGATATGCCGGCTTCTTGGCATATCCTCTATTCTCGATTCGTTGCTTGTCTACAGACTGGCAACGAATTGTCGATTAAGCTATTGAAGCACCAATACCACCGTCTCGTGAGGCTTCAACTTCCCCGACCAGCCTTTCGCCTTGGCAGCCACAACACGGTGAGCCCACACATCACGAACCGCATAACGGCCCTTCAGGCCGATGGCGTCGAACGACAGTTTGAAGCGCGTTTCACCGTTGTTGACATTCAGTATGGCAACGGCAGTGCGGTTGTTGCTGAGCGGACGCATATAGACTTCGCATCCGTTCTGCTTCAACACTTGCCTGGCAGCCACGCCCATGGGGTCTTGGTCGATAGCGATGATTTCGCGATTGAGCAAGATTCTGCGAGCCTCAGCACTCGTGTTCAGGATGTCGTGGCTCATGGCCAGTGGCGAAGCCAGCATGGCCCACATGCTCATCTGCGACTGATACTCGATGTAGCTGCACCCCTTTCCACCCAAATCGCTTGAGGGGCCGCCCTTTCCTTCCAGGCCAACAACCAGCATGTCCATGTCGTTCCAATGTCCCGGCCCGGCATACTGGCTCAACGGAGCGGTAAGGCTGATGATGTCGTAGATGCCCATGGCTCCGTTCGGTTTCTGCTGGCGCCACATGTCGCGCACGTCGTAGGTGGTACGCCAGAGCTGTCCACCGGCTTGATGGGCCCACAGCTCGGGATGCAGCTGTCCCCACTCGCACACGCCGAAGGCAATGTCGCGACCACTTTTTGACAACGCCTGTGCCATGCGGGCGTAACGGCGGTGGGCCTCTGCACTGTCTGAGGGCGCATTGCAATAGTCGTACTTCAGATAGTCGATGCCCCACGAGGCGAAGGTGCGGGCATCCTGATCCTCGAAGTTCAGGCTGCCCGTCACGCCGGCACAGGTCAGTGGCGCGGCATCCGAGTAGATGCCCAACTTCAATCCCTTGGCATGCACATAGTCGGCGAGGGCCTTGATGCCCGACGGAAACTTCTCGGGGTCGGGTACGATGTTGTTGAACTTGTCGCGCCCGCCCTGCCAGAGGTCGTCGATGAAGATGTACTGATAGCCGGCCTCGCGGTACCCCTCGTCAGCCATCACGTCGGCCACCTGCCTGATGAGTTGCTCGTTGATGTTTCCGGCATACATATTCCAGGTCATCCACCCCATGGGCGGCGTGGGTGCCAGACGGTCGCGACCGGAGGCCTGCAAACCGGTGAGAGGCAGCAAGGCCAACAGAGAAGAAAGCAGATAATTGCGATAACGTTTCATATCATTAGTGAGATTGATGAATAATCTGTACAAGGGGGGCGGCCTGAGCTATCTCAGACGCTCGGCCGTCAGTTTTCCAGCAAGCATGCGAACCTTGTAGACGGCTCGCTTCACGGTTTCGAAATGAAGTGTAGCATCGGCATAACGCAGCCTGCAAGGCACACCCGCCTCACTGCGCACCAAGGCTTCGGTGAGGCGACCGCCATGCCATGACAGGTCGACTACAAAATTGCCGCGGGCGCGAATGCCCGTCATACGGCCGCTGGCCCAGGCATCGGGAAGGGCCGGCAACAGGTGGATCTCGCCAGTATGACTCTGCAACAGCATCTCGGTAATACCTGCCGTGCCACCGAAGTTGCCGTCGATCTGGAAGGGCGGGTGCATATCCCAGAGGTTGTCGGCCGTACCGTTCTTCAGCAGGTTGCCATAGAGCAGATAGGCATGGTTGCCATCGAAGAGCCTGGCCCACTGGTTGAGTTTCCAGCCCATGCTCCAACCCGTGGCCCCATCGCCGCGATGACGCAGCACCACCTTGGCAGCCTCGGCCAGTTGGGGTGTGGTGAGCGGACTGATGGTGTGTCCCGGATGCAGGCCGAAGAGGTGGTTCACGTGGCGATGGTGGTCGTTGGGGTCGTCGATGTCCTTGCTCCACTCCAACAGCTGACCGTAACAGCCAATGCGATAAGGCACAAGATGGTCGAGCACCTCCTGCCACTGGGCCGACTCATCGGTATCTACCTGCAGCACTCGGGCCGACTGGATAGCGGCCAGCAGCAACTCGCGCACCACAGCATGGGCAAAGGTAGTGCCCTCATCCACGGCTCCATGCTCGGGCGAGGTGCTGGGGGCGGCAGTATAGGTACCGTCGGGTTTCTTCCAGAGATAATCCTGGCAGAAGAGCGCAGCCCCTCTGATAACCGGGTAGCCCTCGTTGCGCAGCCAATCGATGTCGCGGGTGTAGTCGTAATAGTCCCACAGATGGGTGGTCAGCCACGGTCCGGCCACAGCGCAGAGGTTCCATCCCATGTCGGTATCGCGCAACGGAGCCGTGAAGCCGAATGGGTTGGCCGATATCGACGAGGTCCAGCCACGTGCGCCATAATAGCTCTTGGCCGTCACGGCCCCAGGCTTTACCTGCGTCTTGATATAGTCGATCATGGGCTGCATGCACTCCTGGAGGTTATCCTGCAGCGCCGGCCAGTAGTTCATCTGTATGTTGATGTTGTTGTGGTAGTCGCTGTGCCAGGGTGCATTGATATTGTTCAACCAGATGCCCTGAAGGTTGGCCGGAAGGTTTCCGGCACGCGACGAGGCGATGAGCAGATAGCGCCCATATTGGAAGTAGAGCGTCTCGAGGTATGGGTCCGACTGTCCCTTACGGTAATCCCTGAGCCGTTGTGGCGTCTCTTTCTGCAGCTGGGGAGCCTCCTGCCCCAGACTGAAGTGCATGCGCCCGAAGAGGGGGAGATAGTCGGCCAGATGTCGGGCCAGGAGCTTCTTGTATGATTGTTTCGAGGCAGCCGCCATCCACCGCGCAGTGGTCTGCACGGGGTCTACGCCCACGTAGGTCTTGGGGTCGGAGAAGTCGGGGGCGAAGTTCATCTTGTAGTCGGTATCGGCTGTCAGGATAAAGGTCACCTCATCGGCCCCCTCGACAGCCAACCTGTCGTTGGCATCTTTCACAATGCGCCCGCCCCTGGCGAGCATCTTGATACGGATGCAAAACTGCATGCCGTTATTGTCGAGGCGAGCCCGATAAACCATGTCGGTGCCGCCCCTTATCACACTCGTCCCCGTGGCCAACGGGTTAGGCAGATAAGCCAACGAGAGGTTCTGCCGCCCGCGCTTGCTGGCCCGATAGCGCATCACGAGCACATTGTCGGGATAAGAACAGAACGACTCGCGGATATAGCGCACGCCCTGCTGCACAAAACTGACGCGGGTCAGGGCCGAGTCAAGCGAGAGCACGCGGCTGTAATCGCTGATGCCGTCGGCCGAAACGCCTGTTGCCACCTGCAGCTCGCCCATGGTGGTGTAGGTCCCGAAGCGCCAGGGCTGTTCGTCGGAAGGCTCATACGAGGCCACGCCGTTCATATTGTGGCTGGTAAGCTCACCTGCCAGACGGTCGTTGCCGTCGAGAAAGGCCTGCCTTATCTGCTGCAACACGTCGACACCCCGCTTGTTCACATTCCAGTAATAGGCTGCGCCACCTGTGGTATTAGGGCCACCGAGCCATAGCGACTTCTCGTTCAAGGCGATGCGTTCGGTCTCGATGGCACCAAAGACAGAGGCTCCGATACTGCCGTTACCAATGGGCAGGGATGCGTTTTCCCATTCGGGATCTACCTGTGAAGCCGGCTTGAAGCCGATGGGCACCTTGCCCTGGTAGCCCGCAGGCTTGCCGCTGTACCAGGGTTGTGAGCCTCGCAGCGTACCCGGAGTGTTGAACCGAATCTGCATCAGAGGTTGCTGCCCACCCGCCACTAAGCTGCATGCACACACCAGCAAACTAACTATCTCACGTTTTCTGTTCATAACAAATGGTGTTATAGCGGCTTTCATTATCAACATCAACAATCGGGCAGGCTTCTCTCAGACAACGCCTGCCCCATGAAAGGGAAGTGGCCACAACCTACTCGAAAATGACGGCAGCCAATCGATCTCTGCAACAAATACAAGAAAAGTCCTTACTCCAACATCCCGCCTTCGGCAGAAAACGGAATGTGGAGCGACAGAAGGGTGTTTATTAATAACCTTCGTTCTGGGTCAAGTCTTTGTTCTTATCCAAAGATGTTGTCGGGATAGGCATATACATCAGACGTGAACTCCACGTCAATGCAGCACCAGGGTTGCCAACGACATCCATGATGCGCCCATTCATGACAGCACTGGCTGCCTGACTGCCCTTGTAACCTCCATTACGGGTATCATCTTCATACAGACGAACATCAAAGAAACGAAGCCCTTCGCCAGCCAGTTCTATTCTTCGCTCGGCACGGATGAAGTCGAGTGCGGCGTTTTTTCCAAGTCCTGACGGCACATTAGGCATACCGGCGCGTTCGCGCAACTTGTTCAATTCGGTCGTCACCGAAGCATCATAACCTGTGGTCTGCGTGTGCGATTCTGCATAGATCAACAGCATCTCGGCCAAACGCATAACAGGGAAATCAACACCTGTGATGAAATAGCCATCTCCCCAACCCGAAATGACATCATCGGCACCGGCCATCTTGCGGAAGACAAAGCCACTGCGTCCGTAGTTCACAATATCAGGAATGTATTGCTGGTAGCTATTGTCGAGGAACCTGTTGATGGCAGAGAACGGGAAAGTGATCGAAGCATAGAGGCGAGTATCTCGATTGCGGTACTGAGACATGTAATCGTCACTTACTATCTTATTGATTTCTGAGCCAACAACCTCCGAAAAAGTTTTCTTCGATGTCGACATCTCCTGGTCGATGCGCTCAGCCAAGGCCTTATAAGCCTCTACCCGCTGTTCTGCTGACGGCAGTGAAGGTCGGCTTTGGCCATCCACCGTCCAGTAGGCATCAACCAGTTGCTGAATGGGCACAATGGTAGCCCAAGCCTGTTTCTTCACCATATTGGGACTCATCAGACACGTTACGCGTTCATATGCGCCATAGTCTTCGCTTGCCTCATATTCTTTGGCGATGATGGTTTCCGGACTGTTGTCGGCCTTCCAGATGTCCTGATAATTGAAGATACCCTGCAGGAAGGTGTTCTCATCGATACCGTTGGCAGAGAAGTCGACCAGTTTCTTGAAGAACTCGCCATCTTTCTTCATGTCGTCAGTCAGTACTGCTGCCTTATGAAGTCTGTATCCGCCATTGTCAATAACATACTTGGCAGCTGATTCCGCGGCAGCATAGTTTCCGAAATAATAGGCTGCACGTGCCTTCAGAGCCGTAGCCGTGATCTTATTGAAGCATCCTTTGTCGTTGGATGCCGGCAAGCCTGCGATGGCTTCGTCGAGCTCATCCAATATCCACTTTCTAACGTCTTTGGCTGGGGTCCGGGACAAGCCATTAGGAAAATCATTCTCTGGCGTTGTCACTATCGCCACATCACCGAACACCAGCGTCAGATCCATATAGATCCATGCTCTCATGATACGCGCCTCGTTCTTGTACTTGGCTCTAAGGTCGGCAGACACCTGGTCGAAATTGTCTACTTCGGCTATTAGCCGATTGCAGGTGCGTATGCCGTTGTAGTCATAGCCGTAACCAAAATCGAGGTTGGCATCCAGAGTGTTCGACTGGACAGATGAGCCATTGCTGTCCCAGGAGTTGCGCGAGTAGCCGTTATCGGCATAACCGTCCAAGAAGATTCCCGAGTAGCCGGGCATACTGGTTCCCACATATTGGTAGATAGAGGTACGGTAGCTTTCGAGAAGCCGGTCGTCGATCTTTGATTTGTCCAAGGAACCTTCAGGTACCTTCTCAAAGAAATTGTCAGAGCAGCCTGTCAAGCTGAGCGATGCCAATAACAAGCCTATATAGATTATTTTTTTCATTATATTGTCTTTTTGGTTATGGTGGTAACGAATAGCACCCCACCTTATATCATAAATATAGAAATAGATTTAAAACTCCAAAGAAACTCCGAATGTCAACGCCTTCAAGCCTATTTGGTAACCACGTGCGCTGGCGATCTCTGGGTCAAAGTCCTTCATGCGGTGGTCGGCACGAATTGTAAAGAGGTTGTCACCCGACACATATACCCGGGCTGAAGATACTGACAGCTTCGATAGGATGCTCTGGGGAAGATTATACCCCAAGGTGATGTTCTTGATGCGATAGTAAGCCGCATTAAACAGCCAGAAAGAAGACTGGTAGTTATTATACTTGTAATTCGTACTGGCAGGCACAAAGAGTTTAGGATAGATGGCATTCGGATTCTCTGGAGTCCAGTTGTCAAGCTGCCATTCTCGAGGAACTGAATTATCGAAGAAGGCTTGCGAACCTTCATAGTCGATATAGACCTTCACACCCGTTACGCCTTGGCCAAGTACCGACAAGGTAAAGTTCTTGTAACTCAGGTCGAGCGTTGTGCCATAAGTAAACTTGGGCACATCATTGCCCACCACCACACGGTCTTTATCGTTGATGACTCCGTCGCCCACACCATTTTCAGTGGGTTGGTCCACATATTTCACCATACCGGCCCCGGGCTTAAATTGGCCATAAGGCACATACTTACCGCTGTTGATATCTTCCTCAGAATAGAGTCCGTTGGCCTCCAGCATGTAGAAATCGCCTATCGAACCACCTTTCTTAAACACCCAATAGCCCGACGGCGGAAGCTGATCAACGCGGTCGCCCAGGTCTACGATGCGATTCTTGTTGTAAGTCATGTTGAAACCCAAGTTGTAAACCAGGTCACCGATACGGTTGGCATGTGTCAATGTCAGCTCAATGCCTGAGTTGCGAACCTTACCCACATTACGCGCTGGAATTTGCGATGTCGACAGGCCTGTCTCGGTCATGATATCATTGGCCTGTATCAAGATTCCGTCTGTCAGACGGTTGTAGTAATCGACAGTCAAGCCCAGAAGCCCATTCTTGACATTCAGGTCTAAGCCGAAGTCAAGGGTAGTGGTAGTTTCCCAAGTCAGGTCTGTGTTGCCAATACGTCCCTCGGTAAGGATGGGCATCACTTCTCCACCTAAGATAATGTTGTTGCTTGCCGAATATGTTGAGTAGGTATCATAGAGCCCAATATTCTTGATGTTGCCGTTCTTTCCCCACGATGCTCTTAGCTTAAGAGCATCAATCCAAGTAAAGCGCTTCATAAACGCTTCTTGCTCCACACGCCAACCAGCCGAGAATGAAGGGAAATAACCCCAACGGCCGTTTTTGGCAAACCGTGAGGAGGCATCGGCACGGAAGTTTGCCTCCAGCAAATACTTCTGCGCATAGGTATATCCCAAACGTCCGAAGTATGAGTTCATTGTTTCCTCCTGATAGAAGTCGCCTCCCTGGCGGTTGGTCACCAACTGGTTATTAGGATTGGTAGAGCCACCCGTAAAGTCATTCATGTCGTTGCTGGCAAAATCCTTGCGCCCTACAGTCAGCCTCTTATATGTATATGTGTCGGCATGTACACCTGCCATGGCCGTCAGTTCGTGTACCGATTTGAAGGTACGTCTGAAGTTAGCCCAGCCGTCATAGATCAATTTCTCAGAATAGTTCCAGTCCTGATCCATCTGGTTGGTTGCCGAGGCTGTGCCTCCCACAATGGCACCGGTTGGGCTCAGGAAGTTGGGTACACCGGCCTTGCGGTTCAAGAAGGTAAAGCCCCTGTAATCAGTATAGTTGTATCCAATCTGATTGGTTACGGTCAGGCCTTCAAGCAACCGCAGCTCAGCGGCAACGGTGCCTAACAACCTGCGGGTGTTGGAATTGCCACGCCCACCTTCTCTCAAGTTTCTCAGCTGGTTGTTGTTGATCTGCTCTGCTGTAGCGGTTTTTCCGTTACGTATAGACCCCCACTCGCCGTTACTCTGTATGGCAACCTGTGTGGGTGGCACATTCAACATGTTGATCGTGTTGATGTTGCCGTTCTTTCGGTTATATTTATCATAGATAAAACTTACATTCGACGTGATATTCAGCCAAGGCTTCAAGTCGAGCGATGTTTTGGTCGACACATTGTAACGGTCGGTGCCCTCACCAGGCGTGAGAGTCTCATTGCGCATGTAGCCTAAACCAAGGATATAGTTGAACTTCTCGCTGCCGCCCGACAACTGCAGATTGTGCTTTGTCATCAAACTATGCTTCTTCAGCACAAGGTCAAACCAGTCGGTGTTGGGATAAAGGTCGGGGTCTGAACCGTCCCTATACTTCTGAATGATCTCATCGGTAAAAGTAAGATTCTCTGGGCTCACACCCGAGTTGAGCTCTGCCTGCTTGTACATCTCTGCATATTGCACAGAGTTGACTGTCTTGGGAAGATATGTCGGACTCTGTGAGCCAACCAAACCATTGTAAGATATTCGCAGCTGGCCAGCCTTACCCGACTTGGTTGTCACCAGCACAACACCATAGGCAGCCTTGGCGCCATAGATGGCTGCCGAAGAGGCATCCTTCAGAAACGATACAGTCTCAATATTGTTCGGATCCATGGCATTAAAGAAACTGGACGTCACCTCCACGCCGTCTACGATATAGAGCGGTTCGGAAGCGCCGAGGTTACCACGACCGCGGATATTCAGCGATGTACTGCCAGGCCGTGAGATCACCGTCACACCCGACACCGCACCCTGCAAGGTACTCAAGACGTTGGTAGAAGGGCGAGAGGCCAACTTTTGCGCATCCACAGAGGCAACGGCACCCGTGAGGTTCACCTTCTTCTGAGTACCGTATCCGATGGCAACGACCTCATCAAGGGTAGACACATCTTCTTTCATGGAAACATGCACCACAGACTTACCCGCAACCAGCAAATCCACAGTCTTATAACCCAAAAAAGAGATTGTCAGAGTGGCACTCGGCAAAACATTCTGCAACGTAAAATTACCGTCCAGATCGGTCACGGTACCATTCGAAGAACCCTTTTCCATGATGGTCGCACCTACTACCGGATCACCATTCGAATCAACCACCGTTCCCGCCACCGTCTGCTTTTCGCGGCGGTCGCCAGGCTGCAAGGTCTCCACGCCCCTGTCGGCAATCACTATCGACTTGGATGAGACGATGCTGTAGGCCTCAAATCCGCAACTGTTGCGATAAAATGCCAGTTTGGCTCATAACCATCATTTTGTTGTCTCTGGCTATCATGATGGTGTCGTATTTTTCGTGACAGAGCATTTCATCCCCTTACCCCACAAAGCGACTTGAGGCAATA
>JBHAFS010000025.1:0-36078 GCA_041856205.1 Prevotella sp.
CATAGGAGAATATCATTTACCTATACAGAGTCCGCAATTATTCGCCTGAAACTAATGGTTAAAAACACAAATTTATTAACTGAGCCCGAAAAAGGTGGGGCATCGACGTTAGATGGTAAAAAAAAAACCTTCAAGCTGCGCTTGAAGGCTTTAGCGGTGTGTACGAGACTCGAACTCGTGACCTCCTGCGTGACAGGCAGGCATTCTAACCAACTGAACTAACACACCTTGAAATCAGATGGGGTTGGCGGTGTGTACGAGACTCGAACTCGTGACCTCCTGCGTGACAGGCAGGCATTCTAACCAACTGAACTAACACACCATTCTACGAAAGAATGCCTCAGTTCTGATTTGCGTGTGCAAAGGTAATTAATATTTTCCTTTCGGCCAAATATTCTTCCTACTTTTTTTACAAAAAAATAGCCAACAACACCGCATCGTAGTATTGGTCGCCGTCAAACAGCCAGTCGCGCATCAAACCCTCGCGCACAAAACCAAGATGTTCGAAGAGCCGGAGACAATAGGTATTGTCCACACTCACGATGGCATAGAGCTGATGGATATGCAGCACGCGATGCGCATAACCGGTGAGCTGCTGCAGGGCTGCCAAGGCATACCCTTTGCCACGATAAGGCTTCTCGATGACGATCCCCACCTCCGCCCTGCGGTGACAGGGATTGAAATTGCACAAGTCGACGATGCCGACCACCTCGTCACTGGCACCGGTGATCATCAGTCGCACCTGCTTGTCGACATAGATGTCGCCGGTGGCCGAAGCAATATACTCGTGCAGGGCAAAGCGCGAGTAGGGTACGTTGGTCACCCCCACGTTCCAAAGGTCGTTGTCGTTTTCTATTCGGTAGAGCGTGTCGAGGTCCTCTGGCTCCAAGGCACGCAGTTTTACGGTCGGCAATTCGTTCATGTTGTCTTGAATAATCACAAAAAGAATGGAGGTATACGGGGCGGTTGATAAGGCGGAACGGCTAACTGATGACCTCGTGCTGCGTGATCATCTTTGCCTGCCCGGGAAAGAACGTGGCTATGTGCACACGCGGCTCTGCCTGTGCCGCCATGGTCTCCAGCACTTCATGGAACGCAAAAAGTTCCATGTCGAACACGGCATAGACCTTTCCTTGCCTTGCCTCGGGATGGCGGGTGGCATCAACGCTGAGCGTCGGCCGGCTGCCGTCGCCTACCTCGAATAGTGCGGTGAGGCCTTTCTGACGGGCAAAGTGGCGACAGGCCTCCTCGTGCTGTGGTGCACAAAGAAAAACGTAGAGTGGGTCGACCTCTGTCATGCGGTGGACAAACCCCATGCTCTTGCGCACCTTGTGAGCCATCATCGAGAAGAACGACATGCTGGCCATACCCACGATGGCCAGCTGCACGGGAAGCGAGATCAGCCAGCTGAGGTTCGCAAAGTGCTTGCGGAAGAAGATGAGCATAGCCTTGTAGAAGACATGCACGTATCTGAAGCTCGACTTCTGTGTGCTCTCGCCCTTATAATGCATGATCTTGAGTGGCAGATACCAGTTTTCCCAGCCTCCTTTGAGCAGGCGGTAGCTCAGGTCGATGTCCTCGCCATACATGAAGAAGGTCTCGTCGAGCAGCCCTACCCCATCCAGTGCCTTGCGCCGCAACAGACAGAAGGCACCACTCACGATCTCGATGCGGGCAGGCTTGTCCCAAGGCAGATAGCTCATGTAGTATCGGCCGAAGGTCTTGCTCAGTGGGTAGCGCTTGCATAGTCCGCTCATCTTGTAGAACGATGTCATGGGTGTGGGGATGCCCCGCCGCGACTCCAAGGCCGCGCTGCCGTCGTCTTTGAGCATCTGCACGCCCATGCTGCCCGCCTCGGCATGCGACTCCATGAAGGCGATGGCCTCGTGCAACACCTGCTCACCGACAAAGGTATCGGGGTTGAGCAAAAGCACAAACTCGCCCGACGACTGCCTGATGGCCTTGTTGTTGGCTTTGGCAAATCCCAGGTTGTGCACGCTGCTGATGAAGGTCACGTCGGGAAAGCGTGGACCAAGCCATTCGACAGAACCGTCGGAAGAATGATTGTCGATCACGATGACCTCGGCTTCGATGCCTGCCGTGGCACGTAGCACCGACTGCAGGCACTGCTCCAGATAATGCCTGACGTTGAAGTTTACTATGATAACCGACAGCTTCATCGTGACTCTTGCTCGCACCGCGACTTGGAGGGATAGATAAACACCATGCTCAGCAGCCCGATGATAGCCATGTAGCCGAAGGCCACGTTCATGAAGACATAATATAATAAGGTGTTGATGATCATGGGGGCAGCCAGCATACCCATGCGCACTGTCCCCCAACGGAACAACGCCTCCTCTGAGTCGGCAGAAAAATCGTTCTGCACCCGCCGAAACTTAAACAGTCGCAGGGCCAGGGGGATGAGGACGATGGTCAGCAGTTCCATGACCATAGTGGCGATGTATTCGTAGCTGGAAACCCCAGCCTGGGCACCCGGCATGAGGGTATCGGTCTCGAAGACCGCTACCAAGAGCAGGGCTATGAATACCGATGACCAAAAGAGCACGAGAAGTTTTTTCTGGGAAGACATGATGTGTGAGTTGTAGTTGTTGTGATGAGCGAAGGAAGGGATGCGTTGGCGCGACATCAGGTCATCGGTGTCCTGTCGATGATCGACCGGCCCAATGTCACCTCGTCGGTGTACTCGAGCTCATTGCCAACGGCGATACCGCGGGCAATGACACTCACCTTCACCGCATAGGGCTTGAGCTGCCGAGAGATATAGAACGTGGTGGTGTCGCCCTCCATCGTGGAACTCAGTGCCAGGATCACCTCCTTGATCTCGCCTTGGGCCACGCGGTCGATAAGCGACTGTATCTCCAGGTTGCCAGGCCCTATGCCGTCCATGGGCGATATGATGCCCCCCAGCACATGATACAGTCCGAAGTACTGCTGCGTGTTCTCCACCGCCATCACATCCTGAATGCTCTCCACCACACACACCGTCGTGGAGTCGCGCCGACGGTCTGAGCAAATGGGGCAGATGTCGGTATCGCTGATGTTATGGCATACCTTGCAATACTTGATGTCGTTCCTGACGTGCTTCACGGCCTCGGCAAAGGCATCCGCGTTCGCTTTGGGCTGGCGCAGCAGATGCAGCACAAGGCGCAAGGCAGTCTTGCGCCCTATGCCGGGAAGTTTGCTGAACTCTGTCACCGCTTTTTCCAGCAATACAGAGGGGTATTGCTCCATGACCTACCTGTCGAGATAGATGCCGAAACCTATCTTCAGACCTACCGTAGAATAGTCAGAATGGTTCTTGAAACTCTGCTGATAGTAGATTGACGGCTCGATGGTCACCGTGTGGCTGATGAAGAAGGCATAGCCCACCTCGATGCCAGGCATGAGGTCGTTGTAACTCGAGGAATGGACAAACTTGGCATTAGCCCCGAGGAATATTCCGTTCTGCTCGATGTAATAACGTCCACCCACACCGGCCGAGAAATAATCTTTCAGGTCCTTGCCGGGATGGTTGTATCCGGCCTCGGCGAGCAGCATCAGATTGTCGGCAAACAGGTAACCCACCTTGCCGCTTACACCCAGACTTAGTTCCTTGGAACCGCTATAGCTCAGGTCGAAACCCGACAACGATGCGCCTGCATATACCTTTCCTTGCTCAAACTGTGCGCTGGCATGAAGCGTCAGCATCAGCGCAGTCAAAAACATAATGACTTTCTTCATAGTAATTTATATTAATTTAATACGTTTCCTATACCACAAGAAGAACCACAGGCTTGCCAGCACCAACGCTACCAACGAGCCTGCATAGCCCACCTCTGTGTCGAGGCCAAAGGCCATCGGCGAGATGAGGATGAAGGTGAAACAGATCACCGTCATGAACAACGCGGGAATCAGGGTGATGACATAGGGTTTCTTCTCTTGCACGAGGTAGACTGTCAGTGTCCACAGTGTGAAGACTGCCAGCGTTTGGTTGGCCCATCCGAACCACTGCCAGATAACATTAAAACCATTGGGATTCTCCATTTGCCACACCAGCAAGGCGATGGCCACGGCAAACATGGGGATGGCGATATAGAAGCGCTTGTAGATACTCTTCTGGTCGAGGTTCAGGGCCTCGGCAATGATCAGGCGGGCACTGCGGAAGGCCGTGTCGCCACTGGTGATGGGGGCTGCCACCACGCCGAATACGGCCAACAGTCCGCCGAAGAATCCCAGCCAGCCGGTACATACCTTCTCCACCACGTTGGGAGCGGTGAAATACTGGATAAGCGTCTTTCCTCCCTCACCCTGGTACTGAGCCATAAACTGATTGAGCGTGTTGGCATCCACACACTCTTTCCAGCCGCCATAATAAAAGAAATACATCGACACGGTAGCCCAGATCAGTGCCACCACACCCTCGGTGATCATGGCACCGTAGAAGATGGGGCGACCGTGACGCTCGCTGTTCAGACAACGGGCCATCAGGGGGCTCTGCGTGGCATGGAAACCACTGATGGCACCGCAGGCGATGGTCAGGAACAGGCATGGGAACAAGGGATTGTTGGCCATATAGGCAGTGGTGCCCAGCATATCGGCCGGTGTGTTGCGGTTGCTCTCGTCGAGGTTGCTCCACAGCTCGGGGATGTCGGGCATCTTGATGAAGAGAAACACCATCAGAGCCACAGCCATGAACAGCAGGGCCACCGCGAAGATGGGATAGAGCTTGCCGATAATCTTGTCGATGGGCAGCATGGTGGCCAGGACATAATAGATGAAGATCACAATAGTCCACCCCAGCGTTGTCCAGCCGAAGTCCTTGAGCAGCAAGGCAGGGCTATAGACAAACACCACACCCACCATGACGAGCAGGAACACCGAGAAGGCCAGCATCACACGCTTGGCGCCGCCGCCAAGATAGGTGCCCACCAGCTGCGGAAGGCCTGCACCATGATGGCGCACACTGAGCATACCCGAGAGGTAGTCGTGTACCGCACCGGCAAAGATACAGCCGATGACAATCCACAGGTATGCCTTCGGACCATACCACGCACCCATGATGGCACCGAAAATCGGGCCAGTACCAGCGATGTTCAGAAACTGGATCATAAAGACTTTCCAGTTGGGCATCACGATGAAATCAACGCCATCGGCATTGGCAACAGCAGGCGTTGGCCTGTCATCGGGACCAAACACACGTTCTACGAACTTGCCATAGAACAAATAGCCTGCAATGAGTGCCAGCAGGGCAAGGGTAAACGAAATCATTCCTAATTATCGGTTTAAAACTATTGCAAAAGTAATGTTTATTTTCGAAAAACGAAAAATTATACTTACCTTTGTGCCAAATTTAAAAGAAAATGCGAAGATTACTCCTGATTCTCCTTGATATATTAATTACCCTTTCCACCGTCCATGCCCAGATGATTCCTGCATCGCCCAAGCACGAGGTTCGCGCTGTGTGGCTCACCACCATCGGCGGCATCGACTGGCCACACTCCTATGCGCAGAGCCGGCAGGGCATCGAGCGGCAACAGGCAGAATTGCGACAATTGCTCGACCAGTATCAGCGGGTGGGCATCAACACCGTGCTGCTGCAGACGCGAATCCGGGGAACGGTGATCTATCCCTCGCAATATGAGCCATGGGACGGCTGTCTCAGTGGTAACCCGGGCCGCAGTCCGGGCTACGATGCCCTGCAATATGCCATCGACGAATGTCACAAGCGGGGCATGGAGCTGCACGCCTGGGTGGTCACCATCCCCGTGGGCAAATGGAACAACACCGGATGCAAGATGCTGCGCCAGCAACACCCCGCGCTCATCAAGAAGATCGGTGCAGAAGGATATATGGATCCCGAGAACCCCGGCACGGCTGCCTATCTGGCTCAGCTTTGCGAGGAGATCACCCGCAACTACGACATCGACGGCATACACCTCGACTACATCCGTTACCCGGAGACCTGGAACATCAAGGTGAGCCGCGATCGTGGCCGACAGAATATCACCGGCATCGTCGAGGCCATCCACCAGAAGGTGAAGACGCTCAAGCCCTGGGTGAAGATGAGCTGCGCGCCCATCGGCAAGTTCGACGACCTCAGCCGCTACTGGAGCCATGGCTGGAATGCCTACACCAAGGTATGCCAGGATGCGCAGGGCTGGCTGCGCGACGGACTGATGGACGCTCTGTTCCCGATGATGTATTTCCGCGACAACCAGTTCTTCCCCTTCGCCATCGACTGGGCTGAGCAGAGCCACGGACGTATCATTGCACCGGGCCTGGGCATCTATTTCCTCGACCCCAAGGAGGGCAACTGGAAACTGGACGACGTCACCCGCGAGATGAGCGTCCTGCGCCATTACAATATGGGGCATGCTTATTTCCGCGGTAAATTCCTCACAGACAATACACAGGGCGTTTACGACTTTGCATTGCAGTTTGACCGCCATCTGGCTCTGGTGCCACCCATGACCTGGGAAAGCAGGCAGACACCACCCGCACCCACGGGCATCGAAGTGTATGGCAACGGACTCAGATGGCAAGGCCATACACCTTATTATAATATATACAGCAGTCGCTCGTGGCCTGTTGACGTCAGCAAGGCCGAGAACCTCGTGGCCGTGCGCCGCCAGCAGTCGTCCCTGTCATTGCCTACCGATGGCCGTTATTTTGCTGTGACGGGCATGGACCGCTATGGCAACGAGAGTAAGCCGCTGCAAAGCTACGATGCACCGCGACCGGCCCGGGCCGACATCCCCTTGCTGGCCTGCGACAACAAACGCCTGCAACTGCCTGCCAAGGGCCATGAGCTGGATGCCGACCTTGTGGCCATCGAGACTCTTCAGGGCAGTATGGTCTCCACACACACCTACCGTGGCACTTTTCTTAACGTGAGCGGCTTGCCCAACGGCTACTATGTGCTGAAATCACTGGGACGCAAGGGCGTCACCCACCGCCTCGGCTTCTTCAAGATCGACCGCCGGTCGTCTCGTTAGCTCAACGCATGTTGGCGTCGATGAACGACAACGGCAGCAGGTCCTTGATGCTCTTGATTTTATAGACGCCACGCTTGCCGTAGAGCAGTATCTGCACGGCGTTCTTGTAGCGGTCCTCCACCTCGAGCACCACCTGACGGCAGGCTCCGCAGGGTGTCACGGGGTCGTCGAGTAGTCCGTCGTCATTGCTGGCCGCAATGGCCATCATGGTGATGGGCTGGTCGGGATAGTTGGCCTGGGCTGCAAACACGGCCGTGCGCTCGGCACAGAGTCCGGAGGGGAAGGCCGCATTCTCCTGGTTGGCACCAATGAGCACCTTGCCATTGGCCAGCCGCAAGGCTGCACCCACACGAAAATGACTATAATTGGCGTAAGCATGCTTGGTGGCTTCTATGGCGCGCAGCACCAGCTCGCGCTCGTCTTGGCTCAGTTCATCCATGGCACAAAAGTCCATGTCAATCTCAACTTTGATCTGCTTCATATCTATTGGTTCAAGGTTTCATCTTTTCTATATTCGTATGCCCCGAGGTCGGGAGCCGCGTCACGCGTCATGCCGTTGCGGTCGGTGGGCAATGCCGTCAGTGGGTCGGCCTTGCCGATGGCCGCCGACGTCTCCCTCAGTCGGAAGTCGTACCGCAGGTTGTCGGTATCTATCCGCACAAAATGCTTCTCACCATACTTCACCGTATCCTTCACATCCTCGTAGGTCACCTGCGCGAAATGTGTGCTGTCGGCCGTAGTGACCTTCGGCGTGCGGATCATGCAATGGTCGAAGGCATAAGCGAACAGCCTCGTTGAGTCACTGCCCGGCTCACGCTGCAGCATATCGTCGGCATAGCCGGTGATAAGCGAGTTGCGCACCGTGAGGTTCACCAGCGGGTGCTCGGCCGTGAAGCGCAGGGCCACCCCGCGGTTGGCGTCGAAGGGATAAAACTGTGCCCAGGTGCAATTGTCGGCGGTCACGTCGCCTCCGTCAATCCGCACGCAGTCGTTCAACGTGTTGGTGATCTGTGTGTTACGCAGGGTCACCTTGCTGTTCACCGCATGGAGGCCATAGCCCTGGCAGTTGTGTATCGTCGAGCTTTCCATCGTGAGCTTCAATCTATTTACGTCCGACGAGTCGGCTACCACGCCGTTGTAGCTGCTGTGGATATCAGTGTAACTGAGGAGATTATCGTATGACGTACCGTAGAGGTGTATGCCTTGCCACTGGCCCGGCACATAGTCGTAGGGCAGGTAGTCGAACATCTTGTCGATGCGGTCGCCGCGCAGCGTCACGGGTGCGTCGGCCGTACCCTGGCTGAGCAGCCTGCCATGCACGGCCATGCCGGCATCGTTGTGGAAATAGAGCGTCGTGCCGGCAGCCAGCGTCAGGGTGGCTCCTTCGGCCACGGTGATACCCCCGTAGATGATATAGGGTCGTGAGCCCGTCTGCAAGGTGGAGTCGGTATTGATCTTCATGTCTCTCAGCAGCGTGGCGTCCCAGGTATAGGCCCGTAGGGGAACGCGCTGCTGCACACCGCTCTCGAGCGTGAACACCAGTTGGTCTTCGAGCAGCTGCGGGCCCTCGGCATGGTTGAGTGGTGAGGTGAGTTCCACAAACACGCGCACGCTGTCTCTGTCGCGCACCTCGATCGCAGAGGTGGCATAATTCTGTGCCTCACTCAGATAGATTCCGTCGATGTTGACCCTGAACCCCGTCGTTGTGCCCTGCTCCAGCCGCACGCTTGAGCAGCGCAGTCCGTCGCCCGAGCGGTTGTACACCCATAACGACCGTGTGGCAGTAGGAACATTCGAGAACACGGTATCCATCTCGACCGTGTCGGTCGAGAAGGTGAGCACGTTGGACGTCGATGTCGTGAAACTATCATTATCCGAACAAGCTGCGAGGATGCCGAGCGCCATGACGCTCCATAAGAGTAATAGTTTCGTCTTCATGGTAGAAACAACGCCTGTTAGCGGTTTTTATTGTGCAGATACCAGGGATGTAGCACATAATTGTACAGCAGCAGAGCCACCGCCACGACCACCAATGCCACAGGGAGCACCTGCCCCTTGTCGCCCAGCGACCAACCGCCCGCCAGGCCGAGCACCAGTCCGCTCTCCCACCCCAGGAAATAGGTGCTCTGCGAGGTGCCGCGCTCACAGTGCTTGGCCAGCTTGATGAAGAACAGCAGGAACCTCGAGCCGATGATGCCGATGCCGAAGCCACAGAACACCGATGCCATGATCTGTGCCGAATGGCCATGACGCAGCCAAAGCAACAGTATGGATGCAATGATAAGCAGACACCCCGCTACCGACTCGCTCTTCAGCTCGGCATTGGCAAAGACATATTTCTCTGCGAGGATGGCCAGCAGGAAGCCGCCCATCATCATCATGTAAAAATAATATGACAGCTGGGTTGAGATGATGAGCCCAAGGCCCATGGTAATCAGCAAGAGGTTGGCGAAGAGGGGCGTGCCGTGAACCAGGAAGAAACGGTCGAGGCTCACACGTCGCATGGTCTCGTCGGGAGCCCTGAAGGGAAAACGGATGAGGTTGATGAGAAATACCGACAGCAATACCGACACAATGGCTATCATCAGCAGTGAACGCTGGCCATGGTGCGCATACATCCAGTGTCCTGCCCAAGGCCCGAGGGCCAGGGCGAAACGTCCGAACCACGATGCCGCATAGTTGGCCTCGGTGCGGTGTATCGACTCGCAGGTGTCGACCACGAGGGTGCTGGTCAGCACCATCTGTGCCACGGCGACAAAGCATCCTGCCAGCAGCGAGGCCCCTGCGATGAGCCAAGGCGAATGGAATGTGAAGAAATAGAACAAGCCAAAGAGCACCGCCAGCAAGAGCATTGCCAATATGCAAACACGGTTGCGCCGATAACGCTGCACCCACCCTGAAATAAAGATACCGGGAAAATAAAGCCCAACGGCATAGGCCAGCAGGCATTGCGCCGCAAAACATTGATTTTGACCGCCCTCGGTAAGATACGCAGGCAGCACGGGAAGAAGCACATAGACCGAGGCCTTGAGAAAGAAATTAGCTAAGACGAGGCACCACAGGTCCTTATGCCACAACTTGATATGCACCGGTGTATTGCTGGCGTTCATGACTGTTATCGGTTGAGAAGGGTTGAGGCCTCGAGCTGGGTATAGTCGTCGGCAACGATATCGGCCAGTGCCGATACGGTCTCACGACTGTTGGTGGTGACCAGCCCCACTGTCAGCAGACCGGCAGCGCGCACGGCCCTCAGTCCGTTCACACTGTCTTCGAAGCCCACACACTCCGCCGGGTCGGCCCCGAGGCGCGCGGCCCCCTTGAGATACCCGTCAGGGTCGGGCTTGCTCCGCTCAAAGTCCTCGCTCGTGAGGATGGCATCGAAGTGGCTCTTCATCTCTGGGTGATGGCGGTAGACGTTGGCCATCTTCTCGAGGTTGCTGCTCGTCACCACGGCCGTCTTGATGCCTTGCTTGCGCAGAGCGGTGACAAACGGCTCGAAACCAGCGATATACTCATACTGCATCTGAAGCTCATAGGCGTTGAGACGAGCCGTAATCTTCGACTGCTCTTCCTTCATGTCAGCGAAGTACTGGTCGTAGATCTGCACGAGGGTCATGCCTTTGATGCGCTGTTCCAAACCTGGCTCCTCGGGATAATACAGCTGGAACTGCGAGCCCCAGAACTTGGAATACTGTGGCTCGGTATCAAACACGACGCCGTCCAAATCAAATAAAGCCGCTTTTATCATGATTTACAAATTTGGCTGCAAAGTTACGACAAAAGCCTGGAATAATCAACGGAAACAGCCAAATAGTGCATCCAAAGCACAGATTAGTGCAAGTGGATGAGACCAGATGATGGGTCTCAAGCCACTTGCACTATCCATGGATGCTATCGTTTTTCCACTTTCAGGTTGGTGATGCTGCTGCTGAAGTGGCTGCCCGCCTGTTGAAGCGGGAAGACCAGCGTGCTGATGTAGTACATCGGTCTCTTGAACGGAATCTTACGCAGGTCGAGCGAAGCCTTGAGCTGTCCGTCGACATAGAGCTGCGTGCGTTCCTGGTCGCCATGTATGCGCACGTGTGCCTGCTCGCCCTCCACAAACTGATAGTTGAAGTTGTAGAGATACCCGTCGCGGCTGAAGCCGAGCAACCCCGATGCCGGGTCGGACAACCAGAACGTGGCGTCGTCGTAACGGAACAGTGCGGTGCCCGGCTGCTCTTTCTTCGCCGAAATGTCGAAGCTCACGTCGTAGTCCCAGCCAATCTGCTCGATGCCGAGCTTGTCGCCCGGGCGTACGGCTGGTTTCTGGAGCACCACGCCTTTCTTCTGCCAACCGGCATAGTTGATGCCGGGTGCCTCACGCACGGTCAGCGCCTGTCGCTCGTATTCGCCCCAGGCCATCGACACCTTCGCTCCGGTCCACATCTTCGTGGCAAGGGTGCGTATGGCCGGCATGGCACGATAGTGAATGTCGCGCGTAGAGATGCCGTTGCCCACGACATCATTCCACACGGCAAACATCCCGCCCTTGATCTGCGGGTGGCGCTCCGCGAAGGTCTGTCCGTTGATCACGGCAGGCGTCCAATGCTCATAGAGCCACTGGCAATTGAGATAGTCTTGATAGTAGCCGGCCTTGGGTACGATATACACCTGGGCGTCGGGCATGGAGATGAGGTTGTAGCCCAATGCCATCATCGAGTCGGGCCGCGCATAGCCATTAGACCATGCGCTCATCAGCACGTCCTTGACCTTGATGGGCGTCGTGCCCCTGGCATGTGTCTGCGATCCCCAGATGAGGGCCTTCTTGCCATACTGTTCCACCAGTCTGATGTAATGGTCGGTAAAGGCGCGGAACTGCTCCACAAGTTCCTGCGTCTTGTTGGAGTATTCGTCGGTCCCGATATGAACATACTTGCCCCTGAACACCGGTTGCTTGCCTTCAAGATACTCGGCAAAGAGGCTGTCGAGGAACGTGTAAGTGCCCGGATTCGACAAGTCGAGGTGATCCTGGCCATAATCCTTTGATCCAAGCGAGGGCCGGAAGTGGCTGAAGGCCAGCGAGTGGGCCGGCACGTCTATCTCGGGCACCACGTCCACACCCAGGCTGTCGCCCAGCAGTTGCAGGGCCGTGAACTCTTTCTTGGTATAGAAACCGTCGCGCGAGGTCAGCCCGGGGAAGTAGTCGCTCTCCATTCTGAACGCAGCCTGCGTCTTGCTCCAGTCGTCGTCAAAATAGAGGGCGAAGCCGTTGTCGTTGAGGTGCACCTGCAGCATGTTCATCTTATAGTAGGCCATAATCTGCACATAGGTGCGCAGCATGGACATGGGCAGGAATTTGCGCCCGGCATCGAGCATCGCGCCCCTGACAGCATAGTCGGGCCAGTCGCGCGTCGTTCCGCATGGCAGGTTCTTGCCCTGGTTTTGGTCGAGCATCTGCAAGATGGTGCGCGTGCCCCAGAAAAGGCCCCTCACGGTGGGTGCCTGGAGGCTGATGCCGTCAGCCGAGATCTTCAGTTCATAACCCTCGTCACCTAATTTCTTGTCGGCCTTGAGGCCAAGCATGATCTCACCTTTCTGCTGTTTTCCGCTGATCGCCTGGCCCTGGATGCCGAACATGCGCTGCAGGTCGGCAGCCAACTGCCGGCCCACGCCCGCTATGCCGTTGTCAGCCTTGGCGATGCGTATGCTCACCGACGCAGGCACAACGTAACTGCCGTTGCCCCCTGTCCAGGTCTTCAACTCGGGAATGACAAAGGGCTTGCCGCCTGTCTGCGCCATGAGTGGCGCAGATAAGGAGCACAGCCCAAGAATGATGATGGTCTTGCGACGCAAGAGTTTCTTGATGGAGCGTGACATGGATAAATAGTTTAGCAACATTCCCAATTACTGTTTGTCAAGCTGTGCATCGAGCCAGCCGAGGAAGGGGCGCAGCACCTTGGCAGAGGGATTGGCCTCACGCTGTGAGAGCTCTATTTCCTCGCCCATGCCGTTGAGCACATTGAACTTGTATTTATTCTCGCTGTCGAGAGCCTTCACCTTGCTGCGTGCTGCCGCCACACCGGCACTCTCACCATTCGACAGTGCGCCTACCATCTGGGCGGCGTAGCGGCACATGTCGCCCACTTTGTTGACAAACGGCTGGATGTCGTTCCAGAGCAGGCGGTCGGACGCGTTGCCCGACAGCCCCATCGCTGCCAGCGAGTCGGCTGCCGTGGCGAGGCTTCCCAGTTCATCGAGCAGCGCCTTGGTGCATTTTTTGCACGTGGGGTTGGCCTTGTAGGCGCGTATGCGGTCAGACAGCCTGGCCGACCGGTCGTAGGTGCTGATGTTGGGCATGAGCCGGAAGGCCTGGTGCCAACGGCTGCCGAAAACGGCACGGAGCGAGGCCATCCACGAACGCTCGTTGTCGAAGGCCGTGCGGTTCCACCCGTAGTCGCCCACGCCGAACAGCGCCACCTTGCTGGCCGCTCCCTGCTGCATGGGATTGCTGATGAGCGTCTTCACGCCCCGCAAGTCGGGCTCCAGTGTGGCATTGCGGTCGATGTGCTGCTCATCGTCGAAGTTGCGATAGGTGTCGAGCATGAACAGCTTGTCCATGTCGTTGTCGTTGCAGGGATAGTTCCACCACCAGGCCACGTCACGGCCCAGCCAACTGCTCACCTTGGCAGGGTCGCCGCTGTTGGGCACTGTCCACACGGCCCGGCCGGTGATATAGATGTTGACCTTTGCCGGAGTGTTGCTCAACGACTCAAAGAACTTTCTGGCCTGGGCCTCCTTCACCCACGAGTAGGCATAGAGCTGAGGCACATAGTGGAGGGGCTTCACCGTGTCGGCGGCATTGGCTTTCTGGGTGTTCCACCTCTGGTCGATCATCTGCTGGAGGCGTGTCAGCCGGTCGGCACCCAGCTTGAGCATGGCCTCATCGTCGGGCACACCCACATCGTCTACGAACACGCCAAACTGGCGCACACCAAGGCGGTGCATGTCATCAAACTTCGACATGACCTTGTCGAGCACGTCGGCCTTGCTGGCATCGGTAAACGCCTGTCCGGGATGGATGGCCCAAATGAAGTTGACCTTGCACTGATGGGCCACATCGGTCATGGAGCGCAGCATGTCTTGCGAGAGATAGCCCACCTCCTTCTCTTTCTCGGTGATGGTGGTGGGGTATGGCTTCTCCCAATAGCGCGAATGGTATGGGTCGCTCTTGGCACCATACATATAGGTGTTCATCTTGTAGCGTGCCATGAAGCGGAAGAGGTCTTCGGTCACCTCCTTGCTATACGGCACACCATAGTAGCCCTCGATGACGCCGCGGTACTGCGTGTCGGCATAGTCGTAGATACGCACCTTGCGCAGGCTGCCTTTCTTGGCCTCGAGCATCTGCTCGAGCGAGGCCAGTCCACAGAACACGGCATCGGTGTTCTCGCCGAGGATCACCACCTCGGCATTGCCGCCCTGACCGTCGGCCACGGCAATGGCGTGGCGGTCGTATTTGGGCATGCCGAACACCGACCGGTCGAGCGACAGCCTTGTGGCGGCCTTGTCGGCGGCATCGCCCGAGCCGTTGATACCGATGACCACGGTCATGCGCCCGTTGATGGCTTTCTTGCCCACGACAGTGGTGATGCCGTTTTCGGCCAGCACGGCCCTGGCGCGGTCGATGGTATAGACATCGCAGCCACGGCCGGCAATGAGCGTGGCCTGGGGGGTGGTGCTCACGGTGCCCGCTTCAGCCAGCTGTTGCTGGGGCACGGGCCAGATGTCATAGGCCTTGGTGTCGGCATAAGCCATCGAAGAAACAGAAACGAATAGAAGCAAAAGAAGACACTGCATCGCTCGTGCCGGTGCCTTGGTGTAAGAATACTTGTTTTTCATTATTATACTTTTAAATTATGCGTGATAATGATATACTATGAAATCTTATTCAGACATCATATTCGCGACCCGGTTGTTTCATCTGTCCGATAAATACCTGAGCAACTTGCAGTTGCCCACGATTTAGGTTGTTTCTCTTATCTCAGTGTTTTACATTCTAAGACGTTAACATCTTACTGACATCGCAAAGATAACAATAAATTCCGGAAAACTCATCCCATCGGGAGGTATATTTTCTATCATGGTGCCATTTGACCATCCCCTCCCCTGTCAGCTTCCCGGCCTCGTCCCACGCTTTGCACTTGCATATCGCAGCTGGGCCTTCTGCCGTGGCGACAAGCCTGCTTCGGGGCTGCCTGCGGGGCCTTTTCGTGCGCCGGAAAGGGCGTGAAGGGTGGGCGCCAGGACCGTAGAAAAACGCTGATTCGACTCGAAACAGACTCTACTTCGACTCGAAACAGACTGTGGTTCGACTCGAAACAGACTCTACTTCGACTCGAAGCAGAAAGTGTGACGGGCTGCACGGGCCATGCAGACCGCCGATCAGCAGGCATGACAAGGGGCTTGCGCGTGCACCTGAAGGGGCATTAGGCGCACCGATGGGATAGCCGACCCGCCTGTTTTCTGCAACAGACGCGCCTCACGGGGCATACCGGCAGCACGACACCGTTAACGCACGGCATCTTCTTTTATAATTTTTTATTCGTTTATTCCAGAGATTTGACGTACCTTTGCACGCATCAACAAGTTATTGCTTATTTATCAGGGCATGCAAGACATACTGAAGTATTTTCCCCACCTCACCCCCCGTCAGACCGAGCAGTTCGCTGCGCTCGACGCACTCTATCGCGACTGGAACGCCAAAATCAATGTCATCTCGCGCAAAGACATCGACAACCTCTATCTCCACCACGTGCTCCACTCTCTGGCCATTGCCCGGGCCATCAGCTTCAAGCCCGGCACCCGCATCCTCGACTTCGGTACGGGCGGCGGCTTCCCCGGCATACCTCTGGCCATCCTCTTCCCCGAGTGCAGCTTCCGACTCATCGACGGCACGGGCAAGAAGATCAAGGTGGCCACCGAGGTGGCACAGGCCATCGGCCTGCAGAACGTAGAGGCCCTGCACCGCAGGGGCGAGGAGGAGAAGGGACGCTTCGACTTCGTGGTCTCGCGCGCCGTCATGCCCCTGCCCGACCTGGCGAAGATCGTGCGCAAGAACATCCTGCGCGAGTCGAACAACGCCCTGCCCAACGGCCTCATCGTGCTCAAGGGTGGAAACCTCAGCGACGAGCTCAAGCCCTTTGCCAAACTGGTGGAGGTCACACCCATCTCGACGTTCTTCAAGGAGGAGTGGTTCGACGACAAACAGGTGGTGTACCTTCCTATGTAATTCACCCGACGCCCATCGCGGCGCACAAACACACCCATCCCCACAATGTTAGACATCAAGCGCTTTGCCTGCAACATGCTCCAGACCAACTGTTACGTGGTCAGCGACGAGACACGAGAGGCGGTCATCATCGACTGCTCGGCCCTCTATGGCAACGAGCAGGCTGCCATCCAGGAGTATATCGAGAAAAAAGAACTCAAGCCCCGCCACCTGCTGGCCACCCACGGACACGCAGACCATAACTTCGGCAACAAGTTTGCGGCCGACACCTGGGGCCTGAAGCCCGAGGTACATGCTGCCGACGAGCCTCTGATGCAGACCCTGGCCCAGCAGGCCTCGGCCCTCTGCGGCATCGGCATGGGGGCCGGCGACATCGCTCCCGTGGGCAGATACCTGCGCGGAGAGGATGTCATCGCCTTCGGCAACCACCGGCTCACCATCATCGAGACGCCCGGTCACACGCCCGGCGGCGTGGTGTACTATTGCAAAGAAGAGCACACGGCCTTCACCGGCGACACCCTCTTCCATTACAGCATAGGGCGCACCGATCTGCCCGGCGGCTCGATGTTCATGCTCATCCAGAGCCTGCGCATGCTCTGCCAGCTGCCCGACAACACCCGTATCTATCCCGGACACGGCGACCAGACCACTATCGGCATCGAGCTGGCCGGCAACCCCTACCTCGACCGATAGGCCCCGGCCACCTTTCACCACAGCCCACACACCACCATGCAAACCCGGCAACGACCTACCACCGAACGCATCATCCTCGGCATAGACCCTGGCACCAATGTCATGGGCTATGGCGTGCTGCGCGTGGTGGGCAACCACGCTGAGATGATGGCCATGGGCATCATCGACCTGCGCAAGCTCTCCGACCCCTACCTCAAGCTGGGGCGCATCTACGAGCGCGTGAACGGCATCATCAGCGAGTATCTGCCCGACGAACTGGCCATCGAGGCACCGTTCTTCGGCAAGAACGTGCAGTCGATGCTCAAGCTGGGACGCGCCCAGGGGGTGGCCATCGCCGCCGCCATCCATCGCGACATCCCCATCCACGAGTATGCCCCCCTGAAGATCAAGATGGCCATCACCGGTCAGGGACAGGCCTCGAAGGAGCAGGTGGCAGGTATGCTGCAGCGCATGCTCCACATCTCGAACGACCACATGCCCGACTTCATGGATGCCACCGATGCCCTCGGTGCCGCCTACTGCCACTTTTTGCAGCTGTCGCGGCCCGAGAGCGGCGCGCGCCACTACGGCAGCTGGAAAGACTTCGTCAAGAAGAACAGCGCACGCGTGGCAACGCCCCACGCCACTTCGGCCGACGACCGGTCGTAGTTTGGCAAGGCTTCATCGGCCGTACATTAGCTTTAACGAATATGCAGCAAATCATTCATATAGAGAACGGAGTGACCCGTATGCCCGAGTGGCGTATGGCCGAACCCGTGAACTTTACCAGTTGCGACGGCGAGCAGCTGGCCATCGTCGGTCCGAACGGTGGCGGCAAGACGATGCTCGTCGACATCATCATCGGGCGCCATCCGCTGCTCGACCGCGACCCCGAATACAACTTTGCGCCGAGCACCAAGCCGCTCGTGTCCGACAATATCCGATACATCACCTTCCGCGATGCCTACGGCGGCGACAACGACAGGACCTACTATCTGCAGCAGCGCTGGAACCAGACGGAGATCGACGAGTCGACGCCCACCGTGGGCAGCCGCCTCGAAGAGGCCTACCGCAGGGCTGGCGACGACACGCCCGGGCGCAGGGCCATGCAGCAACGGCTCTATGTGCTGTTTCGCATGGATTTGCTGCTCGACAAATATGTCATCCTCCTCTCGAGTGGCGAGCTGCGCAAGCTCAAGCTCACCGAGACGCTGCTCTCAGCACCGCGCGTGCTTATCATGGACAATCCCTTCATCGGGCTCGACGCCGCCACGCGCGACCAACTGCGCGACCTGCTGGCCGCGGTAGCCCATGAGCAACGGCTGCAAATCATGCTGGTGCTCTCGAAGAACGACGACATACCGCCCTTCATCACCCATGTGGTGGAGGTGCGCGACAAGAAGGTGCTGCCCAAGCGCCCACTTGACGAGTATCTGCGGCAGCGGCCGCCCTTCCCCGACCATGTGCTCAGCCCCGAGAAGGCCGAGGCCATCGTCGGTCTGCCCTACAAAGACGCCGAATACCACACCCGCGAGGTGGTGGACATGCACGATGTGAGCATACGCTACGGCCGGCGCACCATCCTCAAGGACCTCTCGTGGACGGTGCTCAACGGCGAGCGGTGGGCACTGGGCGGACAGAACGGCGCCGGCAAGTCGACCCTGCTCAGCCTGGTGTGTGCCGACAACCCACAGAGCTACGCCTGCGACATCGCACTCTTCGGCTATGCCCGAGGCAGCGGAGAGAGCATCTGGGACATCAAGCGGCACATCGGATACGTGTCGCCCGAGATGCACCGCGCCTACCAGCGCGACCTACCCGCCATACGCATCGTGGCCAGCGGACTGAAAGACAGCGTGGGACTGTATGTCAGGCCCGACGAGCGCGAGTATGACATCTGCCGGTTCTGGATGGACATCTTTGGCGTGGGGCACCTGGCCGACCAGACCTTCCTCAAGCTCTCGAGCGGCGAGCAGCGACTGATGTTGCTGGCGAGGGCCTTTGTCAAAGACCCAGAACTGCTGATCCTCGACGAGCCCCTCCACGGCCTCGACATGACCAACCGGCGGCTGGTGAAGGATGTCATCGAGACTTTCTGCCGCCGCCAGAACAAGACGCTCATCATGGTGACCCACTACGAGGAGGAGTTACCGGCATGTATAGACCACCGCCTCAGACTCGTGAGGCACGAGTGAGGACACAGATATCTACGATTATTCATCCATTAAAGATAATATCACATGATCAAGAAACTGATAATGACAATATTGCTCACCTGCACCTGCGTGGCGAGCATCAGCGCCCAAGCCATATATAATGAGGTGAGGCGTATGCAGAAGACCTTCGAGCTTATCAAGAACGACGAGTCGTTGAAGCTCGACGACCGTAAGGTGGCCACCTTCAAGTGGGATGCCATCGAGTATATGCTCTACAAGGCCGGCGAAGACAGCACCTTCACCGAACAGCAGCTGGGCGAGCAAACCTTTGCCATGACCGAGTTTGTGGCACTGTTCCAGAAACGCCTGGCCGAGGCGGGCAACAGCAAGTCGAAGCGGCTGAAGACCCTGGAGCGGTTCAAGAACGCCAGCAGCAGTCACAGCCTGTTTGCAGATACCGACAAGCAGCTCACGCTGGCCTATTACAACAATGCCGACTTCGTGACACAGTTCTCGCTCGACACCGACTGGGTGAAGGCCCTCGCCGATATCCGCGCCATCGGACAGTGACCCGACGTTTTTTAGCAAAACACCCCTTTTCTACAGACTTTCTCCCAATTTTCTGGTTATCTTTGCGTTTGTATTATACATATTAATATATAGACAGACAAGAGATGATGTTTGGAGAATCTATTCGTGACACCCAGCCCCAAGCCCGCCGTCCATTGAGACGGCCGCTGGCAGTACTGCCCACCGTGGTACTGCTGGCACTCGCTGCCGTGCAGCCCTGCCGTGCAGTCCAGCCCGACAGTCTGGCCCTTACCCCTGTGGCCATGACCGACAGCATCAGCCAACCAATTACCCTTGACCGCCTGTCAGAGACACCGCTCTTCAGGAAGACCTATATCGGCGTGCCACTCATTGCCGGTGGGCTCATCGTCATGCACGAAGACCGCAAGTTCCGCAGGCTGCGCAACGACTTCATGCCCCAATTCCACCGGCCCTTCGACAACTACACCCAGTATGTACCGGCGGCAGTGATGTATGGCATGAAGGTAGCCGGGGTGAAGAGCCGCAGCTCATGGAGCCGCATGCTGGTGAGCCAGGCCTTCTCAGCGGCGCTGATGGCAATCACGGTGCAAGGACTGAAACATACCACCAGCATCTATCGCCCCGATGGGGCCGACAACCACAGCTTCCCCTCGGGACATACTGCCACAGCCTTCATGACGGCGACCATGCTCAGCAAGGAATATGGCTACAAGAGCCCCTGGGTGAGCATCGGGGCATACGGTCTGGCTGCCGCCACCGGCCTGATGCGCGTGGCCAACAACAAACACTGGCTGAGCGACGTGATGGTGGGTGCCGGCGTGGGTATCCTCACCACAGAGATGGGCTATTGGCTGGCCGACCTGCTTTTCAAAGACAAGGGACTCGACGTGCCCGACCCAGCACTGACCGATGCGGGCAGCTACCGTCGCAACCCCTCATTCGTGGGACTCTACGTCGGGTTCAACCTGCCCATGAGCCGGTACGACATCAACGAGTCAACCACCTTCAAGACCTCCACCGGCACCACACTGGGCGTGGAGGGCGCCGGATTCTTCAATCCCTATATCGGCATCGGCGGGAGGGCAACCATCTCCAACCTGAAGTATATCCTCAACGATAACCAGGCTTCTGACAATACCTGCAAGTTCTACATGGCAGCCATAGGCCCCTATTTCTCGCTGCCCCTCACCCACCGCTGGCGCGTGGGCAGCAAGCTGCTGGCCGGTGGCGTGTGGTACCCCGACACACAGATTGGCACGATAATGGTGGGAAAGAACCATGGGCTGGCCGCAGGAACGGGCCTCAACATCGACTATCAGCCGCGCGCCCACCTGGTGGGAAGCCTCTTTCTCGACTACAATATCTTGGCACCCCACAGCCACTTCTCTGGCGAATACATACACACCATGACACTGGGCGCCAAGGTGGCCATGCGTCTGTGAGGCATGCACCATACTACAGGAATTTTAGACACACGTCCAAGCCCTTTCCACACCATGACAGGCATGGAATAGGACCAAGAAAAACATGACAGAAGGGTGATTGCAGACAATCGCTACAACCCTATGAAAAGTTTATAACCAGACTTTTCACCACAAAGATACTACGCAGTCGGGGTGATGATTCAGACCTTTCGCTTCATCCACGTCTTCAGCCTGCGGTAGCCCTCCACCCCGAGGATGGTGAGGCCGCCATACTGGCACGTCTTGGCCATGCCGAAAAGCACAGCCCACAGCACACCCTTGGCACCTACCGAGAGATAGCGCTCGGGCAAGGCCATCTGGGCAAAAGAAAGAATATAGAAAGGCACGCACAAAACAAGAACTACCACTCCCGTTCTGAAGGACAGTCCCTGCAGCCATTGCCTGACTCTGATAAGAAATTGTTTCATAACATGCTTGCTGTGCGCGGGCTTTCCTAGCCACCCCCCACACGGCTGCCCGACACCCCGAGGGCCGCAGCCTAAGGGCCACTTACCGACGCTTATAGCTCAATGCCGCACCGATGGCGGTGCAGAACTCCGAGTATTTGGGAATGATGAACCGCACGTGATAGAGTTTCTCCATGGCCGGGAACACCTCCTTGCACTGAGGCAGCAACGTGAGGTTGCCGATGAGCACATACTCCTTGATGCCCGAGTTGAGCGAGGCCAGGATGCAGCTCGAACCGATGGTCTGGAGTACGGTGGTGATGATGCCCAAGGCGATGTCCTCGCGCGAGGCGTTGCTGCGGGCATTGCCAAAGAGCGATGCCGTGGCCGTCTTGGGCAGGTTGGGCAGAGGATTGGGACTGATGTCGCCGATGAGCACGTCGATGTTGCTGATATCGCCCTCCATGGCCAGGGCCACAATCTGCTTGATATCGTCGGTCTTGAGCATGATGCGGCTCAGGCCGGTGAGCGTGCCGCCACCCAGCCCGATACCGCCGATATGCCGGATATCGTCGCCGTCGCACTGCACCAGACTGGTGCCCGTGCCCATCGACACCACGAGCATACGGTCGAGGTCGGTCTCGTAGCGTGCCCCCAGACCGTCGGCGATAAACTCTTCGGCCTTCTGGGTGGGCAGCCCGTAGATGGGCGAGTCGATGTAGGCCGAGCCCACGCCGGTGATCATCACCTGCTCGATGTCGGTGAGCTTGATCTTGTTGTCATACAGATACTTGCCGAAGGCCCCATAGAGTGATGTCACGGGGTCGGTGGCCTTGATACGGATGGGCGATACCACCACGCCCTCGGGATTGATGCCGACAATCTTTGTCGTGCTGATGCCTACGTCTATGCCTATAATCATGATGCTTGTATTTAGCTGCCTCTTATCTTCCTGCGGTCACTGTGGTCATCTCACGATACGTGCCATGAGCGGGTCGAGATCGTCGAACTCGTCGCCGTCGCGGTAGCGCTCGGTGGAAGTCTGGTAGCCCACCAGCTGGTACACGCACTCGGCCACCAGCTCAGGCACCGATGCCTGCACCTCGGGGGCAATGACCATGCGGTGGCTCAGCACGTCGGAGGTGGAGCCCAGATGCATGTTGCTCACGCTCAGGCGGCCGTCGAGCAGCTTGACCTCAATGGGTGAGGTGATGTGTCCAAAGGTGGGTTTCATGTCGGCCATCTCGCCGAAAGCCCGCTCCACCTCGCCAAACTTCGTGTCGAAGTCACGCATATCGTTTTCGTTGTTACGTATCGCCTGCTCCACAAACGGGGCAATGTCGGCGAAGGTAACCTGTTTCAATAGCTCTTTGAATGTCATATCGTTGTGCATTTTGCCACAAAATTACAAAAAAAGGGGCTATTGCAGACGTTTCTTTCCAAAATAATTCGTATATTCGCAGTGATGATGGGGGCACAGACCGACAAGAGGCTTCCGCCCACGCTGGGCGCAGCCAGAGGCATCAGTCCCATCCGTCGGCGGCACGGCCGCCAACACAATGTTGAACTAAAAACCTAAAAAAGATATGGAAAAGAAAACTGAGACCGTACACGTGGTGGCTGCGGTCATCAAAGACGGAGACAAATACTTGTGCATGCAACGGCTGCGTTCACGCCAGGCATTCAATTCAGAGCGCTGGGAGTTTCCCGGCGGAAAGGTTGAAGAGGGCGAGACCGAGCACGAGGCCTTGCTCAGGGAGATCAACGAGGAGATGCTGTGGGATATCTATGTAGGTAGGAAACTGGGAACCGTGGAGCACGACTATCCCGACTTCAAGATTCGCCTGACGGCTTTCCTCTGCAAGCCCGGCGACGGGGAGTTCACCCTGCTCTACCACCTCGATGCCAAATGGCTCACCCGCGAGGAACTGGAAGCCCTCAACTGGGCCGAGGCCGACCGCAAGATCATCGACCTGCTGGGCCAATGAACCAGCGGACGGCAGTTCTTGGCCTGCCTAGCGGTAGATGGCATAGCTGCCGCCGTCGCTTTCGCAGTATTTGCACAGCAACTGCTGGATATACTCCGCGTTGGCCCTGACGCGCTCCTCCTGACCGTCGTAGCCGTTGATGAGCACCACCAGATGGGTGGTACCGAGCTCTATCTTGGTGCGCTCATGGTCGGAGGTGGGAGTCCCCACGCCGCCCACGGCGTCGCGGTAGACGGGCAGTCCTGCAATATTGATCATACCTCGCCCGATGCCCTCATAAGGCTCGCCCTCGCGACCCACGCCCAGCGTGAGGGTGTCGCCCACAAACTTCGACGCGTCGAATCCGCCGATGCTGTAGCCGTAGGCGATGCTCGCCAGGTTGATGAGGTCCACCAGCGTGTCGACCTGATACAGGTCCTTGCCCAGCAGCTGTCGGCGGATGAGCGCCTCTGAGGCGGGGCGGTAGCGCGAGGGGTCTTTGCCGCAGGCCCGATAGACGCGGCGCGTAGCTGCAATGCCCGACATGTCTTTCAAGGTCTCGGTGGTGAGCGTCTGCCGGTAGTGCTCGCCCATGGCACCTATCTCGTCCCACAACGGCCGGCTATACTGGCTGTTCACCACCTGCGCGTCAACACATGCCCCCACAAAGCCGGGGCACACGCGTTCAATCTCTTCTGATACAATGACATTCATTGGCTATTTCCTTCTGCTTATATTTTTTCTCCTTGATATTATTGGTTGCAAAATTAACAAAAAACTCAGTACAGCAACCATAAACCGCCGAAAATATAAGCTTCAGCCTGACCGGGCGGGTACCGTTGACTTTTTTGCACGCGCCATACGCAATCAATTCTGCTCGCCAAAATTGGGAATGTCATGAAAAAAGCCTAACTTTGCCAAAACTATTGTCAGGGTTGACAACCTTTACTAACAAAGACATCGCATGAACAAGATTGAACAGATGCAGGCACTGGTCGATGAGCTCAACCGCGCCTCTGACGCATATTACAACGGCCGCGAAGAGCTGATGACCGACTATGAGTGGGACGCGAAGTTCGACGAACTGAAACGACTGGAGCAGGAGACCGGGGAGACGCTGCCCGACTCGCCCACGCAGAAGGTGTCGGAAGACAACATCACCGGACAGAAGGAGGAACACGAATACCAGGCCCTCTCGCTGGCCAAGACCAAGAAACCCGCCGACCTCGCCAAATGGGCCGAAGGAAGACCCATCTGGCTCTCGTGGAAGCTTGACGGACTGACCCTCGTGGTGACCTACGACCAAGGACGACTTACCAAGGTGGTGACGCGGGGCAACGGACACATCGGTACCAATATCACGCACCTGGCCAAGGCCATCGGCGGCATACCCGAGAAGATCAGCGACAAGGGGCACGTGGTGGTGCGAGGCGAAGCCGTGATCTCCTACGAAGACTTCGAGCAGTTCAACATGGAGAACGACGACAACTATGCCAACCCCCGCAACCTGGCATCGGGCTCGCTCACGCTCAAAGACCCTGCCGAGGTGGCACAGCGACACATCCGCTGGATACCCTTCACGCTGGTGCATACCGACGACGAGATCGTGTCGTGGGGACAGCGCATGGACTGGCTCGCCAGTAACGGACTGGGCTCGGTGGACCACGAGCGTATCGAAGAGCCCACCGTGGAGAACATCGAGGCCGTGATCGACCGGTGGACAAAGCAGGTGACCGACCGTCGCAACCCCTACCCCGTCGACGGACTGGTCATCACCTACGACGACACCGACTATGCCCAGACAGGCTCGGTGACGGGGCACCACGCCACACGGGCGGGTATAGCCTTCAAGTGGCAGGACGAGAGTGCATTGACCGAGCTCGACCATATCGAGTGGAGCTGTGCGGCATCGACCATTTCGCCCGTGGCGGTGTTCAGGCCCGTGGAGCTCGAGGGCACCACCGTCAAGCGTGCTTCACTGTGCAACATCAGCGAGTGCGAGCGACTGGGCATCGGCGACAAGGGTACCGAACTGGAAGTCATCAAGGCCAACAAGATTATCCCGAAGGTCATCAACGTGCGGCGACAGGTGGGCCATCTGCTCATCCCCCACGCCTGTCCGGTATGTGGCGCCCCCACCGAGGTGGTGAGCAGCGAGGCCAGCGGTACACGCACGCTCCACTGCACCAACGCCGAGTGTCCGGCCAAGCAACTCAAGAAGTTCGCGCGCTTTGTCTCGAAGGAGGGCATGAATGTCGACGGTATCTCTGAGCAGACCATCGCCAAGTTTATCAACCTGGGTTGGGTGAGCGAGTATGCCGATATCTTCCACCTGCGCGAGCACGCCGTCGAGGCTGCCGCCCTCGAAGGCTTTGGCGAGAAGTCGGTGAGCAATATGCTGCGGTCGATAGAGAAGGCGCGCACCGTAGAGGCACGCCGACTGCTCTACGCCCTCACCATCCCCCTGTGCGGCCAGGACGTCTGCGCGCGCCTGCTCTCGGCCTACAGCCTCCAAGACCTCGTGGCCATTGCCACAGGCACTACCGAGGGCGATCTCTTCGGCCCGCGCGGCGCCGAGCGGCTGGCTACCATCCCCGGCATCGGGCCCGAGAAGTCGGCCTCGTTCGTGGCGTGGTTCAGCGACAACAGGCACCGTGAGGCATACGAACGGCTCGTGGCCGAGCTCACCATTGAGCAGACCCAGACAGCAGCCCAAGGCGACCGCTGCAAAGGACTGACCTTCGTGGTGACCGGCGACGTACACCATTACGCCAACCGCAATGCGCTCAAGGCCTACATCGAGAGTCAGGGCGGCAAGGTGACGGGCAGCGTGTCGAAGTCTACCTCGTTCCTCATCAACAACGACGTCACCTCCACCAGCGGCAAGAACCTCAAGGCCCAACAACTCGGCATTCCCATCATCAGCGAGGATGAGTTCGTTGCGCGTTATACATCATAACCCTCCTTCTTCCAAACAGTATAGCCGTCTAAGACATAGTAGCATAATAACAAATAAACAAGGACAACCAAGCAAAGATTGAAAGACAGAGTAACATAATAACATAGGACCTTTGGAGCCCGCCTCCCCTAGACGCACCTACTATGGGCTCAGCTGACTCCCACCCATGAGCTTTTTGTCGCTCGTGTCTACACGCTGGGTGGGCCTCTGGGGGTAAGGCACTGACCTGATGACGGCCATAACATCTTGGTTTACTGCTTTGGGGAGTATGTTTACCATTCGGGCTTCAACTTGTTTCGCAGTCTTACCCATGCCCAATTAGCCTTGTACCAAGTTTCTGTCCGTAGGCTCGGCGGTCTCGCTACGTGGCTTCCTTCATCCTTGCCATTACTGCCAACGACTTGCCATTCGCTTCGCTTGGCGGTAAATACCTGCGACTGGAGTTGACCGGTTAGGTTAGTGTCATGCCCGACACACAAGAAAAACCCCGAAAGTACTTCAAACTTTCGGGGTAACAAAAAATCATATTTAATGATAGTAGATATTGCTGTTATTTCACCATCACTTTGATGGTCTTACCATTGGCGAGCTTGAGAATCTGCAGACCCTTGTGCGATGCTGGCACCTTGCTGCCGTCGGGGGCATAGCGCGCAACCACCCTCGTGTCATCGGGTGTGCCGAGCGTGGTGGTACGGATGCCTGTTGGATCCACTTCCTTCACTGTGATCGATGCAATCTGCAACATCGAGAAGCCTGTAGCCGGATAAGGCGTTACGAGATGAACACCCACGCAACCGGTATAATCGGCTGTAACTGCCGGAAGGTTCACGGTATAGTCGGCAAATGGGAAAGGAGTCACGCCATCGTCTAGCGACTGGTCGAACGTCATCTGCACTTCCTGTATATTCGACTGCTTGGCGATCTCGTTGTTGGGTGCCGAAGTAATCTTTAGTGTCTCGCTGTTCAGCACGCGTGCCGTGAGCACCACCTGATAGCTTGAGCCCTGCACGAAGTTGAATGGAGGTGAGATGAGCCATTCGTCAGCTGCATTGCCACTGTTAGAGATACCCGGATTGACGAAGTACTCTGCGCCTGGCGATGAACTGCGGAACTGATATGTAGGTGCCATCGTATTGAAGGTCCACGAGTAAGCATCATTGTTGCCATCCTTCACTGTCCACTGATTGTAGAACAGGTTCTTATCGTTGAAGTCGAGAGTGTATGGCTCATCAATAGAAAGATCGATGGCTTTTCCAAGCACGTATGCTTCGGGGGTTTGCTTGCCCGACTCGCCATACGCATTGTAAGCGAATACCTTATACGAATACTGTCCGAGACGGCGGAAGCTTTTGTCGGTGTAAGATGTGCCGGTGATATCCTTTGCCACCTCAACCTCATCCGGATATCGCACGATGCGGTACGAGAGTCCGTCGGTGGTGAAGTATCCATCGTGTGCACCCTTTACCGGATGTTCCCAAGAGATGGTTGCACTCTGACATCCATCGCCCACAGCCACATTGATATTGGTAGGCACGTCTGGATTGTCTTCGCCTACATACACGAATGCATTCGCCTGCAAGCCCTTGCCTATAGCATTGACTCCCAACACCTGATAGTGGTAATCGCCTCGCGTGGGTACGTTTGTATCCTCGTAAGTCATCGAAGCACCCACGGTAACCGGTGAGAGCGATGCGATCTGTTCGCCATTGCGCAGCACGATGATGGATTGCAGATCGGTCAACGGATCGCCGCCGAATGTAGTGGTAGGATTGGTCCAGCTGAGCGAAGCCTGATGAGCACCCTGTGCAGCTACTGTAGCCTTCAGGTCGGTAGGTGCGTCGGGGGCATTGTCGCCATCGAGCACGTATGGGATATACAATCCTTGGAGTGCGGATTCTATGGCAATGGGGCCAAGGTCAAGATGGCTGATGGGAGTCTTGGTCAAATCGACCTCGATGAGATGCGCGTTTCCGTCGGTAGAGAGTGTGCGAGCAGCCCAGTAGAGTTTGCCGTTGGTAAGGTCGAAGTCCATCGACTGCGCACCCATCGTACCCGACATACCTGTGCTGTAAACAGCAGTGCACTGCCCTGTAGTCTTGTCGATCTTATAGAGTTTGCCGTCCTGTGCGATGCCGTACAGCTGTCCGCTCTTGTCGCATGCCAAAGCTGTCATGCTGCTTACTTTGAGGTCGACCACCTTGGTAGGCTGGCCTGTGTGAAGATCGAAAGTGAAAAGCGACGACAGACCCATCTCAAAACCGATGGCGTACATGGTCTTGGAGGTATAGTCGTAGGTCATATCCTGGAATTTCAGGTATGGGTTCTCGTTCTCGCTATTGTATTGTCCCACGAGTGTTTTCTTGCGCGTGGTGGTGTTGTAAGCCATGAATCCCGATGGCACCGGACCGCTTGTAGAGCTGTATCGGTACTCACATGTATAATAGATACCGTCGGCAGCAGCTCCGCAGAACACGCCCAGCTCTCCATCGCCCGGCTCGAGGATGGTAGCATTATCGAGCTCGTCGGCATAGAACTGACCATAACCGTAACCGTTCACGCTGTATTGGAAGAATCCGCAGATCAGCCTGTGTGGAACCTTAGCTGATAGCGTTGCCGGCATCAAGCATGCCAGCGCAAAAAGAAAAGAGCATAAGTTTTTCATTGTCGTTTATAGTTATTGAATTTCAAGTTTTTAATATAATAGAATTTTCTTGTTCACGCCGTCGGCATGTACGATGTATGCACCCTTTCCGAGCTGTTGGCGTATACTCTTTGCCGATGTCTGCACCACGATCTCACCCGATGCCGTGTACACCTTTACTTCTGAAGATGTCGGATTGTCGATACGTAGGCAGCCGTTTTCAGCAGTGACAGAGACTTTCTGAGCCGATGGTTGAGTCTGTATGCCTGTAGTCCCGACATTGAAATCGAATAGGATCACGCCATTCTCTTCACGAATATTCGTGATGGGTGCGTTCACGGCTGTCGTGCCCACATGCCATGAAACGGCAGGCGTAGAGGTGTCGGTGAGCTGCTTGTTGTTGGATGCGCCTGGGAAGGGATCGCCGCCCATTGATGAATCCGACTTGTTATTGTCGGCTGCCATGAGTGCAACATGCTCGTAACCTGAGTTAGAGGCATTCACGCGGTTCGCACCCCAGAGACTCCGCACATAATGAACGTGCGACACGATCATTCCATGTCCCGGCAGTCCTTTATCCCACTTCTGTGGCTGGCGGTTCTCCAGTGTGAAGTATTCGTTGGGTTCATTGGGGTTCACCAAGAAATAAGCTTCGTTCGATGTAGCCAGATCGTTCAGTCGCACATCTTTGGTCGGTGTCTCGAGCAATTTCGGTGTGAGCCATCCCACGGTGTACTTATCCATCGAGGTATATCCAGAAGGCGTGCGCGACTCGTTGTTGTAGCAACCGTGATCCATCACATCCCAGTCGGACATGCCAAAGCCCGAACCAGCCTTGTTGGTGTCGTAGATGTCAACAAGTCCGAGAATATGACTGAACTCATGCACGAAGGTACCGATTCCATCGAGCTGCGTACCGCTGTTGCCATGCAGCTCGCAACTGCAAGCCGACTTGCTGAGATAGAGTCCATCGTAGGTTTTCCAGCTCTCGTAGGTCAGGTCTACGGCACTGGGCCATACGGTATCGAAGGTTCCGCCCTGTGCCTCGCCATAGCCGGCATACACTACGAACACGAAGTCTACGTTGCCATCGTTGTCGGCATCGAACTTCGAGAAGTCGGTACCCTGCAGCTTGGCTTCGTTGCATGCATCGATGATCATTTCGGCATTCTTCTCGTCCACGCCGTAATAAGCGCGCTCGTGAGGCAGTGTAACCGGTCCCACCACAGTGAAATGTGGCTTGAAGAGTCCCGATGACTGGTCGATGAAGTAGTCGCGTACACTGCCCGAGGCGTAGGTACCGCTGTACCCCTCCTTATTGGCGAGCTCGGTGTACACAGCATTCACGTCGGATGTAGAGAACTTCACGTCCTGATATTCAGCCAGCACCACGAGTCCCTCTACCTCGCCTGTTGTGGGGAAGGTAGACACAATCTTTCCGGGAGCCCTCATCTCGCTCATGGCGACAGTCTGTGCCCGTCGTTCGTCGAGCGCATTATCGAGCACCGTGATCAGTGCATCACGGTTCTGAGCCTTTGCGATGCGCTCCTCTACAGCATTACGAAGCTGTCGGTGATGTGCAACGAGGTCGGAGGCAACGCCCTTCCCCTCGCTATCTATTTGCGCATAGCAGAGTGCGCCCTTGGCGTTGGGCAGAAGAATCGTGCCGTCTTCATCCTGATAATAATGTCCGTACTCATCGCCTACGATGTGCACCCATAGCGTGGTACCGTCGGGCTGGTGCATCTGCACCTTGCCCCGGTAAGCCGGCACAGCCTGCGCGAAAAGCGTTATGTAGAGTGCGGCAACAAACAAATAAATACGTTGTATATACATGGTTATTACTGTTTTATCCAAACTTTCTTCCCGTTGATGATATAGATTCCTGCCTTGAGAGCAGCCTTGTTGGTGGTCAGCTGTCGTCCACTCAGGTCGTAGATGGCATTGTTGTCGTTCGCCTTTGCAGAGGTTGTATTTGAAAGCTCGTTGATACCCGCCGTCACACCGTCGATGGTGATGTTCACTTCAGGGTTGGCAGCATCGGTAACGAATGCAGGCAGCACGAGGTAGGCAGTGAAGGCATTGAGCGGTTCGCCACCTGGAATGACGGCTGCTCCCTGAGCATTAAGCACGCGGTTGGTTGTGGCATCGGCAGTGTAAGGATTGAATGTACCATACACTTTCAGTTGTGCGTAGTTCCCCCAGTCGGTGAAGCTGTCGCTGCCCGGACTGGCCGATGTGATGCTTACACCATCGAACACAGGGGTGCTCACAGTCTTCTCGGGCACGATGATAACAGGTATGCCGGCAGAAATCTCATTGAACGATGCTAAGTCGTAGGGTTTGAAAGCATAGTTGGCTACTCCTTCGAGAATGCTGCAGTTGTTGCGGTCGAGGGTGTACACCTTCGTGCCTTCGCCCATAAGCGCATAAACGGCTTCTTTCGTTGCTGCGAACGGCAGGCAGAGTGTGTTGTATTCGCCTGCGGTGAGCGTGAGATTGTTCAGCGTGACATCGGCAAGAGGCTTGCTCTCAATGGTATTCTTCGTCAGAGCATCGTAGCTCACAGCTGCAGCGGGGGCAGGACCCTCGGAAGCAAACCAAACGGTGTTGATGATATTGAGTCCGAAGCTTGTGTTATAATAAGATATGGTAGAGTAAAAGATGCCTGTGAAGTAGCCCAACTGATTATTGTAGTCGTTCAAGGCACTGTAATCGATGAAGTTATAATCGTTGGAGAGTGTCAGGCTCTTTGAGAAGGTCTCGTCGAAGAACACGTTGGCATAGTTGTAATAACTTGGTACGCCGTGTACCTTTATTATAGAGTTCACATATTTCATGGTGGCTTGTTCCTTCAGCAGATCGTCTACGGTGACGGTCACAGGAGTGATGGTGCCCTCTTCGCCCAGTGTGAGGCTCACGGCATGATCCGGATTATTGGTGCCCGGTGTGCAGGTCAGTGTGTTTACGAAGCCTTTTGTTCCGCTATAGGTACCGGTGATGGTTCCACTCACCATCTGTCCTACCTTTGCCGCACCTACTTGTGTCGTGAATTCACCTCCCGCAATGCCATATACGCACACGCCGTCGGTGCCATCCCAAAGAAAGAGTATGTCGCCCGAATAAGTCTTGGTAAAAGCAGCCACTTGGGTTCTCTCAGCCAGATTGTACTTCACGATGGAGCCTCCAGCACGTGCCTTGAGTTCGGCTATGGAGTTCACTTCTACTACGTCAGCAATGACAGGCATGCTGACCAATACCATGAGTAACAAAGTAATTTTGCGTAAAATCTTCCTCATAAGCTTGTATTTTATGCCGTACTTCACGGCAATTAAATAAAAATATAATACTAAAATAATTCAATCTCAACTCATCGGTGTAACAGAATCCTTGTGGGATTTGCCACCTCAGGATATTTATTCTGTTTGTTCGCATCGTTACTTTTCAGCAAAAATCGTGTCCTTTTTGGCAACCTAAGCTGCCCTGAAGTCGTTCGGTTTAAAATGAAATCGCTCTTTCCATCTTTAGAATCTTTGCTTGCGGAATGGTTGTCGGTTCCATTTTCGCTATATAGCTTCTCGACTTCGATTACAAAGTTAGGGAAAGAGTTATATAAAATGTTCAAAAATGTGGGGGACAAAAGGGGGACATGTATGTTAAACAGTAACAATTCGATTGAAAACGAGCATTTTTACTTAAAAATTACAAATCAATTAGGTATTTATAGAGATCAGCCGAAGTTTCCAGTCCAATCTTTTTACTGATGCGCGTGCGTCGCTTTTTGCATGATTCGGGGGTTATATTCATGAGCGAGGCGATATCCTGATTGGTAAGATTCATGGCTACATAGGTAAGAAACTGCAAGTCGGAGTTAGTCAGAATGGGGTGTTTCTCCTTCAATCGTCGCAAGAGCCCGGGGTGTGCAGCCTCGAAGTTGGTGATATAATGGTCGCGTTCTTCGCCCGACTTGAGCATCTGGCGCAGGTTGTTGATGATTTCGTTCACCTCTTTCACTGCCCCCAGCCCCTCTATGCTGTGCAGTTTTTGCAGCAGTTCGTTGAGGATGCTGTTGCGCGAAGTCATGAACACCGTCATTGCCGAGAGCTCCCTACTCTGCCGGCCCATCTCCATCTTCATCAGGTTTTTCTGGTATTTCGATTGCAGCTCAGTCTCGCGAATCTCCATCTCCAGTAGTTTGTGACGTTGCCGGTTCCGCTGGCGCTGCATCAGAATGAAGAGTACCGCAACAAACACTGCCAACAGACACAGACAGATGAGCAGCAGATAGAGGTTCTGCCGGTACTTTGCCGCTTCCACTTCTTTGTCGATGCGTATGATCTCCTGCATCATCTCCGTTCGGTAGCGCAGGTTCTCGGCTTGCTGTTTGTTGTATCTCTGTTGTTTCATGGTGATGGAGCGTACCACCGAGTCCATCATATCGAGTGCCATGCTGCTGTTCCCCAGTCGTTTGTACTCTGCAGCGAGCCATCCATACACCTCCGGACTGTTATCGTAGGGGGTAGAATCCAACGAACTGTGTGCCAGACTGAGGGCTTCTTTGGTTCGTCCTAAAGTCTTGTAAGCCGACAGTACATTCAGCAGCAGCTCGTCCTTGTCCGACTGCGGCAAGAGTGGGTCGCGCAAGAGTGGCAGGGCTTCAACGATGAAGGAGTCGTATTTCTTCAGCAAGAACAGCTTGGTGGCATCCATGTACCGCAGCACACTCTGCGAAATCTCCTTGCTTCCGAGGGCATAACGCTTTACGATGTCTTGATAAGTCAAGGTTGTTTGAGGTTGTTTCATCTTGATCGACACCCGCATGATGTTCACGGCATAGGCAGTGGCATCGGTCGAATCGGCATGCTGAACGGCAGCTTTCAGACAGTGGCGCAGCATTTCGTAGGAGTGTGCCAGATTGCCGTAGTCATAGTAAACGCCAGCAAGAGCGTTGTTCACTCGGGTTTCGGATTTCCAGCCCAGATGTTTGTCCTTGCAGATCTGCAGTGCCTTATAGAAATGAATGATTGCCCTGCCATAGTCGGTCACGTTGCTGTAGCAGATGCCGTAGCCCATCTCTGCCTCGAATAGGTTGGGGTAGTCATTCTCCTCAAGGGCTTTATGCTTGGCTTTCGAGAAAAAGGTGATGCCCTTGGTGTAGTGTTTCGCTCGTATCTCGTGCTTGCCCTGAGCAATCAGACTGGCTGTAGCGAACATCGGGAGCGATAGTATGCCGAGTCCGATGAGTACAAACAGTCGGCTCGCATTGCGAAGATGCTCCGAACTCAACGTAAGTATGCTCTTCGCTACTTCTCTGCCTATCTTTCTTACGTTGAGCTTAATATGGGTTATAAAGTCGTTGCTGTGCATAAAAAAGCGTTTCCCATGCCGTCATGACCGGTAAATCATTGGCATAAATTGCTATATTGACAGCAAAGTTACGCATATCTTCATTACAACGATACATCTGCCCCATATTTTTAGGCTTCTGCTACCCATAAATGCTGTGCGAACAGTGGTGCACTGCAAGAGCCACCGGCTTGGTAACGGTATCGACCGTAGGGTTCAGCCCTGTCGTCAGCTGTACCTCAGCGGCGTATATCCCTTTTGGGCATGTCGTTGTGATAGGCATGAAACTGCTTACGGATAATGGTGTCGGGCTTGTGAAGCGCAAAGAGAAAATTATCTATTTGTACATTCATAACAGTTGCTCTTTAATTTATTGATATTCAATGTAATTGGACACTACAAAAATACCAATAATTATTGAGAAACAGTTATTTTATACCTCTTTTATAAGGGTGGGAAATTTTAGTAACATAATCACATAGACCTTTGGAGCCCGCCTCCCCTATTTTGCTATTATGTTAGTTACTTGTCTCTAATGAATACAGCCGCTTTGTTAATATGTTACTATGTCTTAAAAAGCGATAGTATGTCTTCAAAAATAAGTAACTTTGCAATATGATGAGAATAGATATTATCACTGTATTGCCCGAGATGCTCGAAGGATTTGTCAACGAGTCGATCCTCTCGAGGGCACAGAAGAAGGGACTGGCAGAGATTCATCTGCACAACCTGCGCGACTATACACGCGACAAATGGCGGCGCGTAGACGACTATCCCTATGGCGGCTTTGCCGGCATGGTGATGCAATGCGAGCCCATCGACCGCTGCATCTCGACCCTGCAGGCCGAGCGCCACTACGATGACGTGATCTTCGTCACGCCCGACGGCGAACGTTTCGACCAGCACATCGCCAACGAGATGAGCCTGCAGCAGAACCTCATCATCCTCTGCGGACACTACAAGGGCATCGACCAGCGCATCCGCGACCACCTCATCACCCGCGAGATCAGCGTGGGCGACTTCGTGCTCACGGGCGGTGAGCTGGCGGCGGCCATCATCGCCGACGCCGTGGTGCGTGTGGTGCCCGGCGTGGTGGGCGACGAGCAGAGTGCCCTCTCCGACAGTTTTCAGGACGACCTGCTGGCCGCACCCATCTACACCCGTCCCGCCGACTACAAGGGATGGAAGGTGCCCGACATCCTGCTGAGCGGCAACGAGGCCAAGATCAAGCAATGGGAGATGGACCAGGCCATGGAACGCACCAAGCTGCTGCGCCCCGACCTGCTGCAAAAGAAATAACCATCTCTCCATCAGCCAAACGTTTACGCGCATGAAAGCATTGCCGCCATGGCACGCTTTCATGCGCGTAATATTTGGGAGAGCTGGGTTCTGTTAATAAATTTGTGTGTTTAAAATTAGTTTCAGGCGAATCATTGCTCGACTCTGTATAGGTGAATGATATTCTCCTATGAGACCCGCCTGCGGGTCTGACAAGATATTCTGCGATGAGCGCCCGCTAAAATGATATTCTCATATATTCTGAGATTCGCCGAAGGCGAGCGGAGGAAAACCAAGGAAGCTATGTCTCCATATCTACCGGGGGCTCTGGAGGTTAGCATGAATCCCCCGCTCGCCTTCGGCGAATCTCA
>JBHAFS010000026.1:0-25866 GCA_041856205.1 Prevotella sp.
GCCACTATCTCCTTCTTATGTACGTCAAGCCCGCAGCCACGAGCTACGACCTCTTCAAAGGAGACCTCGTTCTTCTGTGTCGCCATATCTGTAGGGTTTAAGGGTTATCTGTGGCAAAGATACAAAAAATCCCTTTTCATGCCCTTTGGCGAAAGCTGTTCATGTACGTTTCATATTATTTTTTAACTGCATTGTATAAAAATTATATTTCCATCATTATCTGTTCTTGTGTAGAATAGGGTTGCATTATTGTTCTCGGAGCTTTTGCTGCCTGCTCCTAAATCAAATCTAGTTATTATGACTCCAGAATCAAAATGGTCTAAGACCAATTGCATTCTAAACCCCTCTATATCATTATAATAAAAATCAGGATTTTCTGCAAATTTAGCGAGGTCGTCCTTGTGATTTTTAAGATATTTCTCAAACACCTTATTATCCCAGTTATGGTCTTTGTCTACAGAATTCTTATACTTTTCATAAAAGACTTTTGCCTTGTTCTCATCAATGACGGTAGCTGAATAAGCTGTAGACATTCCATTCCATGCAACAATGCTGTTCAGGTTAGGAACACCGTTAAGATGATAGCCTAGAAGACAAATAATATCTTGAGGTGAAACACACTCATGCCCAGATGTGGGATGGTTATGAATAATCAGTTTGGTATATAAATTTGGAGAACCATCACTATGATATGTTGAAATAGATATTTGATCTTCATTATTTGTCCCCGATCCATCAGGGAGGGAGAGATAGGTACCGTATCCGTCTTCTGAACTATAGTCGTTTAAACAAGAAGTATGTTCGATATCAGGATTATCCCTTACAATATTTACATATTCTTGAAATGAAATATACTTGCTTTTTCCAATAGTAAGTGAATCTGCCGCAAGCAGCTTGTCAAGTCCATTATTCAGAATGTCTTTTGATTTCTTTATCAGTTCTCTAAGGTTATCACATTCTTGAGAATTTATAAGACCAGGGCTATCTGACTTTGGGGTGGAATCTGATGGTATTGTTTCGTTTTTTTTATCAGGCTTATCTCCGGTAATATCTGCGGCATTATAATTGGGATAAGGTGCTGTAATAATGACATCATCACAAGCATCTCCTCCTTCAATATAATCATGTAGACCGTTTAGATTATTCCATAAATCAAGGTATTCGCCGAATGAATCATTATTATTTCCTTGCCCTGTTACTATGACATCTGGTAAGGTTATACCATTTCCTCCAGAATTGAACCCATAGTCTGAATTATCCTCTGTTGCCATAACTTGGGCGGATGCAGTTTGAGCGTCAAATATAAAACGCCCATTTGTCATTATTGATGCAAAATTAATCAATGAGACGGTAATAAGCAAGAGTTTCTTCATCACTTTTTCAAGATTATTGTTCGTAAAATACTACTTGATATCTGCACTGAGAGGACATAGGCGCCTGTTTTCATTTGCGGATGTAAGACAATGCTATTATCGCCTTTATTTATGTTATTTATGATATGCTGATCTACCAGCAATCCTTGTTGGTTGTAAATGTTGACATACGCCTCTGCATTAGATTCTTTTGACGTGAATGATAATTTTATCTCGCTTTCAAATGGATTTGGAACTACCGTAATCATACCTTTTTCGTTAACAAACTCGTCGTTTTTGATATTTTTATAAATCTCAAAATACATTGGCTTTTCAGGTTCCATCAGAGCATAAGAGTACAAGGACAAGTTACCGCATAATTTGTTGCCAAAATCTGTAAGCGACGCACTGTCAATAGAGTACTTTGCTTTCTCCTGACCAAGATATCTGTTATACAGCATAATATTATTATCTGCTAACCGCAAGATACCATTGGGATTGAAAATACCACTGATGTTTATCTTATCATCCCCAAGAGTGATATAGCCCTTTATAGAATCGTTTATACTTTGCAGATCGATACAGAATGGCTTCTGTGATATTATGTACTTACCACTCCAGTCATACGTAACAATAATACCTTTGTGTTCACCTATATAGGAAGAAACAGAGTTCATGCCCGGTTCCAAGATAGGTATTCCCTCTTGATATGATATGGTTATTGAATCAATATTTATTCCTGAGTTCTCCGGATACCTGTTTTTAATTTCATCAACTGCAGGCTGGAATCCTAAATGAGCAGCAGATAGCAGATACTTCTTTGATGTGTCAAAATTTTGGCTGGTTCCATAGCCATTACGATAGCATAACCCCAGCATGTATAGACTAGGTGCATGTTTTTTTTCTGCAGCCTTATTAAAAAGCTCTAAGGCTTTAGCATAGTTTTGCTGGCATCCTAGACCTTTATAGAGCATGAAACCGTAATAGTAGAAACAAGGCAAATAGCCTTTTTCCGCTCCGGCCTTGAAATAAGCACATGCTCTCTTCAGGTCTTGCGTTTCCCGTGACCCTGTATTCTTGAAAAGCATCCCGAGATTTCTGTATGCAGGCAGATAACCGTTCCCTGCAGCCCTCTGGAAGTAAAAAGCCGCTTGATTGATGTCTCTCTGGACACCCAATGCTGCGGAATAGGCAACACCTAAGGCATTAGCCACTCTGACATTTGTTGTGTCGTTAATAGATTTCAAATACAAGAACGCCTGAGACACAGACATTTTGGTGTTGCTGCCTTTAAGTGTCTTAATGGCAACATCGATGTCCTCTTCCTGCCCTGATGTAGCAGTGGCATAGGTGTTGACGACCACAAGCGATGTCATTAATACTAGAAATAAAATTTTGTTTTTAAACATGATATAAAGAATTAAATTAAAACTACCAATCAAAACTCTGGCTGGAAATGATAGTATTGTCTTCTTGTTTTCTGTTTTCTATCGCCTCATATAATCTGATGAGCAGTGGCTTCCTCCTTTTCAGTCGCGAAAGTTCTGTTCGTCTTCCACTGCTGTCATGCCGATAGATATCATTTACCGCCATCTCATAAGATAGATAAACTAACGCATTTTTGCTTTCTTTCACGCTGTCTATTTCCTCCGTGACATTGTTGTCTTTTAGCTTCTTCCATATTTCATCAAGCCTGTCTGATGTCTTCTTTGCGTTTTTTATCATGAATAATCGATAAAACTGTTCCTTTGTCAATGTGTTTTTCAGTATTTCAACCTCTTCTTTCCATTCTACAAAGTTGGAATCCTCCTCCTTTTTGTGAATAAGCCGTAATGCCTGCATGGATAGATATTTTACTTGGATGGAGTCATATCGTTCTTTTTTGCTGATTTTCAGAGCAAATGAAATATTCTCGCCAGAAATATGATTGTACGGTATAAGCATGGCGTTTATGGAGTCTGCGTAGTTTCTTTCTATATTCTTCCTAATCCTTATTCTTTCATTCAATGGGTGAGGAGAACAGTATAGTTGCATCTTTTCTAATTCACGATTTCTACAGAGCTGACGTAATGCTCTTGTGTCTTCTCTCGCATAATTGTATTGTTTAGTAAGCATGAAAAAAGCATCTTCAGCATACTTGTTGGCCACAAGATACAAAGGCATGGGTAATGATTCAATGGAGTCTGCTGTCTCTGATTTTACAGATAGGACAAAAGCTAGTAACATCACTGTCAGTAATACCGGTTTTCTTTTAAAATTGTTCATAATTAATACCATATTTGTTTGTTATCTTTTAATATAAATATTCTCTCCTCGATACCCTTTGTTTTGTCTTTCAGAAGATAAAGCATGTTTTGGGGTATGTTGCGGAAAACCAGCGGTGAATTTTTATCCGCAACTTGTCTGCCAAGCAGCTTCCACCCTTGGTCATAACACAGCAGTTCGTACAGGTGGTCCTTCTGAATGTCATTCCCGTCGGAAATAGGTGTAAACTCAATCTTGCTGATATTCCTTTGTCGTCCAAGGTCCAATCCGACCCAATATCCTGCCTTGAAAGCTTTTGGCTTTGTTTCAATGTCTTCATCAAAAACATATCCTATTTTATTTTTATCAACATCACTGTATATCGCTCTGCCAGATAGCTTGCGGTCACTATTCTGTTCTTTGGTATAAAATGATAATTCAGAAATCAATGCAATTTCCTTATCCGAGCTTCTAAATCTGACATATCGGTATGATTTGTCATTTTCGAGATTTACCGTAGTGCTTCCTTCTGGGGTGGACTCTATCCTAAACAGACAGTCTGCCTCCTTAAAAAGGGAATCATTGGAAGCTTCAAAAACCCCACCTGTTAACTTTAGCCACTGGATTGGAATATACGAACATATTGGATATTTTCTCTTGACGGATATGTTGTCAAATATCTTGTTGTTTCCGTCTAAATAAGACATTTTGTTATCCTTGTCAAGAAGGACTGGGGGGCAATATGGCTTAAGTTTATTATCCTCAAGGTAAGCAGGAAGATAGACAACATTTTTGCCGACATGGTCAAAGACGAACCTGTTATTATAAGTCATGCCTCTCGACAAAACGATCCAATCTTTGCCCGATACAAATGTGCAAAGGTACAGATTCTCTATCTTTGAGTTATCCTTGCCCCTTTTGAATTCCATTTTTCCATCCAATCCATATTGGCCGGATACATCTAAAGTAAACTGGTCGACAAACCACTGTCTGAATTCCGGTTTTCTGTTTACTGTTCCGTATTCCTTCCTGTAGATTTTGGCAACGCCTTTTGACAGCTTGACAGGAAAACGTAAATCATTAAGTAGGTGAACCATTTCAGACTCCTTAAATTCTGAAGCATCTATCTTGTTGAATTGTTTAGCTTCATCTTCGTCACCATAAACGGTGTATGTATCCCCGTTATCCATTACTAGCGCTACCCAAGAATGCCCCATTGTGCTATAATCGGCCCAATAAGGCACATTGTCTATCGCAGCAGGGATAGCAAATGCACGGAGAACAGATGCAAGCAAAATACACCTTTGTTGACAGTTGGCTCTACGGATGTGGTTATAGGACAAAGCATCAATATTTACCGGAGCATAAGTAACAGAATTGCTTACATGCTTTTGTACGGCATGCATTAGCTTGACGTAAGCCGATTTAATATCATCTTCATGGTTAACATATTGACTATATTCCTGTCGAAGCTGGTATCGCCAATTTTCGCCGGACATATATTCGTCAAATACTTTATATGGGAGAACATATCTGAGAAAGTTTTCAAAGGGCACCTCCTTTTTCCATGGTGCCTCTCTCCATACCTTGAATGCGTCATCAATATTGGCTTTCAGTTGTTGGGATGTGACAACACAGCTGTCTTCTGTCATTTTTGTATCGAATCTGTTCTTAGTAGACTCACGCCATAAACCGGATAAAACACCCATGTTTGATTTGGGTGCAGCTCTTCTGATTTTGACGACAAAGGAATCTACTCCAGTTCCATAGGGCGAATAATGGCCATCCATATTGGTAATCAAAAAGTAGGCAGCACGATATTTGAGACTGTCGCAATCAGCTTGTTGGTAATATTCAAGCACATCTTTATATTTCTCCACATATTTTCGACAATATGCTATGTTTATGTTCAGTATGAACAAAAGGAAAAACAATAAAACTATCTTATTTTTCATATTTTGTATATTTTGCTTCTTCTATAATCTTGTCTGCTTCAGATGAACTGATTTTCAATGGCATACCTATGAGTACATCTGCATATTTTACCGCTTCGTCTCTCTTTCCAAAGCGATTGTTAACCCTCATCAAAAGAAGATTTGGGAACAAATGGTGAGGCATCATGTATTTTAGCTTGCATAATTCTACGACAGCTTTCTCATATTCACCTTGTTCTTGATAACAATAACTTTTCATAACGAAAATCTTCGAAGACGAGCTGTATCTACTGGCAATATTCAATTTGTCCAATGCCTGATGGTATGAATCCTTTGATATATGGTATTTGGCATATTCAGTATAAAATGCCTCCGAAGTATTGATGCTGTTCTGGATGGAAGAGAATTTATTCTCGTCAGGTAAAAAGCCGGCTTTAATTTCTTCCACAATATTTTTTAATTTATATTGCCCATATATCATTTGACTCTCTCTAATAGCCAGAAAGCAACACAAGAAAAGTATCATAGGAAAGACGAGTCTCCCAGAGTGGTACCTGACAGACTGCTTATTCAAATTTTGCCCCTTTTCATCTGATTCAAAAAAAATAAGCCCAGACAAACATGAAATCAGCAGCATGCTTTCTACAGATGTATAAACAAAATTAATCATGCTCATGATAAATAATGACATAAGGCCTGCAAACTCATGCACTCTTTTCAGCGAAAATGCTTTGTATATTACCAATCCCCAAAAAGTCAGAAACAGTATAGCACCAAGTATGCCACTGTCAATAGCATGTTCAACTAAATCGTTATAGGGCATAAAAACATGATCTGCGTTCATTACCTCTGCGATAGGTCTTTCCTCGCTGTTAAAGTATTCACTTTGCGCTAAATTGTAATTCCTCTCAAACGTTCCATACCCCAAGCCCAACAAGTTTGTGCTTAACAATGATAGGGAAATCTTCCAGACTAACAATCTTCCAGATGTTGAATCTATCTTGTAATCTAATCCAAGTATACTCAAAATAACAATGAGAAATAGAAACATGACTAATACATACTTAGTCGTTATTTTTTTGTCCCTAAGAAAATAGTATATAATTGGATAGAGCAGTAATCCAACCACTGCTGTTCTGCATTTGAGTATTATAATAGCATGAATAATCAGAAATAGAAGAGCCCAGTATTTGAAATTTGAAAAATCTGACTTATCTGGCCCCGCCAATCTTCTAAATAGGATAAATGAGGAGGCAGAAAGAAATATTGCTGAAACAGAAGGATTGTCTGATATTCCCGAAACCTTAAAGAAGCTGGAGTGGCTTTGCGTTATTCCAATCCATTGAGCGTATACATAAACGAGATTGATGCAGATTAACAAGATGAATATATTTGATATGAAATCCCAGTTTAGCACTCTTAGCTTTAAACTGATATATATTGTCAAGCAAAGTAATAAATTCCCTAACAAGTAGTATGTCCTATAAATTTCGCAGGGAACAGTAATATGAAAAATCAACATATATGCCATATATATGTACACAATATTTATACTGTTGTTTCTCCTTATGTCGAATATCTTCAGTATACTTTCAATGCCATTTTTGAAACACAGGATGCAAATTGAAAACAACAGCAATACTGTACCTATTATTTCCAACATAGAAAACGATAAAGAATTATATATAAATAGTTTTGTATCAACTGCTGATATGATACAAATACCTAGAAATATGCTTTTGCAAATCACCCCCCATAGATTTGTTTCTGTTATTGTTTTCATTTTCACGCAAGTTGTTTTTTTTAATAAGTTTCAATGAAATATCTTACGACTATTCTGTCAAGAACAGCTTGTAGCTAATTATAAGGAATAAGGATTATGCGGTAGGAGAATGTTTTCAGACGTATTTCGGACTTAATGATACCCGAGCGATGTTTTTGCGCTGCTATACAAGAAGCTATGGCTTGTTTCTCTAGGGTTGCAGATGGTGTCTGACCTATGCAGTCTTTACAATTTTAATCGTAGTAACCATCTTTCCTGTTGCTGAATTAAGATGTACTTCCGTCTAATAGCCATTGATTGGTTAAATGACACCTTCTTTCATACCCCCATCGTGCATAGATGGTCTAATGAGAATGCTATTTTACCTGAAACAGACTTGTTTTTCTTGATTTGTAAATTCATTGGTATTTGTTATTTTGTTGATTTGGATGAATTAACTAATATTGATGTGTTTGCCACATAAATATATCACAAAAGTAAAGCAGATGCTTCTAATTATGGATATCTGTGCGTTAAAATCATGTTGTTGGTTATATTTATTGTAATTTGATATTACAAAAGTATGAAATTATTTAATATAGGCGTAGGTTTGATAGTTTTTTTAACTATGTTTAATGCAGAAGTATCGGTTCGTAACTATTCACCACCCGGCCCTGCCAAAGTGAAACGGGAAATAACATTTGTATATAGGAGCGATACAAAGATATAGTCGCCATCCTTGCTTCGCTGAATAGTTATAGATAAGTGTTTATGCTCGGATAGTTGGCGGTGCGCAGCGAAAAAGTCCTCTCGCGGGGAGCGTGGAAACAGATAATTTCGTATCTTTGCGTTCCTGCTAGACCATACAAATACATTTCATCATGGAAAAGAAAGAACTGATGCGCAGAGCCATTGCGCTGAGTGAACAGAGTGTCAAGACCGGTGGTGGTCCCTTCGGCGCGGTTATCGCGCGCGGCGGCGTCATCGTAGCCGAGGCCTCCAACAGCGTGACCAAGGATTTCGACCCCACGGCCCACGCAGAGGTCAATGCCATTCGAATTGCCTGCGACCGCCTGCGCACCTTCGACCTGCGCGGCTGTGACATCTACTGCTCGTGCGAGCCATGCCCCATGTGTCTGGGTGCCATCTACTGGGCCCACCTCGACAAGATCTACTATGCCAACAACCGCAAGGACGCGGCGCATATTGGTTTCGACGATGAGTTCATCTATCAGGAAATACCGCTTCAGGCCGAGGCCCGCACCAAGGAGATGGAAGAACTGCTGCGCGACGAGGCCCTGAAGGTGTTTGCCTTGTGGGAGCAGAAGAGCGACAAAACCGAGTATTGATGGTCGTTGGAGGTGATGCGGCGGGGTGGAGCGGCTTCGCTCTCCCTGAGGCATCATACCTTCAGCCCGCGTTCATCGTATCATGCTGTCAGGCCCGTGGCATGGTCTGGCCAATCCCATAACATCGTTTTGGCAGGTGCCCGGCTGCCTTGGGGCACGGCCTGAGGGCCATTCTGGTCATCCCTCCCAACCCCTTTGCCCGCCTGCTTCGAGTCGAATCACGTTCTGCTTCGAGTCGAATCACGTTCTGCTTCGAGTCGAATCACATTCTGCTTCGAGTCGAATCACGTTCTGCTTCGAGTCGAATCAGAACGCGATGAGGGCGTTCCGTGACCTCCATACCGTTCTTCAGGCTGTATGCCAAGAGGCTTTTGGCCTTGCAAGAGCACCCTGGCCGTCTGTGCAATGAGGACACGCGGGGCGTTGGTTCGTCTATAGTGAAAAGTATAGGACGATGAAGACCTTTTACGCCATGTTGTTGCTGGCCGCCACGACGCTCAGTTCGTGCAGCCGCAGCTGTTACATGTTTACGAGTTTCCATGAACCCGCCGACGAAGGGCTGCGGTACCTGTGGTCGGACGATGGCATGCGCTGGGACACCATCCCCGGCGTGTGGCTGCACCCCGAGGTGGGGCGGCAGCGGGTGATGCGCGACCCGAGCATCGTGCGCACGCCCGACGGCCTCTTCCGCCTGGTGTGGACCAGCAGCTGGCGTGGCGACCGCGGATTTGGCTATGCCGAGAGCCGCGACCTGCAACACTGGTCCAAGCCACGGCTGGTGGAGGTGATGACCGACACCGCCACCGTCAACGTATGGGCTCCCGAGCTCTTCTACGACGACGTGCGCCGCGAGACGATGGTGGTGTGGGCCTCGTGTGTGCCTGGCCGCTTTGCCCGTGGCATCGAGGCCGACGACAACAACCACCGGCTCTACTATACCACCACGCGCGACTTCCGCACCTTTGCGCCTGCCCGTCTGCTCCTCGACCCGGGCTACAGCGTCATCGATGCCACCATCATCAAGCGCGGCCCGCGCGACTATGTGATGGTGGTAAAGGACAACACCCGCAACGAGCGCAACCTCAAGGTGAGCTTTGCCACCGACCCCCGCGGCCCCTGGAGTGCGCCGTCGGCACCGTTCACCGAGCGGCTCACCGAAGGGCCGGCCGTGGTGAAGGTACGCGGTGGCTATATGGTCTACTACGACCGCTACGGCACCCACGACTTCGGTGCACAGCTGACGCACGACTTCCTGCATTTCGACGACTGCACGCAGCGGGTCACCGTGCCACCGCTCCACAAGCACGGCACCATCTTCAAGGCCCCGCGCCGCCTGGTGCGGCAGTTGCTGGCCACCCGAAACCACCCTCAACCCACAGACCGATGAACGCAAGACCCTTATACCTTATGCTTGTAGCAGCGCTCTGCGCCTACTGTGCCACACAGCCTTGTGAGGCTCAGCCCAAGGTGCGCTACACGGGTGCCGAGCTGAGCGACCCCAACCGCCACGACGGCGCGCTGTCGCCCGTGGTGGGGGTACACAACATCCAGATCATGCGGGCCAACCGCGAGCATCCATCACCGGCCAACGGCCACGGCTGGACCTACAACCACCAGCCCATGATGGCCTACTGGCATGGCCGCTTCTACATACACTATCTCTGCGACCCTGCCGACGAGCAGGTGCCGCCCTCGCACACCAACATGCAGGTGTCGGCCGACGGCTACCACTGGTCCGACCCCGTGGAGCTCTTCCCCGAGTACCCGGTGCCCGAGGGATTCACCAAGCCCGGCGTGGAGGGCAAGGCCCACAACCTGGTGGCCGTGATGCACCAGCGCATGGGATGGTATGTCAGCAGCGAGGGACGTCTCTATGCTCTGGGCTACTATGGCGTGTGCCTCGACCCCAAAGACCACAACAACGACGGCAACGGCATAGGGCGCGTCATCCGTGAGGTGCGCCACGACGGCAGCCTCGGGCCCATCCACTTCATCTATTACAACCACGGGTTCAGCGACCGCAACACCCACTACCCCAACTACCGGCGCGGCGACCGACACCTGCGCAAGGCCTGCGCCGAGATCCTCGCCAACCCCCGCATCCTCATGCAATGGGTGGAGGAGGCCGACCGCAACGACCCCATGATACCCCTCAAGGAAGAATACAAGGCCTACAACGACTACACCCTGCCCGACGGCCGACTGGTGGCCCTGTGGAAACACGCCCTCACCTCGCTCTCGTCCGACGGCGGCCGCACCTGGCTGCAGCCCGTGGAGCGCGCCAGCGGCTTTGTGAACAGCAACGCCAAGATCTGGGGGCAGCGACTCTCCGACGGCACCTACGCCACGGTGTACAACCCCTCGGAGTTCAGGTGGCCGCTGGCCATCTCGCTCAGCGGCGACGGACTGGAGTACACCACGCTCAACCTGGTGAACGGTGAGGTGCCGCCCATGCGTTACGGCGGCAACTACAAGAGCCGCGGACCGCAGTATGTGCGCGGCATACAAGAGGGCAACGGCGAGCCCAAGGACGGCGACCTGTGGGTCACCTATTCGATGAACAAGGAAGATATATGGGTGGCCCGCGTGCCCGTGCCCGTGATGACCCAGGCCCACGACCAGGCCGACGACGACTTTGCGCGCTGCCATGCGCTCGCCGACCTGCGGCAGTGGAACCTCTACGCACCTCTCATGGCACCCGTGGGCCTCGACGGACAGTGGCTCACGCTCAGCGATGCCGACCCCTTCGACTATTGTCGCGCCGAGCGCCTCATACGCCCCACGGCCGACCTCACCGTGGAGTTTGACCTGCAGGCGGCACAGGCCGGCAACGGCACGCTGCAGGTGGAGTTTCAGGACGACAACGGCGTGGCGGCCTCCAGGCTCGAGCTCACCGCCGAGGGCGTGCTGCGCGTGAAGAGCGGCGCGCGCTACTCGCGGCTCATGACCTACCGCCCCGGCGTGACCTACCACCTCAAGGCCCACCTCTCAGTGGCCCGCCGCATGATCGAGGTGTGGTGCGACGGCAAGGCCGTGGGCAAGGCCATGCTGTTTGCACCCGTCAGTCAGTTCAGCCGTATCGTGCTGCGCACGGGCGACATGCGCACCTTCCCCACCGTCGACACGCCGGCCGACTGGATGGGCACGCTCGACCATGCCGGCGACAGCGACACCCTGGCCACCTACCGCATCGCCCGTTTCAAGACCACCGACGGCATGGCCGACAGGGGCGGGGCGCTGCTCATGGCCGACGACTACCGCCACTATGTCGACTTCTTCAACGGCATGGAAGACGAGAACGTGGCACAGGCCATACCCAACAGCGAGGCCTGGACATGGATGAAGGCCAACGTGCCGCTCTTCGACGCACCCGACAAGAGCTTCGAGCAGATGTGGTACTACCGCTGGTGGACGCTGCGCAAGCACATCGAGCAGACGCCCGTGGGCTACGCCATGACCGAGTTTCTGGTGCCGCGGAGCTATGCCGACAAGTACAACCTCATCTCCTCGGCCCTGGGACACCATATCCACGAGAGCCGGTGGCTGCGCCAGCCCGTCTATCTCGAGCAGATCGTGCGCACCTGGCTGCGAGGCAACGACGGCCGGCCGATGAAGAAGCTCACGGCCTACAGCGGCTGGCTGGCCGCCAGCCTGTGGGACAAATATCTGGCAGACGGTCGGCGCGACAGTATCACGGCACTGCTGCCCGACCTCATCGGCGAGTACAGCCTGTGGGACGGGCATCGCTGGGACGGCAGCTCAGACCTTACGCCACCGCTCTACTGGCAGTACGACGTGCGCGACGCCATGGAGGAGACCATCAGCGGCGGACGGCATGAGAAGAACGCGCGTCCCTCGATCAACAGCTATATGTACGGCAACGCCCGCGCCATCGCACACATCGCCAGGCTGGCTGGCGACGAGGCCACGGCGCGGCTGTTCGACCTCAAGGCCGACACGCTGCGCCGGATGGTGCAGGGCAGTCTGTGGAACGACAGCGCCCGCTTCTTTGAGGTGCGCTATCCCGACGGCCGCTTTGCACAGGTGCGCGAGGCCATCGGCTTCATACCCTGGTATTTCAACCTGCCCGACGACCAGCCGCGCTATGGCGAGGCATGGCGGCAGGCCGCCGACCCACGCGGCTTCTCGGCACCCTACGGACAGACCACGGCCGAACAGCGCCACCCGGCCTTCCGCACCCACGGCGTGGGCAAGTGCGAATGGGACGGTGCGGTGTGGCCCTTTGCCACCTCACAGACACTCACGGCGATGGCCAACTACCTCAACAACTACACCCACTGCACCATCACCGACAGCCTGTATTTTGCCGAGCTGGAGAAATATGTGCAGAGCCAGAGCCACCGCGGCAAGCCCTACATCGGCGAATACCTCGACGAGCAGACCGGCTACTGGCTCAAGGGCGACCAGGAGCGCAGCCGCTACTACAACCACTCGACCTTCAACGACCTCATCATCACCGGACTGTGCGGGCTGCGGCCGCGTGCCGACAACCTCGTGGAGGTGAACCCGCTGCTGCCCAAGGACCGGTGGGCGTGGTTCTGTGTAGACAACATCGCCTACCATGGTCATGCCCTGGCCATCGTGTGGGACAGGGACGGCACGCGCTACCATGCCGGCAAGGGACTCACGCTGTGGGTCGACGGCAAGCCGGTGGCACGACGTGAGGACCTCGGCAAACTGACAACCCTGCTGCCATGAGACCCTTGCTGACACTGCTGCTCACCCTGCTATGCCTGCCGGCCCTGGCCGACGGGGTGTTTGGCGAGGCCCGATGGATAGGGGCCACGACACAGGGCGACGACACGCTGGCCGACCGCAGCATCGTGGTGGGGCGCGACATCCGCTGCCGCCGCCAGGTGCGCCAGGCCCGGCTCACCGTGTGCGGACTGGGTGCCTACGAGGTGTATGTCGACGGCAGCAAGCTGGGGAGCGACCTCATGGCTCCGGCCTGGAGCGACTATCGCAAGACGGTGTACTACAACACCTACGACCTCACGGCGCAGCTGGCCAAGGGGCGTCACCGCCTGGAGGTGCTGCTGGGCAACGGCTTCTACCACGAGCGCGGACGGCGTTACCACAAGCTCAAGAGCAACTACGGGCCACTGACGCTGCTGCTGCGCCTCGACGTGACCTACCGCGACGGCAGCGCCGACACCTTCGTGAGCGACGGCCACTGGCAGTGGCGCCGCAGCGAGGTGACCTACAACAGCATATTCGGCGGCGAGGACATCGACCATACCTTTGCCGACAGCTGGCACCCGGTGGCCGTGCAGGCACCGCCGCAGGGCGTGCTGCGGCCCCAGCTGTCGGCGCCCGTGCGGCTCTACAAGACCTACGGCGTGGCCAGGGCCCTGCCCGGCATGGTGTTCGACATGGGACAAAACCTCGCGGGCTTTCCACGTCTCACCCTGCGCGGACGGCGCGGACAGCAGGTGAAGGTCATTGTGGGCGAGACGCTGAGGCCCGACGGAGGGGTGAGCCAGAAGCAGACGGGCAGTCCGCATTACTATGTATTCACCCTCTGCAGCGACCGCCCGGAGACCTTCGTGCCCCGCTTCAGCTACTACGGGTTCCAGTATGTGCAGCTGGTGGGGGCGGTGATGGCCGGCGACGACAACCCGCAGCAGCTGCCCGTGGTCGACAGTCTGCAGGCATGCTTCATCAGCAACGCCGCGCCGCGCACCGGCACCTTCGCCTGCAGCAACGCGCGGTGGAACCGCATGCACGCCATCATCGATGCCTCCATACGCAGCAACTGGCAGCATGTGTGGACCGACTGTCCGCACCGCGAGAAGCTGGGGTGGCTCGAGCAAGACTGGCTCAACGCGCAGGGACTGATGGACAACTACGACTGCCGCTCGATGATACGCCATACCCTGCAGCTCATGGCCGACGCCCAGCATGCCGACGGCTCGATGCCCGAGATCGCACCCGAGTATGTCACCTTCGAGGGGGCGTGGGCACCGCCCTTCCAGGAGTCGCCCGAGTGGGGCGGCGCCCTCGTGGCCCTGCCTTATCTCTACCTGCAGCGCTATGGCGACGACAGTCTGCTGAGGCAATATGCCCCGCAGATACAACGCTATGCCGACTACCTGTCGACGCGCGACAGTGCCTGTATCCTCAACATGGGACTGGGCGACTGGTACGACTACGACGGCACGCGGGCGGGCTTTGCCAAGAACACGCCGGTGGCACTGGTGGCCACCGGCCACTACTACCTGTGGACGAAGCTCGCCGGCCGGCAGGCCCGCGCCGACAGCATACGCCAAGCCTTCATCCGCCATTTTGAACTGAAGAGTCAGGCGGCACTGGCCATCGCCCTCGACCTGGGGCTCTACCCTGCGCGACAAAAGGCGGAACTGTTGCAACGCCTCGTCAACGATATCCACCGTCATGGCGACCGCCTCACCACGGGCGACATCGGCACCCCCTACCTCTTCAGGGTGCTCATCGACAACGGGCAGCACGAACTGCTCTTCCGCATGCTCGACCACGACGGTCTGCCCGGCTACGGCTACCAGATCAGCAAGGGCATGACCACGCTCGCCGAACAGTGGGACCCCGAGCAGGGCGCCAGCCGCAACCACTTCATGCTCGCACACATCAACAACCACCTCATCCACGACCTCGTGGGCATACAGGTGCGTGGCGACAGCGTGGTGGTCTCGCCCAGGCCCATGGGCGACATCACCTGGGCCGAGGGCAGCACGCAGGCGGCCCACGGCGAGGTGCGCGTGGCCTGGCGCATCGCCGGTGACGCGTTCAAACTCGACATCCACACCCCTCAACCTCAAAAACTCAAGATCGATGAAGAAGCTATCCTTCGCTTTTGCACTCAGCGCCGTCTGCGCCTGGAGTGTACCACTGTCGGCTCAGAATAACTATGCCGGCCATTACACACGCAGCCTGCATGACGTGATGGAGGATGTGTCGCGACAGTTCGGTGTCAGGTTCAAGTACAATGTCGATACCGTGGGCCTCCGCCTGCCCTATGCCGACTTCCGCATCCGACCCTACGCCATCAATGAGACGCTCGACAATATCTGCCGGTATTTCGACTTCAACTGGTGGGATCAGGGCAAGGGCGTCTACAAGATCAAACCCTACGAATATCCGCGCCGCCACACCGACGAGGGTGCCCGCATGCTCGACTACCTGTCGGGCCACTATGGCGACCGGCCGGCCTTCGAGGTCCGGCGCGACAGCGTGCGGCGCGAGGTGCGCCGACTGTTGCAGATCGACGCCTATCGTGACAGCCTCGTGCATGGCCGTCCCATCCTGGGCAAAGTGCGCCACTACGACGGCTACACGGTGCAGAACATCTGCATAGAGACCCTGCCGGGCGAGCATGTCTTCGGCTCGATCTACACCCCTGCCACCAAGGGCCGCCATCCGCTGATCATCTGTCCTGACGGACACTTCGGCGGCGGGCGTTACCGCGCCGACGAGCAGCTGCGCCTCGGCACGCTGGCCCGCATGGGTGCCATCTGCGTCGACTTCGACCTCTACGGCTGGGGACAGTCGGAGGGCGAGTATGGCAAGGACAGTCATCAGACCGACCGCGCCCATGTCATCCAGGCACTCAATGCCGAGGTGCTGCTCGACTATATGTGGCTGCACCGCACCGATGTCGACAAGACACGCGTGGGGGTGAACGGCGGGTCGGGCGGCGGCACCCACACCGTGCTCCTCACCATGCTCGACGACCGCTTCACGGCGGCGGCGCCCACGGTCAACCTGGCCAGCCACTTCGACGGCGGCTGTCCCTGTGAGAGCGGCAAACCGGTGCAGCGGGCCGGCGGCGGCACCTGCAACCCCGAGCTGCTGGCCTTCTTTGCCCCGCATCCCGTACAGGTGGTGAGCGACGACGGCGACTGGACGGCCTCGGTGCCCACCATCGAATATCCCTACCTGCAGCGCATCTGGGACTTCTATGGTGCCCGCGACAAGGTGGAGAACGTACATCTGGCGGGCGAACGGCACGACTATGGGCCCAACAAGCGCAAGGCCAACTACGACTTCTTCGCCCGCGTGTTCGCCCTCGACCGCACCAAATGCGACGAGAGCAAGGTGACGGTGGTGGCCCCCGAGGTGCTGCAGTCGGTGCTGCCTCATCAGTGAGACGGAGAGAGAAGAAAGACGCATGGGTCTGTCTTGCGATGAGCTGGGCAGGCCCATGCATTTTGTGGGTAGGTATTGGCCGCGAAGTAGTGACAAAAAAGTGACTTGTGCGTCATAATGATAAACCATCATGATCATCTGCTATGACATTCTCAAAACTCCTACTGACCCTTGTGGCCTCTGCGCTGGGCCTGATGCCTGTTCAGGCACAATACAAGCTATGGTATGACAGTCCTGCACAGGTGTGGACCGATGCCCTCCCTCTTGGCAATGGCCGACTGGGCGCCATGGTCTATGGCATCCCCTCGGCCGAGCATGTGCAGCTCAACGAGGAGACCATCTGGACGGGGCAGCCCAACAAGAATGCCAATCCTGAGGCCCGAGAGGCCATCCCGGTAATCCAACGGCTGCTCTTCGAAGGACAATACAAGAAAGCGCAGGACATGGCCACGCAGAAGGTGATGTCGGCCACCAACTGGGGTATGGCCTACCAGACCTTCGGCGATGTGTATATCTCTATGCCGCAGGCCGAGGGCTATACGCAATACCGGCGTGAGCTGAGCCTCGACTCGGCCCTGGCCGTGACCACCTACACGGTGGACGGCGTGCAGTATAGGCGGGAGGTCATCACCTCCTTTGCCGACAATGTGGTCACCATCCGTCTCACCGCCTCGCAGCCAGGCATGATTACCTTCAACGCCCACTTTGCCACACCGCACCCCGACGTCATCATCAAGAGCCAGGGCGATGAAGCCACCCTCGAAGGTGTGGGGGGATCGCTGGAAGGCTGCAAGGGGAAGGTGAGGTTCATGGGACGCATGGCCTGCACCACCGTGAAGGGTGGGGCACGCCGGGCGGCGGCCTCGCGCGACGGCATCATCAGCGTGAACCAGGCCGACGAGGCCGTGGTCTACATCTCCATCGCCACCAATTTCGTCAACTACAAGGATATCTCGGGCGACGAGCAGGCGCGGTCGGAAGACTGGCTGCGGCAAGCCATGGCGCGCGACTATGAGCAGAGCCGTGAGGCCCATGTGCGGAAGTTCCGCAGTTTCATGGGACGCACATCGCTCTTCCTGGGCAACGACAGCTACCCCGACCTGCCCACCGACGAGCGCATCATCAACTTTGCCAACCACGACGACAACTGGCTCGTGGCGACCTATTTCACCTTCGGCCGTTACCTGCTCATCTGTGCCTCGCAGCCCGGAGGACAGGCCGCCAACCTGCAGGGCATCTGGAACGACAAGCTGGCACCGGCCTGGGACAGCAAGTACACCACCAACATCAACCTGGAGATGAACTACTGGCCTGCCGAGGTGACAAGCCTGTCGGACCTCAACGAGCCTTTGTTCAGGCTCATCCGCGAGGTGAGCGAGAGCGGTGCCGAGACGGCGCAGGTGATGTATGGCAAGGAGGGATGGGTAACCCACCACAACACCGACATCTGGCGCGTCACCGGAGGCATAGACCGAGCCACCAGTGGCATGTGGATGACCTGCGGCGCATGGCTCAGTGCCCATCTGTGGCAGCATTACCTCTATACCGGCGACCGCCAGTTTCTGGAGCAGGCCTATCCCATCATGAAAGGTGCGGCACAGTTTCTCGATGCCATGCTCATCGCCGAGCCTACACACGGCTGGCTGGTGATCTCGCCCTCGGTGTCGCCTGAGAACAGTCATCCGTCGCCCGATGGCAGCATCGCCATCACCTACGGGGCCACCATGGACAACCAACTGATCTACGAGCTCTTCAACAGCGTCATTGCCGCCAGCAAGGTGCTGGGCGTGGACAAGGAACTCGTCGACTACTATACCGCACGCCTCGGTAAGATGGCACCCCTGCAGATCGGCCGATGGGGACAGCTGCAGGAGTGGCTCGAAGACTGGGACAACCCTGACGACACACACCGTCATGTGAGTCATCTCTATGGGGTGTTCCCCGGAGCACAGGTCTCTCCTTACCGCACGCCGCAGCTCTTCGATGCCGCCCGCACATCGCTCATCCATCGTGGCGACCCGTCGACGGGATGGTCTATGGGCTGGAAGGTTTGTCTCTGGGCACGGTTCCTCGATGGCAACCATGCCTACAAGCTCATCCACGACCAGCTCACGCTGACCGAGGACCGCTTCATCGCATACGGCACAAACAAGAAGAAGGGCGGCACCTACCGCAACCTCTTCGATGCCCATCCTCCTTTCCAGATTGACGGAAACTTCGGTTGCACGGCCGGCATTGCCGAGATGCTCATGCAGAGTCACGACGGGTGTGTGGCCCTGCTGCCCGCCCTGCCCGATGCCTGGCCCAGCGGCGAGGTGAAGGGACTCATGGCCCGCGGTGGCTTCGAGATACAAGACATGGCCTGGAAGAACGGGCGTATCACCCGACTGGTCATCCGCTCTACGCTCGGGGGTAACCTCCGGCTGCGTCTCAACGCTCCGGTGAAAGGCCTCAAGGCAGCCAAGGGCAAGAACGTCAACCCAATGTTTGCCGTTAGTCAGCCGCAGCAGGTGCTCAACCACGCCAAGGTCAAGCTCAATGCCGTGACACTGCCCAAGACCTGGATGTACGACGTGGCGACAAAAGCAGGAGAAGTGGTGACTGTTATACCTTAAATTATATCATAATGTCTGTATGAATCGAATCATCCATTCACTGTTGCTCGTCATGCTGCTACTGATGCAGGTCTCTCCTGTTCATGCAGCCGATATCACGGTCGTCTCTCCACAGGTGGAACATCTCACCGAGCCGCTGGGCATCGATGTGACGGCTCCCCGTTTCTCATGGAAGACCACGGCTACCCGCAACGATGTGGTGCAGACGGGCTACGAGATCCTCGTGGCCTCGTCGGAAGAACTGCTCGCCCGTGACCGCGGCGACCTGTGGGCCACCGGACTGGTGCCCAGCGACGCCCAGCTGTGGGTGCCCTATGGCGGACAGCCGCTCACCGCCCATCAGCAGGCCTACTGGAAGGTGCGTGTCACCACCAACCGCGGGCGTTCGGCATGGAGTGCGCCGCAGCGCTTCAGCATCGGGCTGCTGGGAGAGACGCAGTGGACAGGGCGCTGGATCGGACTCGAAGAGTTGCAGGAGGGCGAGCGCCGGGGCATCCATCCCCGTCTGGCCGCGCGCTATCTGCGGAGGGAGTTCAAGGCCGCCGGACAGGTGAAGCGGGCCACGGCCTACGTGGCGGGATTCGGACTGTATGAGTTTTTCATCAACGGACAAAAGGTGGGCGACAACCAAGTGCTCATGCCGGCACCCACCGACTACCGCAAGACCATCCTATACAATACCTATGATGTCACTTCGCTGCTGGCCGCCAACAATGCTGTGGGCATCACACTGGCTGCCGGTAGGGTGTTTCCCATGCGACAGGAGAAATACTACAAGGCTCCTGTCTTCGGATTGCCCAAGTGCCGCGTGAATATCCTTGTGGAATATGCAGACGGCAAGCGGGAGACCTGGAGCACCGACGAGCGATGGAAGGTCACTACACAGGGCCCCGTGCGCACCACCAATGAGTATGACGGTGAAGAATATGATGCCCGTATGAGGCTGACCGGATGGACTACCGTGGGCTATGACGACAGCCAGTGGCAGCCGGCCGACCGTGCCGCCATCCCCGACGGCACGCTGCGGGCACAGATGACACCGCCGATGCGCGAGCAGGTCTATGGCAAGCCCCGCACTCTCACCCGCCTGACGGGAGGCAGCGTGATCCTCGACTTCGGACAGAACATGGCCGGATGGATCGGCATGCACATCACCGGCCGAAGGGGTGACACCATCCGCGTGAAATATGCCGAGCGACTCAATGCCGATGGCAGTCTGTACCGCGACAACCTGCGCAACGCCCTCTCTGAGGACATCTATGTATGCGACGGCACAGAGCGCAGAACGTTCTGGAAGCCTTCTTTCGTCTACCACGGCTTCCGTTATGCCGAGGTGACGGGGCTCAGCGGTGCGACACGCGACGACTTCTTGGCCTACTGTGTGGACGACGAGATGGAGCATACGGGCACCTTCGAGACGTCAGACACCATCTTGAACAAGATTTGGAACAATGCTTTCTGGGGCATCAGAAGCAACTACAAAGGTATGCCCATCGACTGTCCGCAGCGCAACGAGCGGCAGCCATGGCTTGGCGACCGCACGGTGGGCAGCCTCGGCGAGAGCTTCCTCTTCGACAACGAGCGCCTCTACACCAAGTGGATGCGCGACATCTGCGAGGCCCAGCGTTCGGATGGTTGCATACCCGATGTGGCCCCCGCATTCTGGAACTACTATACCGACAACATGACCTGGCCTGCCGCGCTGCCCTTCGGCTGTGACATGCTCTACCGGCAGTATGCCAATATGGAGCCCATCGTGACCTCTTATCCCGCCATGAAGAAATGGATGGAGCACATGCTCCAGACATACGGGCGCGACGGCATCCTGACCAAGGACAGATATGGCGACTGGTGCGTGCCACCAGAGAAGCTGACCATCACCAACAGCAAAGACCCGGCGCGGCAGACCAGCGGTGAGCTGATAGCCACGGCCTACGGCGTGCGGGTGATGCAGCTCATGGAGAAGTTTGCCGCCTTGCAGCATCTCGACGACGACGTGGCCCTGTGGAAGGCCCGCCATACGGCCATGGCCGATGCCTTCAACCGCCGGTTCCTGACCGTCAGGCGAGGCACCTCACCCCGCCCGGGACACGTGCTCTATCCCGACAGCGTGTACTATGGCAACAATACCGCCACGGCCAACCTGCTGCCGCTGGCCTTTGGCATCGTGCCCGACAGCGTGAAGGAAGAGGTGGTGAAGCAGGTGGTGAACAATATCATCACCGTGGGCAATGGCCATGTGACCAGTGGCGTCATCGGCATCAGCTGGCTCATGCGCGGCCTCTCCGACAACGGCTTCTCGGAGGTGGCGTGGATGCTGGCCACCAGCAAGACCTATCCCTCGTGGGGGTATATGACCGAGAACGGGGCAACCACCATCTGGGAACTGTGGAACGGCGACAAGGCCAATCCCTCGATGAACTCGGGCAACCATGTCATGCTGCTCGGCGACCTGCTCACCTGGTGCTACCAATATGTGGGGGGCATCAGGCAGGCCGAGGGGAGCGTAGCCTACAAGCACCTGGTGCTGAGCCCCGACTTCTCCATCCCCGACTGTTTCCATGCCAACACCTCTTATGTGACCCCTTATGGAAAGGTGGTCAGTCGTTGGAAAAAAGACGGCAAGAAGGTGCATTGGGAGGTGGAGATACCGGTCAACACCGATGCCCTGCTCATCTTCCCCGACAAGACGGAGCGCCGGCTGGGCAGTGGACGTTATGCTTTCGATGTGACTCTGCCCATGAGCAACGCCGCCGTGCTCGAGGAGAGCTTCCTCTACGACTTCGCCTCCTTCCCCCAAGCCCATGCCTCTACCATCACCGAGCTGAAGAACGGTGACCTGCTGGCTGCCTATTTCGGTGGTACGAAGGAGAAGAATCCGGATGTCTGTATCTGGGTGAGCCGCAAACCCAAGGGTGCTGACCACTGGGAGGCTCCCGTGATGGCTGCCGACGGCACCGACGACTACCTGCACCACCCCCTGAGCAGTACGGCACAGCCGCGCCAGGCCTGCTGGAACCCCGTGCTCTTTACCATGCCCGACGGCGAGGTGTGGCTGTTCTTTAAGATTGCTGCCGAGATCAGCGACTGGCAGGGATGGGTCGTGAAATCGAAAGACGGAGGCCGCACCTGGAGCAAGCGCGAGATGCTGCCCAAGGGCTTCATCGGTCCGGTGAAGAACAAACCCGTGCTGGTGGGCAACCGTCTCATCTGCGGGTCGAGTACCGAGGGCGACTGGTGGCGGTTCCATGTCGAGATCTACGACCTCGACACCAAGACCTGGAAGTATGTCGGTCCCATTGTCGCCGACAGTGCTATGCAGACTGATGACCAGAAGATGCACCCCATCCGCTGCATCCAGCCGAGCGTGCTAAAGCTGAGAGACGGAAGACTGATGGTGCTCATGCGCACCCACAACGGCAAGCTGGCCAAGTCGTACAGCAGCGACAACGGCGACAGCTGGACGCCGGTGACGCTCTCTGAGGTAGAGAACAACCAGAGCGGTACCGATGCCGTGACGCTGAAAGACGGGCGGCAGGTGCTCATCTACAATAACTTCGAGACCCTTATGGGCACCAAGAAAGGACCGCGCACACCCTTGAGCCTGGCCATCAGCGACGACGGAGAGCACTGGCACCATGCCCTCACCCTCGAAGACAGCCCCGTCAGTCAGTATTCCTATCCCGCCATCATCCAGGGCCGTGACGGCAACCTCTATTGTACCTATACCTGGCGACGCGAGCGTATCGCCTTCAAGAAAATCGATTTACGTCAACTGAAATGAACATCCGACGCAACATTACCTCTTTTTTCCTCCTCTCCCTTAGCCTCCTCACATGGGCGCAGTCTGTATCGGTCGTGACCGAAAGACATGCCTCGCCACGCGAGCGCTTTGCTGCCGAATACCTGCAACGCAAGCTCACGGCGCAGGGTTATCAGGTTAAGGCCGACAGCAGGCGTGGCGACTACCGCATCACCCTGTCACAGGCCAGCGACACTACGGGCCTAAAGAAAGAAGGCTTCACCATCGAACGCAAGGGAAAACACATCCGCATCGTCGGCAATGACGGCACCGGTGTCATCTATGGCTGCAACGAGGTGGCCGCCTATGCCCGTCGTCACCGCTCGCTCGACCTTCCCGCCCACTATGCCGACGCACCGGAGATGGTGCTGCGCGGGGCCTGCGTGGGTATGCAGAAGCCTACCTACCTTCCCGGCCACGGCGTCTACGAGTATCCCTATACACCCGAGAACTTTCCATGGTTCTACGACAAGCAGCAGTGGATCAAGTATCTCGACATGCTCGTCGACAACCGCATGAACTCACTTTACCTGTGGAACGGACACCCCTTTGCCTCACTCGTCAGGCTCAAGGAGTATCCCTTTGCCGTGGAGGTCGACTCGGCGACGTTCAGGAAGAACGAGGAGATGTTCTCGTTTCTCACCCATGAGGCCGACAAGCGCGGCATCTTTGTCATCCAGATGTTCTACAACATCATTGTGAGCAAACCCTTCGCCGACCATTACGGCATCAAGACACAAGACCGCAACCGCCCCATCACCCCACTGCTCAGCGACTATACACGCAAGAGCATTGCCGCCTTCATCGAGAAATATCCCAATGTGGGCCTGCTGGTATGCCTGGGTGAGGCCATGAATACCTACGAAGACGACCGCGACTGGTTCACCCAGACCATCATCCCCGGGGTGAAAGACGGGCTCAGGGCCTTGGGGCGCAGTGATGAGCCGCCCTTGCTGCTGCGTGCCCACGACACCGACTGCCAGATGGTGATGCAGGCCGCACTGCCCCTCTACCGCAACCTCTACACCATGCACAAGTATAATGGTGAGTCGCTCACGACCTACGAGCCGCGCGGCCCCTGGGGCAAGATCCACCAAGACCTTGCCGCCTTGGGCTCCACGCATATCGAGAACGTACATATCCTGGCCAACCTCGAGCCCTGGCGGTGGTCGTCGCCCGACTTCGTGCAGAAAGCCGTGCAGGCTATGCACGATGTCCACCATGCCAATGCCCTGCACCTCTATCCCCAGGCATCGTACTGGGACTGGCCCTACACGGCCGACAAACTGCCCAACGGTGGGCGCGAGAACCAGCTCGACCGCGACTGGATGTGGTACCAGACCTGGGGTCGCTATGCCTGGAACTGCAGGCGCGACCGTGCCGACGAGGTGGTGTTCTGGGACCAGACGCTCAACGACTACTATGGCATGGGCACGGGAGACGGCATCCGCTCGGCCTATGAGGAGAGCGGGGAGATAGCCCCGAAACTGCTCCGCCGCTTCGGCATCACCGAGGGCAACCGTCAGACGCTGCTCCTGGGGATGTTCATGAGTCAGTTGGTGAACCCCTACAAATACACCATCTACCCAGGGTTCTACGAGAGCTGCGGCCCCGAGGGCGAGAAACTCATCGAGTATGTGGAGAAAGCGTGGAAGTATGAGCCCCATCAGGGCGAGCTGCCCCTCGACATCGTGGCGCAGGTGGAGGCCCATGGCGACCGTGCCGTGGCAGCCGTCGATGCCGTGGCCAACAAGGTGACGGACCACGGCGACGAGTTTCAGCGGTTGCGCAACGACATGCACTGCTACCGTGAGTTTGCATACGCCTTCGGCTACAAGGTAAGAGCCGCCGAGAAGGTACTCAACTACAAATGGGGCAAGAGCATCGGTGAGCTGGAGGCTGCCGTGCCCCTGCTGGAGAAGAGCCTCGACCACTACCGGCGACTGGCCGACCTCACCCGCGACACCTATCTCTATGCCAACAGCATGCAGACCGCCCAGCGGCGCATTCCCATAGGCGGCGACGGCGGACTCAACAAACACTGGACTGAGCTGCAGCCTTACTATGAGCAGGAGCTTGCCAACCTCAAGCGAAACATCGCCCTGCTCAAGGCCGGTGCCAGTAATTCGACAGCGCCAGCCCACATCGCAGCCCTCAGGCCAGCCCCAGTGAAGGTGCAAGACGGCACCCACCAACAGCCGCTCACCAAGGGCATGCGCCTGTTCAGCGACCTCGACAGCGTGGTGACCGACTATGCCCCCGAACTCAACGGACTACAGTCGTGTGTGTTCTCAGCCCAGCAGCAGCGCGCCGACGGCACACACATCACGTTCACCGCCAACCGTCCCGTGCGGCTCTTGGTGGGCTATTTCCGCGACGACCAGACAAAGTACGCGCGAGCCCCGAAGCTCGAGACCGATGCCTCGGCCAACGACTATGGTCAGGCCGAGCCCGTGCTCACCTCTGCCCTGCGCATCGACGGCATGCCGCAGGTGAATGTCCATGCCTATCGCTTCGATGCCGGAAGCCACACCCTGCTGCTGCCCAAGGGCCTGCTGCTCATCCTCGGTTTCACGTCTGACCCCATCACTCCGCGTGAGGTAGGACTGTCGGGCACCGACAAGGCCATCGACTGGCTGTTTTATTGACATGGCCCACCCCACCAA
>JBHAFS010000027.1:0-14161 GCA_041856205.1 Prevotella sp.
CACCAACCTGCTGCAAACCCTCAAGAACGTGGACGCCTCGCTCAACTTCCCTGTCAACAACCTGGCCGGTAGCAACCCCAACGTGTTGCCCAACCTGACGATCCGCGGCTCGTCGACGCTGCCGATGAACGTGGAGGAGTTCAACAACAACGCTGCACAGACGGTGAACACACCTCTTATTATATTAGACGGCTTCGAGATTTCGCTCACCAAGCTCATGGACTACAACGATGACCAGATCGAGAGCATCAACATCCTGAAGGATGCCGCCGCCACAGCCATCTACGGCTCGCGGGGTGCCAACGGCGTGATCGTGGTGGTGACCAGACAGCCCAAGGAGGGCCGTCTGCGTGTGACGGCCAAGGCCGGCCTGAGCCTTGAGCTGCCCGACCTGACGAGCTACGACCTGCTGAATGCCTCACAGAAGTTGCAGCTCGAAAAAGCAGTAGGTCTTTATGATGGTGATGGCCAGACCTTGCAATATCTCTACAACCGCTATTATAATGAGCGGTTGCAGAAGGTGCTCAATGGTGTTGACATCGACTGGATACACAAGCCTGTGCGTACGGGTGTTGGTCAGACCTACAACGTGCGTCTCGACGGCGGTGCCTCGGCCTTCCGCTGGGCTACCTCGCTGGGCTATAATGGTATTGAGGGTGCCATGAAGGGCAGCAACCGCCGCACTTTGAACGGTGACATCACCCTGATGTATTCGGTCAAGAACCTTATCTTCCGCAACTACACTTCGGTGACGAGCAATCATGCTCGCGAGAGTAAGTATGGCTCATTCTATGATTACGTGAACATGCAGCCCTACGATAGTCCCTACGATGCGGATGGCAATATCGTCAAGACGTTTGACGACATTCACCACAGCCCTACGGGTGTTGGCAATCCGCTCTACGATGCCACGCTCAATACGGTCAACAAGTCAGAGTATTTCACCTTCATCAACAACTTCTCGGTGGAATGGTCTATTACCGACGCATTGCGACTCAGGGCTAAGGTAGGTGTTACCGACACCCGCCGCACCTCCGATTATTTCTTGCCTGCCGAGCACTCGGCGTTCAACGCCGAAGTGTATCAGACTGCCAGTGGTATGCTTCGCAAGGGTTCCTATACCTATGGTACAGGCAAGGACAATCTGCTTAGTGGCAACCTCACCATGAGTTATTCGAAGACCTTCAACGAGAAGCATCAGCTCTATGTTGGTGCCGACTATAGCATCTCTGAGCAGCATCTCGAGAACTACAGCTTCACGGCGGAGGGCTTCTCCAACTCCAACCTCAATTTCATAGGTAATGCCGCACAGTACCAGCTCGACAGTTCTCCCTCGGGCGGCAAGAATACCGTGCGCCTCGTAGGTTTCACGGGCAATGCCACCTATACCTACGACAACCGCTACTATATAGACCTGAGCTATCGTGTGGACGGGAGTTCTAAGTTTGGCAGCGACAAGCGCTTTGCCCCCTTCTGGAGTGCTGGTATCGGATGGAACATCCACAACGAGCATTTCATGAAAAACCAGCAGCTTTTTAGCAATCTGCGCCTTAAGGCCAGCTACGGTGTGACAGGTACGCAGGACTTCACCACAGAGAGCGTGTACACCACCTATAGCTACGATTCAGACAGTCGCTATCTGAGTTGGGCCGCTGCCAACATGATGGGATTGGGCAACGCGGCCCTTACCTGGCAGAAGACCAAGGAACTGAACATCGGTATGGAGGCCGGACTGTTGAAAAACCGCATTACTGCTGAGTTCAACTACTATGTGAAGAATACTTCCAACCTGCTCTCAGCCATGGACCTGCCCCTGAGCTCGGGTTTCTCGTCTTATACCGCCAACGTGGGTAAGATGCGCAATATCGGTTTTGAGGCTTCGGTCAATGCCTATCTCATTCGCGACTATGAGCGCGAGTTCAACTGGATGGTGGGTGGACAGCTGGTCTACAACAAGAACGAGATCACCAAACTCTCGGATGCCATCAAGCGTCAGAACGAGATCTACCTGGCCCAGAACGTGGAGGTGAGCAACCTCTTCTACGAGGGTCGTCCCCTCAACGCCATCTATGCCGTGCGCTCGGCCGGTATCGACCCCAGCACGGGTAATGAGATCTTCTACGACTGCGATGGCAACATGACCACGACGTGGAACGCCAGCGACAAGGTATACCTGGGCAGCAGCACGCCGCTCTGGCGTGGCAACCTGCGCACGATGGTGATGTATAAGAACTTCACCTTCAACGTGTCGTTTGGCTATCATTGGGGAGGCAAGCTCTATAACCAGACCCTGCGCGACCGTGTCGAGGTGACCACGTCAGAGGTGGGGCAGCACAACGTAGACAGTCGTGTGTTGTCAGACCGTTGGTTGAAGCCTGGCGACGTGACGTTCTTCAGCAATTTCTCTCCCTATGCCCGCAAGGCCACATCGCGTTACGTCTTCGACGACCGTCTGCTCGAGCTGCAGAGTGTGAGCCTGCAGTATCGTTGGAACAATGCCTGGTTGCGAAACAACACCGGACTCGAGTCGCTGGTGTTTGGTGTCAATGCCTCTGACCTTTTCTACTGGTCATCGGTGAAGAATGAGCGTGGTATCGACTATCCTTACGCCCGCAACGTACAATGCTCGGTAACGCTGACCTTCTAATGACCTGCCTGTTACTGACATGATATCAAAAGATAAACAAAACACGATTTCAACAATATGACATACAACATATTCAACAAGTTTAACAAGGCCTCCACATGGAAGAGTAAGGCCCGAAGCTATACCTTTATGGCTGCGGCGTTGTTGGCCAGTGGCATGTTCACGCTTTCGTCGTGCTCTGACTGGCTCGACGTGAAGCCTCTTACCGAGGAGCGTGAGAAAGACCTCTTCACCAGCTACCAGGGTTTCAAGGATGCCCTGTCGGGTTGCTACAGCACACTGTCTGGTGCCAACCTCTATGGGCAGCGCCTCACCATGGCCGACATCGAGAGTCTGGCCTGCCTATGGGCTGAGCCTGACCAGACCGGTCTTCCTACGGAGTATTATCTCTGGCATCACCAGTATGACAACACCTACAGCGAGTCTGCACTGAAGTCGATCTATGGTGGGTTGTTCAATGTGGTGGCTCAGGCCAACAAGATTATTGAACACATTGCTGCCGATGGCTCGGCCATCAAGAGCACCGATGCCCGCAACGTGATAGAGGGTGAGGCCTACGCCCTTCGCGCCTTCTGCCAGATGGATGTGCTGCGTCTCTTCGGTCAGATGCCGCAGGGAGCGGTCAAGCAGGTCTCTTTGCCCTACGCCCTGAGGGCCGGTATCAACGATATTGCCGCTTACTATACCTACAGCGACTATGTCAAGTTGTTGGAGCAAGACCTTGACCATGCCGAACAACTCCTGGCCCAGTCGGACAATGATGCCTTGGAGGACGACGACTTCTTCCAGTACCGTCAGTTCCGTCTCAACTATCAGGCTGTGCGTGCCCTCAAGGCCCGCCTGTACCTCTATACCGGCCAGACCGCGAAGGCCCACGACCTAGCCATCGACATCATCGAGAACAGCGGCAAGACACTCTCGGGCCTGACCGATATTCCCAGCGGCTATTACACCCTGCCTGGAGAAACACTCTTCGGACTGAGCAACCGCAAGCTCGCCGACTACGCCCACTCGCTCTTGGGTGGTGACAACTCGATACAGGTAGACCGCAGCTCTATGCTTTATGTAGAAGAAATGTCGCTTGACTGGATGCTCTATTTGGGCGTGAATACGGCCAGCGACAACCGCTACCTCTACACCTGGAACCACAATACTGTAGATGCCATGGGCAACCGCTATCCCACGCTGCGCAAGTATTACTACGATACCAACGCCTACAGCAGCGCCTCAGACCTGTCGACCTTGCTCACCAAGATACAGGTGATGCCCATCATCCGCCTGTCGGAGATTTATCTCATAGCCATGGAGACCACCACCGACCTGCAGGAGGCCAACCAGTTGTGGAAGACCTATATGGCTTCGCACAATGTGAATGTCACCGACGATTTCAACTCACTTGGCGACGTGCAGCTCAATGTCGTCGACGAATACCGCCGCGAGTTCTTTGGCGAAGGTGTGATGTTCTATGTCTACAAGCGTCTGGGCACGACTGATATGTTGTTCAGTCCTACCACGATGACCGAAAACGAATACGTGTTGCCTGTGCCTACTACAGAGTATGATGCAGAAACAACCAATCCATAATACGCATGATAAGATGAAGAAATATATTGTATATTTATATGGGGCACTGACGCTCATGGGCCTGGCCTCCTGCGAGCAAGAGCTCCCTGTGTACGACGACCCTCAGGCTTACCTCAACTTCAACTATAGTCAGGCGAAGGACAGTGTGGCCAACTATTCTTTTGTGTTTAGCAAGGGCAAGGTGCAGGACACCGTCTGGGTGAACCTCATTACCCAGGGCTTCGTGGCTGACCACGATCGTGTCTTCGAACTTCAGCAGGTTGCTACAGGCAACAACGACGCTGTGGCTGGTAAGCATTATGTAGCCATGGACGATGTACGCATGAAGCCTTATTTGAAGGTGGCGGCCGGTCAGACGCAAGTGAGCGTGCCCGTGATTGTATTGAAAGACGCCTCGCTTGACGATGCCGTCTATAACCTCAGGCTAGAGGTAAAGAACAATGGCGAGTTTGCCCAAGGATTCCAGAATCGGCGTTACAAGCTGGTCACCATCACCAACCTGCTCTCCAAGCCCACGGCCTGGTCAGGTGCCATGGACTGGTATTTCGGTCAGTGGGGTAGGGTGAAGCATCAGTTCTTCATCGATGTCACGGGCGAGAACTGGGATGATGCCTACATCAACAGTATCATCAACAACTACAGCATGGTGACCTATCTCATCAGTCGTCTCAAGAAAGCCCTCTCCGAAGAAAACCAGAGGCGCATTGCTGCTGGCCAGTCGCTGCTCCAGGAGGCCGACGGCACAATCGTGACGATAGGCTATTAACACCTCTGCTTGTCTGCCCCCCTTGCAGGGGACAGGATTTCAACAATATATTATGATATATATAATAAGGTAAAGCAAATGAAAAAGATATTTATGCCCTTGCTCGCCAGCGCCCTGCTGCTGGGTGCCTGCACCGACGACGACTCCACCTACGGCGTAACGGGCAAGAACTATATCAACCTAAGCGGAGTGGAAAACTCCTACGACATCGTGTCGTTCAGTGGTGACAAGCTCAACATCAGTCCGGTGGTGGAGTCTGACTATGCCGCCGACGACCTGGAATACACCTGGTCGTATTACAACACGGCAGATGGCGACAAGTCGAAGTATGACGCTACAACCGGTACTTTCACCTATACCAAGGCCGACACCATCAGCCACGAGAAAAACCTCTCGTGGCCGGTAGCCGTCAGCGACGGACAGTACACACTTATCCTCACCGTGAAGTCGAAGACTACAGGACTGAGCGAGCAGATCACCACCCAGGTGAACGCTTCCTCGGCACTGTCGTTGGGGTTCTATGTACTCAAAGAGAATGCTGAGGGAAATACCGATGTAGACCTTTACAACACGGTCTCACAGAAGCTTACCAGCGATGTCATCAAGACCTTCCAGGGTGAGGCTATACCGGGAAAGCCCCGCTGCATGGACGTTAACCATCAGCTGGCTTTCGTCGACCCCAAGTCGGGCGCGCTCAGTGGTGGAAACCTGCTGTGTATCACCACCGAGAACAACGAGGTGCGCTGGATTCGTGCGCTCGACTGCACCACGGTGATGGACGCCTCCAACAGTCACTATGCCCCTGTGGAGGGTGAGATTCCTTATCGCACCATTCGTGGTTACTTCACGGCCTACTTCCTCACCAACAACGGTGTGTACTCTACCTATACCGCCTCGCAGAACTCAACGGGCATCTTCGGTCCGGTGGCCGGCTCGGGCGGCAGCACACATGTGGTGGGCGGTACAGGTACCACCAACTACTACTCACCCGTCTACTGGTCTGAGCAGGCGCGTCGTTTAGAGATGCTCGACTACAATGGCAGTCAGCAGCCTGTGTATGAGAATGACGCGCAGATGGCGACAACCAACTACAACTGCCTCGACTGCGGTCTGTCTACCGCTGGCGGCGACCTGATGTATTTTGTCTTTGCCGACAGGACTGACGCCACCAAGAAGTATCTCTACCAGGTTACGCCGAGTCTCTCTTACGCAGCGGTGACCAATGTACGCACCATCGACCCGGAGTCGCACTTTGCCAAGGCCTCGCTTCGTGCCTTCAATGGTCAGCAGGCTACCATCGCCTATGCACTCGACGGAGGCAAGGTGTACAGCTACAACCTCGCCACGGTGGCTGCAGAGAAAGAGCTTACCTTCCCCGGGCTCCCCTCGGGCGAGCAGATCACCTTCTTGAGCAACCGCTACTTCGCGGGCAGTGGTGCCTTCGATTACTTGGTGGTGGGCACACAGAGTGGCAGCACCTACAAACTCTATTTCTACAACATGGTGGGTGGTGAGCCCAACGGCAACCCGCAGCTTACCATTACCGGTACCGGCAAGCTCAAGTCGTTGGGTTATATCAATCCTAAGGTGAGCGATATGTCGAAGGCCGCCGCCATGCCCGTGTTGGACGAATAATAACATTCCTCTCATTTGAATACTAAACAATGAACAAACGAATCTCTTGGCTGTGGCTCATGCTCTGCATGACCCTCAGCCTGTCGGCAGCGTCGGTTGACTATGTGGTCAGCGGCACCGGGCTCGACAAATATAATGGCAAGAAATTCCTTCTGCGCGCACTCTCGCTTGAACAGAACAGCGCAATGGATTCGGTGGTGGTGAAAGACGGCAGGTTTGTGCTGCGCGGCACGCTGGAGGCGCCTCGCCTGTGTACCCTCTATGCCGCCGAACCCAGCCTGCCCCTGCAGGCCAATGTGGTGCTGGGCGACGACAAGCCGGCCGCGGTGATCCTCTCGGCCGATGGTAGCCTCGCAGTGAGCGGTGGCAGCCGCCAGTCGCTCTTCGAACGCTACACCGAGGAGTTTGCCCAGGCCGGCATCCCAAACCACGAGGAACTGAACCAGAAATACACCGAGTACAGTCAGGCCACCACTACGCCGGAGCGCAGGGCCGAGCTGGAGCGTGAGCTCAATGGTGTGCAGGAGCGGCAGCGTGCCCTGCTCAAGAACTTTGCCCTGGCTCACTGCGACAATGTGGTGGGGGCATACTTCTTTGCCCAGTCGTACACCTACTTTACCAAGGACGAACTGCAGCAACTCTATGGCCGCATGACCGAGGAGTTCAGCAATGACCCATTGGCGGCCCGGCCTCTGGCCACCCTCAAAGCGGCCTCGCTGCGTGAGACCGGTCGTGCGTACACCGACTTTGCCATGGCCGACACGACCGGCACCGTGCGCCGTCTGTCCGACTTTGTGGGTGAGGGCCGTTACGTGTTGCTCGATTTCTGGGCCAGCTGGTGCGGTCCGTGCCGCGCCGAGATGCCCAACGTGAAGGCACTCTATGCCAAGTATCACGACCGTGGATTCGACGTGGTGGGCGTGTCGCTCGACAACCGCCGCGACAGCTGGCTGCGCGCCATCCAGCAGCTGGCTCTGCCCTGGCACCAGCTCTCCGACCTGAAGGGCTGGGACTGTGAGGCCGCCAGTCTCTACGGCGTAGACGGCATACCCTGCACGCTGCTGATTGGTCCTGACGGCAAGATTATCGGCAATAATCTGCGCGGCGAAGCGCTGGCCGAGACCCTGGCCCGGCTCTTCCCTTAATACGGCATGTTAGGTGGGGGCGCATCAGGCGTTTCTCTGCACTAACCCACAAGCCCCGGCTTGCAATTGGTTGCAGGCCGGGGCTTGCCGGTGGAAGGGGCAGGGGGGATGCTGTGGAGATGGCAGTCTGGGCGAGCAGTAGCCACACTGCGCAAAAAAGCAGTGCTAAAATTTGGCAGGACGGAATCTTTTAAATACCTTTGCAGGAAAGCAACAAAAATATTAACCTCATTTTTAACTTATTGAATTATGGCAGAAAACAACGAAAACCAGCAAGTCAAGATAGAGCTCAAGCCCGATGTGGCTCAGGGCGAATATTCCAATCTGGCGATGATCAACCACTCGTCCAGCGAGTTTGTGATCGACTTCGCTCACATGTTACCCATCGCGCCGCCGCAGATCTTCAGCCGTGTGATCATGGCTCCCGAGCATGCCAAGCGCCTGCTCTTCGCCTTGCAGGAGAATATCGGCCGCTACGAGCAGGAGTTTGGCGAGATCAAGATTCCGCAGGCTCCGGCCGCACCGCAGGGAGGTCGTACCATCGCACCCTTCGGCACAGGCAACGCCTGAGTATTCGGACGTTTTCCTGCCTCCCCTCTCAACAGGAAAGGTGGGGAAGACAACTGCATCGATTTACACAATCTGAGCTCGGCATCATGCCGGGCTCAGATTGTGTATGTATTGCGGACACTTTTGTCCGGAGGCCCCGGACAAGTTGTCCGGGATAGCCGGACGCGTTGCCCGGGATAGCCGGACACGTCGTTCGGTGGATAGGTTATAATCCGATTTCAGTCAAAGGCTCAACACTACGGAATCTTAAACGGACTGGAAGAATTCTAATACAGTTGCTCGTAGGTTTTTTGAAAACCAAATGAGGCAGGCAAGCAAGAGTATTTGTAGGAAGATCAAGCCCATACCAAACCGCATGGCCTTGTAATCTTTCATTCTGTAGGTCTTGATGATGCTATATATATTTTTACCAACACCATACCCTAACACGGCAAGCACGAATAATACCTCTATTTTTGAAGCCATAATTACGAGTCTTAGTTAGACAATTTAAGATCCTTTTTATTTTTATACTTGTTCTTGACTATTAATTCATTTACTATTCTTTCAAGATTAATAGAATCTATTTTTCGCTGTGCTTCAGGGGGAGCGAAGATAGTTCCCCCAAGAAAGAAATAGTCTCTTTCTTCACTACCAGTTCACCTTGTTTAGTTTCATAACCAGTGCATCCTGATGTTACTGCCCATGTAAAGAGGCATAACGATAATTGTTTGATTCTTTTTTCATGTCTTTAAATTTAAGTTAGTAATTGATATGGAACGGACGGTTAAAACGATGTGTTTATTACAAATATAAATAGAAAAAAACAAATATGTCATATATTTAGTTTTTGTTTAATAGTTTTGTCGTTTATTAACATGAAGACTGTTTGATGCAACTATTTAGCAGTAATGATGTTGAATGCCAGCAACTTGTAGGCGTACTATTGTGACAGAAAGTCTCGAAATGACATTATTTACCCAAATTTGCATATATCTTTTTTTGTAACTTGCTGATTATTGGTCTGGATTTGTATATTTCACTGCTGAATAGTTACTATTTGGTTCACCATTTGGGCTCTACCCTGAGTGAAACCTGAAATAGCATTTGTTATACATAGAGAGTTCCCCATGGTTGCATTTCACGTTTTGTCGGAGCGTGTGATGCAAAGAATTTAACGGTTATAAAATACACTAAATGGTGTTAAAAAATAGTAAATTCGTTTTCAGAATACAGAAATATTCACCTGTCGATTAGGATTATTGCGATAATCTTCGTACCTTTGCAGCCCGAAGCGGGTTATTGTATCTGTACGATACAGGGGTTCTTGTGTACCTACCCGTAAAGCGTTGATTACAAACAAAATAAACATATAAAATTTAAAAAGTAAAATTATGCCTACTATTCAACAATTAGTACGTAAAGGCAGAAGGGTGATGGAAGACAAGAGCAAGTCACCGGCTCTGGACAGCTGTCCTCAGCGTCGTGGTGTGTGCGTCCGTGTCTACACAACAACCCCTAAAAAGCCTAATTCGGCAATGCGTAAGGTTGCCCGTGTTCGTTTGACCAACCAGAAGGAAGTGAACTCCTATATCCCGGGAGAGGGTCACAACCTTCAGGAGCACTCTATCGTTTTGGTGCGTGGCGGTCGTGTGAAAGACCTCCCCGGTGTGCGCTATCACATTGTTCGTGGCACGCTGGATACCGCCGGTGTGGCTAATCGCACGCAGCGTCGTTCGAAGTACGGTGCCAAGCGTCCGAAGGCCAAGAAGTAAAAAATCAACGCTGAGAGCCAAGGGCCAAGAGTGATGACTCAAGGCCGAGGGCTCGAAGCTTTTTTTAAAATCCATTTATTTTCGTTTTGCTGGAGAAGTTAAACCAGGTTGAGTAAATGCTCAGGTGTGAGCGTTGAAGATCAAAAATGACAGCCCCAAGCAGAATTTATTTTTTTTAGAACAAAATGAGAAAAGCAAAACCCAAGAAGAGGGTAATCCTTCCCGATCCCGTCTTCAACGACCAGAAAGTGTCTAAGTTTGTGAACCATCTGATGTATGATGGCAAGAAGAATGCATCTTACGAAATTTTCTACAAAGCTCTTGATATTGTAAAGGGCAAGATGTCCAACGAGGAGAAAGCTCCCTTGGAGATCTGGAAGCAGGCGCTGGACAACATCACGCCTCAGGTGGAGGTGAAGAGCCGCCGTATCGGTGGTGCCACGTTCCAGGTTCCTACCGAGATTCGTCCCGACCGTAAGGAGAGTGTGTCGATGAAGAATATGATCGCTTTCGCCCGCAAGCGTGGTGGTAAGAGCATGGCCGACAAGCTGGCTGCCGAGATTATGGACGCGTTCAATAATCAGGGTGGTGCCTTCAAGCGTAAGGAGGATATGCACCGCATGGCCGAGGCCAACCGTGCATTCGCTCACTTCAGATTCTAATTCACATCACATCAAAAGGATAATAACACAATGGCAAATCGCGATTTACAGTTGACTCGCAACATCGGTATTATGGCTCACATCGATGCCGGTAAGACTACGACATCAGAGCGTATCCTGTTTTACACAGGTAAGACGCACAAGATTGGTGAGGTACACGATGGTGCAGCCACGATGGACTGGATGGCCCAGGAGCAGGAGCGTGGTATCACGATCACTTCTGCCGCCACTACTTGTAATTGGAACTGGAATGGAAAGTCATACAAGATCAACCTGATTGATACTCCGGGACACGTTGACTTCACGGCCGAGGTAGAGCGCTCTCTGCGTGTGCTCGACGGCGCAGTGGCCACTTATTCTGCCGCCGACGGCGTGCAGCCCCAGAGTGAGACCGTATGGCGTCAGGCTGACAAATATAACGTACCCCGTATTGGATATGTGAACAAGATGGACCGCTCGGGTGCCGACTTCTTCGAGACTGTTCAGCAGATGAAGGACATCCTGGGTGCCAACCCTATCGCTATCCAGATTCCTATCGGTGCTGAGGAGAACTTCAAGGGTGTGGTAGACCTCATCAAGATGAAGGCCATCTTGTGGCACGATGAGACCATGGGTGCTGAGTATGAGGTCGAGGATATTCCCGCCGACCTTGTTGACGAGGCCGAGGAGTGGCGTGAGAAGCTGCTCGAGGGTGCCGCCAACTATGACGATGCCCTGATGGAGAAATATCTCGAGGATCCCTCGACCATCACCGAGGAGGAGCTCATGGCCGCTGTTCGCAAGGGTTGCGTTTCCATGGAGTGTTGCCCGGTGATCCTGGGTTCGTCGTACAAGAACAAGGGTGTGCAGCCCCTGCTCGACTATGTATGTGCATTCCTGCCCTCACCGGTAGATACCCCCAACATCATCGGTACCAACCCCGATACTGAGGAGGAGGAAGACCGTAAGCCGGATGAGAATGAGCCCACATCGGCCCTCGCGTTCAAGATTGCCACTGACCCGTTCATGGGCCGTCTGGTGTACTTCCGCGTCTACTCGGGTAAGGTGACTGCCGGTTCTTACGTGTACAATCCCCGTTCGGGCAAACGTGAGCGCATCAGTCGTCTGTTCCAGATGAACTCGCACCAGGAGATTCCGATGGAGAGCATCGACGCCGGCGATATTGGTGCAGGCGTAGGCTTCAAGGATATCCGCACCGGTGACACGCTCTGCGACGAGAACCACCCCATCGTGCTCGAGTCGATGACCTTCCCCGATACTGTGATTTCTATCGCCGTGGAGCCCAAGAGCCAGGCCGACATTGCCAAGCTCGACAATGGCCTTGCCAAGCTGGCTGAGGAAGATCCCACCTTCACTGTGCGTACCGACGAGCAGAGTGGCCAGACCATCATCTCGGGTATGGGTGAGCTCCACCTCGATATCATCATCGACCGTCTGAAGCGTGAGTTCAAGGTAGAGTGTAACCAGGGTAAGCCGCAGGTGAACTACAAGGAAGCCATCACCAAGACCGTTGAGGGCTGGCGTGAGGTTTACAAGAAGCAGAGCGGTGGCCGTGGTAAGTTCGCTGATATCATCGTGACCGTGGGTCCGAAGGACGCCGACTACACCGAGGGCGACGTACAGTTTGTGAACGAGGTGAAGGGCGGTAACGTGCCCAAGGAATTCATCCCCGCTGTGGAGAAGGGATTCAAGGACTCGATGAAGAATGGTGTGCTGGGTGGTTTCCCCATGACAGATCTCAAGGTGGTGCTTACCGACGGTAGCTTCCACCCTGTAGACTCTGACCAGCTTTCGTTCGAGCTTGCCGCACACGCTGCATTCAAGAACGTCTGCCAGAAGGCAGGTCCCGTGCTTATGGAGCCCATCATGAGGGTTGAGGTTGTGACACCCGAGGAGAACATGGGTGACGTGATCGGTGACCTGAACAAGCGCCGTGGTATGGTGCAGGGTATGGACGAGGCTCGTAGCGGTGCTCGCATCGTAAAGGCCATGGTGCCGCTGTCTGAGATGTTCGGATATGTGACCGCACTGCGTACCATCACCTCTGGTCGTGCTACCAGCTCGATGGAGTATGATCACCACTCTCCCCTGTCTCAGACATTGGCTGACCAGGTGCTTGAGGAACTCAAGAAATAACAACGTTGGAAGAGGTGCTGCTTAGCGAACGACTCTTAAGCGGCATACCTCTTCCAATTCATCATTTAATCATTATATTAAGTAAAAACAATGAGTCAGAAAATTCGTATCAAGCTGAAGAGCTACGACCACCAGTTGGTAGACAAGTCAGCAGAGCAGATTGTGAAGGCTGTGAAGGCCACAGACGCTATTGTCAGCGGTCCTATCCCATTGCCTACACACAAGCGTATCTTTACCGTTAACCGTTCGACGTTCGTGAACAAGAAGGCCCGTGAGCAGTTCCAGCTCTCAGACTACAAGCGCCTCATCGACATCTACAGTGCCACCGGCAAGACCGTAGACGCCCTGATGAAGCTCGAGTTGCCCTCTGGTGTGGAAGTTGAGATCAAGGTATAGTTACAGCGTTAAGAAACAAATGGGTCGGATGACGATGGTTGTGCCTTGGGCACGGACAAATGTTGGATGACCCGCAACAAACAAAATATATATTAAACATTTATTGAAATGCCAGGATTAATTGGAAGAAAAATCGGAATGACATCCGTTTTCAGTGCCGACGGTAAGAACATACCGTGCACTGTTATCGAAGCTGGTCCTTGTGTTGTGACTCAGGTAAAGACCGTTGAGAAGGACGGTTATCAGGCTGTTCAGCTGGGTTTCGGTGAGGCTAAGGAGAACAGAACTTCAAAGCCCATGGCCGGAATCTTCAAGAAGGCAGGCACAACACCAAAGAAGCACTTGGCCGAGTTCAAGTTCAACGAGGAGTATAACCTCGGCGACACCATTACTGTAGAGCTGTTCGAAGATGCTGAGTTTGTCGACGTAGTGGGTACCTCAAAAGGTAAGGGTTTCCAGGGTGTTGTGAAGCGCCACGGTTTTGGTGGTGTAGGTCAGAGCACTCACGGTCAGGACGACCGCGCCCGTAAGCCGGGTTCTATCGGTGCTTGTTCTTATCCTGCAAAGGTGTTCAAGGGCATGCGCATGGCCGGCCAGATGGGAGGAGATCGCGTTACGACACAGAACCTCCGCGTGTTAAAGGTTATTCCGGAGCAGAACCTGCTCATCGTAAAGGGTTCGTTTGCCGGATGCAATGGTTCAACAGTTTTAATTGAGAAGTAATGGAAGTTAGTGTTTTGAATATCAACGGTCAGGAGACCGGACGAAAGGTAACCCTGAATGAGGCTATCTTTGGAATTGAGCCTAACGATCACGTTATTTATCTGGACGTAAAGCGCTACCTCGCCGACCAGCGTCAGGGTACC
>JBHAFS010000028.1:0-8466 GCA_041856205.1 Prevotella sp.
GAGGTGAGTATGAATCCTCCGCTCGCCTTTGGCGAATCTCAGAATATATGAGAATATAGCCATACGCGGCTTGCTCATCGCAAAATATGGGCATGGGCCTCGCCAGCGAGTCCTATCTCAGAATATCTAGCCTGCGGGAATGTTATCGGGTGGTAAGCCTAAGAAAACCTTACGAAATAAGTATGTTAAAAACACAAGAATATGATGTGAGCCATAAAAAGTGAATAGTAGTCAGAAAAAAAGCGATATATCTGTCCTTTTGGGAAAGATATATCGCAAAACAATTTATTAGACCGACGTGCCACTGCTTGAAAACAAGTGGTTGTCACCAGAAGACGAGCCTGTTGCCTCTATATATCAGTGTCTTGCTCGTTGATATAGCCGTGACGATAGGCATAGAGCAACTCCTGGAGGTCGGCAATCTGGTCGTTGAGTTCTATGCCCTTGTCGGTGTCGGCCACAAGCATACGGTGCGACGTCATCTCTATAATTTGTGTGGTCGACTTGATGTCGGTACCTCGAAGGATGGCATCCTCGGTACTGGTGAACGGCTCGTGCTGCACAAGCTGGAGACTGCGGCTGTGGTACACCAGGGTGTAGCCAGCGATGCCAGTCTCCTTATGGTATGCCTGCGAGAACCCGCCATCGATGACCATGAGCCGACCGTTGGCCTTGATGGGCGTCTCGCCCTTACCCACCCGAACCGGCACATGTCCATTGATGATGTGGCGATTCTCGCCCTTGACATCAAAGGCATCCATGATGCTCTCGCAGACCTTCTCATCGTCGCGCAGCTTGAAGTAGTTGCCTTTCTCTTCCTGGTGCGTCTCTTTCTCTTTGATGAAGTAGCGTTCAAAGGTCGCCATGCACGACTTGTCGAACAACGGACTGTCTGGTCCGCTCCAGAGATAGATGAAATAGTCGATGGCATTGTCCTTCGCAGCCACGCCGGCATCGGCCTGGAAAGCCGTACGGATGACTACGCCAATGTGCTTCATCAGTTCGATGCCCGAGTAGTATTGGCCAGGGCAAACCTCCACCTCTTTGAGCGTGCCGTCGGCATTGAGGGGGACAGATGCATGGAAGAGCAGGTTGTTGTTGTAAATACCGTACATGCTGCCATGAGCGAGCATCACGCGCATGTGGTGATGCAGTTTTTCGCTCACGGTGAAACTGTGCTGTAGCCTGTCGATAAGCTCCACTTCTTCGGGAGTAAGCACGTTGGGATGTTTAGGGTCAATGGTGGGGAAGTGGCAGCTGGTGAGCTGGTAGTCGGTGCCTTTGATATTAATGGTGCCCTTTTTGTAGTCAACCTTCTCGAGCACCTTGCGGTCTTGCATCCGCCATTCGGGATGCTTGTCGTAGAGCTGTGCCTCAATCTTAAACTGGATCACAGCGATGGCCTTGTGCATTTGTGCAGTCAACCGCTGTGTCTTCTCGTCCATCTCCTCACTTCCGCCTATGAGTTTGGGCATGAACTCGGTGCATGGGTCATCGCCGTAGACATCCATGGCAAAGGTGGCAAGCGGCACGAGGTTGATGCCATAGCCCTCTTCGAGTGTCACGAGATTGGCATAGCGAAGCGAGAGACGTATGACGCTGCACACACAAGCCTTGTTGCCTGCGGCGGCACCCATCCAGAGCATGTCGTGGTTGCCCCAGGTAATGTCCCAATGGTGGTAGCTGTCGAGCAGGTCCATAATTTTGTGAGCACCTGGTCCGCGGTCGTAGATGTCGCCGAGGATATGCAGCTGGTCGATGGCCAGTCGCTGGATGACGTTGGAGATGGCAATGATGAAGTCGTCGGCACGGCCTGTAGCAATGATGGTGTCGATAATCACATTGACGTATGCCGTTTTGTTGGTGTCCTCGGTACGTTCGTGGAGCAACTCCTGGATGATATACGAGAAAGCTGCAGGCAGCGACTTGCGCACCTTCGAGCGGGTGTATTTGCTTGAGATGTCGCGGCAAACGGCCACCAGATGGTGTAGGGTGATATGATACCAGTCGTTGATATCCGGCTCCTTGGCTTTGACAAGGTCGAGTTTCTGTTCAGGATAATAGATAAGCGTGCAGAGCTCACGCTTCTCGGTCTCGCGCAGCGTGGTGCCGAAGAGTTCGTTGACTTTGCGCTTGATATTGCCTGAGGCATTTTTCAGCACATGCTGAAACGCCTCGTATTCGCCATGGATGTCGGCCAGGAAGTGCTCTGTGCCCTTGGGCAGATTGAGGATGGCCTGCAGGTTGATGATCTCGGTGCTGGCCGCTGCGATGGTTGGAAACGATTGTGAAAGAAGCTGCAGGTAACGCATGTCCTGCTGCATGTCATAATGTCTATTATTCATTGCTTTGTCTTTTGTGTTTGTATAGTTGATTTAGGTATTGTACTTGGTGATGTCGCTGACAAGGCGTTGTGTGGCCTTACCTTTCTTGGCAGTGAAGGGCATGAAACCCTCGGTGAGTCCCATGACCTCGCGCAAGGCTTCCATCAATCGGCCGGCAAAGTCGTCGATGCCGAGTTGGCGCACGATCTCCTTGAGCCTATCCTCGTCCATGTCGACAAAGCGCACGTTTTGATAGATGTCGGCCAGGTGCAGCAGGGGAGCCTTGTGATGCTCAAGCTCATAACGCAGGTTGAGCAACTGGATGATGAGCCGCCTTTCGAGCTGCTCCTTGGAGGCGATGGCCTCGTCAAGCTTATTGCGCATCAGGATGTTGCGCGAGAAGGTATCATCACCTTTGAGTGTGCCCACGTTGTATCGCTCATCCGGGGCAAAGCGCACGACATCGGCAGTGATCGTTCGCGGTGCGGCAAACTGGATGCGGGCGAGGCCTTCGAGGATGTTTTGCTCAATCTGTTCATCGGCCGAATAAATGAACACGCGGCGCCAGTCGTCCTCGGTGAGCAGGGTAAGACGCTGGCGCAGGGCCTCACAACGCTCATGGTCGCGCAAGATGTCCTTATCGACGCTCAGGGCCAGCAGATGTCCGATGACCGCACATGAGTCGTCACTGAGCAGCAACCGTGCGTTGGAGTCGAGCACCTTGCGATAAAGGGAGAGCATCTGTCCCGTCATGACGTCGAACGACAGTTGGCTGGTGAGCACGGGGTTCTTGATGAGTGCCACCCGCTTGTTCCATCCCAGCTTGGCAAAGGTGTCACCCTCCAGCTTACCGCAGACATGTACGCAAGAAGCCTGGGTGGTCATGCTACGCTGGTAAGCGAAGAGGCGTGACCGTTTATGATGGCGCAGAACCCAAGGCTGCAGGCCGCCAAGGGGTGTGTATACCGTGGGCACATGCTGCCTGTGGGCCTTAAGCATGAGATGTGAGGCACTGTGGCTCCAGCTGCCAAAGACATGCAAGAGATGGTAGCCGCTGAGGTCGGAGCCTTCCTTGTCGTGTGGCGTCACCAGCCGTACCTCGGCATGCTTGCCAAGATGGTGAGCCAGTTGTGTCGTGAGTTCATGATGAATATCCACGGCATCGGCTTCGGCAGAGATAAACAGTAGGACCTTCAGTCGTTCCATGAGGCTCATTGCTTGTGGGTGGTGAAGTCGAGCTTGTCGGCCATGCGATGCCTGATGAGATAGCCCAGGCGGTTCCAAGCGATGCAGATCTCGTAGGGTATGACCTTCACGGCAGCGATGTCTTCGCCAAAGTCGCGCAAGGCCCTGCGGCCAATCACAGCCCTACAGATAAAGGTGATGAGCATGGCAAGTGCCGCTGCGCCGACCACCGTCCAGTTGGTGGTCAGAATGCCATAGACCATGGCAGCCACCTGCAGCAGATAGTTGCCGTGGAGCGCAGTCTGGTCGAGGTTGAATGGCAGGGCGTGGCGAAACCTGCGGTCGAGATACTTGCGGGTCTCAAGATAGAAGATATGGGTGTTGAGCCACGTGTGCCGCGAAGGCTCGTCGTCGATGACCCATGCTTCGGGAGCTGTCACGAGGGCCGAGGCGTGCTTGCGTGCAAACTTGTTGACAATGAAGTCATACTCGCCGCGGATGAGGTTCAGGTTGCCTAGATAGCCGTCATTGTCCATAAACTCGCTCTTACGGAACATCAGGTTGCTGCTGTTGACGCGGAAAGCCGTGCCACGGCTTGCCTCACGCATGAGGTAATAGGCATCGTGTAATCGCTCGAAACGTTTGAAGGCAGAGGTAGTGTCAGTGTAGTTGCCATAGCCCACCACCAAGTTCTTGTCGTCGGTGCAATGGGCGGCCATGGTCAACAGCCAACGGTCGGAAGCCGGCTCGCTATAAGCCTCGGTGAGCATCACCCACTCGGCCTCGGCAGCCTTGACCCCAAGCGTCACAGCCAGCTTCTTACGGCTCATGTAGCGCGACGATGAGGGGATATGGGTCACATATAGGCGGGCATGGGCGGGCTGCTGTTCATAGGCATGGGCAATGCGCTTGAGTGTGTCCTCGGTCTCATGGTCGCCTTGCTCGGCCACAACGATGACCTGGTAGCCGGCTGGATAATACTGGTGGAGGAGGGTGGGGAGATGCCGCTCCAGCTTCTGGGCCTCGTCATGAGGCGTAAGAATCAGGGAGAGGGGCGGCAATGGCCGCTCGTCTTCATGATTCATGTCTTCCCCGTCTTTCTTGCGACAAAAGCGTAAGAAAGGGTTGGTCAGTGTAGTTAGAATAGCCAGCACCACCAAGGCCAGACTGATGGCCAAGGTCGTGCTGTCGAAAACGGGTATGTTCATGTTGTCATATTCGTATGACCATGTCAGAAGTCTTCAGTGATGTAGCCTTTCGGCAGTTGCCTGCAATTATACTGACTGGCCATGATTTCTCCGTAGGCTCCAGCCGACCGCAATGCGATGAGATCGCCGCGCGAGGTCTTGTTGAGGTCTACAGCCTTGGCAAACACATCGCTCGACTCGCAGATGGGTCCCACCACGTCGTAGGTCTGGGGCTGTGCGTCGCTGCTGATGTTCTCAATCTTGTGATATGCGCTGTAGAGAGCGGGACGGATGAGGTCGGTCATGCCGGCATCGACGATGGCAAACTGCTTGCTCGTGCCCTGCTTGATGTAGAGCGTGCGGGTGATGAGCGAACCCATCTGTGCCACCACGGCACGTCCAAGTTCAAAGTGAACGCGCTGGCCGGGGCGCAGCCGCAGGTGCCGTGCAAAGGTGCAGAAATACGACTTGAAGTCGGGTATCGGCTCGCGGTTGGGGTGGTCGTAGCTGATGCCCAGTCCGCCGCCCACATTGATGTTCTCCACCTTGATATGGTGCCTCTCGAGGGTATCCTGCAAGTCGTTGATGCGATTGCACAAGGCCTTGAAGTCGCCCATGTCAAGTATCTGACTACCAATATGAAAGTGCAGACCGATGAAGCGTACGTTTTCCAATAGTGCCGCCTCTTCGATGGCTGCCTCCATGTCGCGCATGGCGATGCCAAACTTATTCTCGGCCAGTCCTGTGGTGATATTGGCATGTGTGTGTGCACCCACGTCGGGGTTGATCCTGAAGCAGATGTCTGCCACCTTGCCCTTGGCCGCTGCCAGCTCATTAACGACCTCGAGCTCGGCGATGCTCTCCACGTTGAAGCAGAAGATGCCGGCATCGAGTCCCAGGTTGATCTCCCAGTCGCTCTTGCCCACACCTGCATAGACAATCTTCGAGGCGGGGAAGCCAGCGTCGAGACAGGCCTGTATCTCACCGCCGCTCACGCAGTCGGCTCCCAGTCCGGACTGGCAGATGATGTTGAGCACCTTGGGGTTGGCGTTGGCCTTCACAGCATAGTGTACAGCGAAGTTCTCGTGCTTGCCTGCCTCGGCCTTGATGGTGTCTAAAGTCTGTCGCAGGATGGCAGAGTCGTAATAGTAGAACGGCGTCTGCACACCCTGAAACTTATCTATCGGAAAAATACCTTTCATTTTGATATCCTTTCTTTATCCCTTACAATCTTTCGTGTCGGCACTTTACAGCTTGAAAAGCGTCTCGCTCAGACTCTGCAGTGCACGTTTCTTGTCCATCTGCTTGATGAGGAACGAAATGTTGTAGTTGCTGCCGCCGTAGCTGATCATGCGCACCGGGATATTCTTCATGGCATCTGTTGCCAGCGTCTCGAACCCGAGGTTGCTCCAGTCGAGGTCGCCCACCACACAGATGATACACATATCGGAGTCGACTGTCACCGTGCCGTATTTCTTCAGCTCGTCAACGATGTCGGTCAGGTGGTCGCTGTTGTCGATGCTCATCGATACGCCGACCTCAGAGGTGGCGATCATGTCAATGGGCGTCTGATAGCTCTCGAAGATCTCGAACACCTTGCGCAGGAAGCCTGTGGCCAGGAGCATGCGCGACGACTTAATCTTGATGGCCGTGATATTATCCTTGGCAGCCACAGCCTTAATCTTGCCGCGCACCAGCACGTTGTCGATGATGGTGCCGGGAGCCTTGGGGTCCATGGTGTTCTTCACCCGCACAGGGATGCCGGCATATTTGGCAGGCTGCACGCAGGTGGGGTGCAGGATCTTGGCACCGAAGTAAGCTAACTCAGCTGCCTCCTCGAAGTTGAGCTGATGGATGGCCTCGGTCTTCTCTACCACACGCGGGTCGTTGTTGTGCATGCCGTCGATGTCGGTCCAGATCTGGATCTCCTCTGCCGGCAGGGCAGCACCGATGAGCGAAGCGGTATAGTCGGATCCCCCGCGCTGCAGGTTGTCGACCTCGCCGTAGGCGTTACGGCAGATGAAGCCCTGCGTGATGTAGATCTGGTAGCCTTCGTTCTGCTGCATCACATCCTTGAGCTTCTCCTTGATATATTGGGTATCGGGCTCTGCGTTCTTGTCGGTGCGCATGAAGTCGAGAGCATTGAGCAGCACGGCCTTGATCCCGTTCTCCTCCAGGTAGTTCACCACCATATTGGTCGACATCACCTCACCCTGGGCCACGATGGCCTTCTCTTCGAAGCTCGTGAACAGGTCTTTGGTGAAGCTACGCAGGTAATCGAACTCGCCGGCAAGAAAGTCGCGGGTCTTTTCCTTATATTCATCAGTCGCGTAGATTTCCTCTACGTGTTTCATATATTTCTTTTCGAGATTGTTGATCACCTCATTGGCTCCCTCGGGATTTTTTTTGTAGAGGTAATCGCTGATTTCCACAAGAGCGTTGGTGGTACCGCTCATGGCAGAGAGGACTACGAAAGTGGGTTCACCCGATTCTGTGATCAGGGAGGCGACACTCTTCATGCGTTCGGGACTTCCTACGGAAGTGCCTCCAAATTTCATTACCTTCATATATGACAAGATTTAAAATGTTTGACTTGTTAATTGCCTTGCAAGGCCCCTTGCTTCTGTTTCGCCAAAGCAGAACCACCTGCCAACGGTCAGCCCTCTTCTTCTTCGGTGAGACTGAGCCTATTGAACTCGCCCGTCACTTCGTGGATGGTGCCATCCTGACAGCGATATACGATGCCGGGGAAGCGGTCGAGCATGGGCATGTTGTGGGTCGACATGACCACAGCCGTGCCCTGGCTGGTGATGTCTTTCAGCAACCTCACGATGTTGTTGGCCGTCTCGGGGTCGAGGTTGCCAGTAGGCTCATCGGCAATGATGACCTTGGGCTGGTTGAGCAAAGCGCGCGCGATAGCGATACGCTGCTGCTCGCCGCCCGACAGTTCGTGGGGCATACTGTTCTTCTTCTCGCTCATCTCCACGGCGCTGAGTACCTCGTCGATGCGCTGGTCGATGTCGGCCTTGTTCTTCCAGCCTGTGGCGCGCAGCACGAAGTACAGGTTCTTGTAGACCGTGCGGTCGTGCAACAGTTGGAAGTCCTGGAAGATGATACCCATCGCCTTGCGCAACGCGGGGACCTCACGGCGTCTGAGTGACTTGAGGTCGCGGCCCAGCACATCGGCCTTCTCGGCCTCGTCGGCATAGAGGTCGAGTTCACAATAGAATGTCTTGAGCAGTGAGCTCTTGCCCGAGCCCACCTTTCCGATAATATAGATAAATTCGCCTTCGTCGGCGTGAAAGCTGACGTCTTGCAGGACGAGCTTGTCCTGCTGGTAGACATTCACCTTTTGATAGTCAATGAGCATAATCTGATGGTTTAATGGTTTCCTACGTTCGGCAGTCTCACTCTTTGCTCTTGGCCACCCGCCGGGCCTTGTCCCAGTCGGGATTGTGGCGTACAGCCAGTTCGTGGGCGAGATCCTCGATGCGCAGTCCCTTGCTTGTGAGCAGCACGATGAGGTGGTAGAGCATGTCGGATGCCTCGTAGATAAGTTTCTCGTCTGTGCCGTTCGTTGCCTCGATGATGGTCTCAACAGCCTCTTCTCCAACCTTTTGAGCCATTTTGTTTACACCTTTCTTGAACAAGCTGGTGGTGTAGCTGTTCTCGGGCATCTCCTCATGACGCTTGTCGATGAAGTCTTGCAGTTCGGTGAGGAATAGGATGGGGTTGAGCGTATTGTCATCGCCCCAGCAGGTGTCGGTGCC
>JBHAFS010000029.1:0-4127 GCA_041856205.1 Prevotella sp.
AGAAGGGTTGCCGCCGCCATGTCTGGCCGCAGCAACCCCTCGTGGTATATGCTGAATGATAGGTACGCGCGTACCCTTTCCGTCGGTTTAGTAACGGTCGTCGTGGCCGTAGCCGCCGCGGTTGCCGTAGCTGTTGCGGTTGCCGTAGCCACCGCCGCGGTTGCCGTAGCTGTTGCCGCGGTCACCATAGCCACCGCCGCGGTTGCCGTAGTTGCTGCGTCCGCCAAAGCTCTCGCGCCTAGGGCGCTCCTCCCTGGGGCGTGCCACACCCACGTTGAGCGTCTTGCCCTCAAACTCGGTGCCGTTGATGGCGTCGATGGCAGCCTGTCCCTCCTCTTCGTTGGGCATTTCCACGAAGCCGAAGCCACGTGAGCGACCGGTCTCGCGGTCGGTGATGATTCTTGCCGAGGTCACCTCGCCATAGGCGATAAATAGATTGTAAAAGCTTTCTTCTTCTGTGTTGAAGTTGATGTTCGAAACGAAAATGTTCATTGCGTTGTGAATTGAAATAATAAAAAAATAAAACTATTGTACCTTGTTGAGCCTACGCCCCGTCAGTTTCTGAATGTCGCGCACCATGGCATATTCCTCCTTGGAACAGAAGGTGAGTGCCTGTCCGCTGTGTCCGGCCCTTCCTGTGCGGCCTATGCGATGCACGTAGGTCTCGGCCACGTCGGGCAGGTCGAAGTTCACCACGAGCTGCAGTCCGTCGATGTCTATGCCTCTGGCCGCAATGTCGGTGGCGATGATGACGCGTGTCTTGTGGTTCTTGAAGTTCTCCAGTGCGCGCTGTCTGGCGTTCTGGCTTTTGTTGCCGTGTATGGCATCGCAGCTGATGCCGCGCTGCTTGAGCTTGCGGGCAATCTTGTCGGCCCCGTGCTTGGTGCGCGAGAAGACGAGTGCCGTGTCGTCCTGTCGGCTGTTGAGCACCTTCACCAGCAGGTCCACCTTCTCGGGTTTCTCCACCATGTAGAGGCTCTGGTCGATGGTGTCGACCACCGATGCCACGGGTGCCACCTCCACGCGCTGCGGGCGGTTAAGGATGGTCTGCGACAGTTCGGCGATGGTCTTGGGCATGGTGGCCGAGAAGAGCATGGTCTGCCGCTGCTTGGGCAGCAGTGGCACGATGCGCCTGATGTCGTGTACGAATCCCATGTCGAGCATGCGGTCGGCCTCATCGAGCACAAAGTGGCGCACGCCGTCGAGCGTGAGCAGTCGCTGGCTGATGAGGTCGAGCAGTCGGCCCGGCGTGGCGATGAGGATGTCTACGCCCCGGTTGAGCTGTTCCACCTGCGGGCGCTGGTTCACGCCTCCGAAGATGACGCACGAGCGCAGACGGGTGAACTGCGAGTAGTCAGCCACACACTCCTCGATCTGGATGGCCAGCTCACGCGTCGGCGTGAGGATGAGAGCCCTGGGGCTGCGCTGCCTTACGGCAGGAGCGGCGGCGAGCTGCTGGATGATGGGTATGGAGAAGGCAGCCGTCTTGCCGGTGCCGGTCTGGGCGATGCCCAGCAGGTCGCGCCCCCCGAGGGCCACCGGGATGGCCTGCTGCTGGATGGGCGTGGGATTAACGTACTGCTTGCCTTGAAGCGCCTTGAGAATGGGCTCCGAGATATTGAGATCTTTAAATGTTGTCATTGGGAATGGGGCTGCGATTGGTGCAGCCATGGGTCATGGTTGTGCCGGAAACGGAAAGATGGGAGAAGACAGGCGGGGCCTGACATGCGCCGGTTCCGGCGTTATGAAATAAATGGGCTATTACTATGGGACTAATCTTGATGATAAGAAGGGACTATTTACCAGTGTTACACTTTAATCCTGACTGCACGCTGAGCGTAGCAGACAGACAAGAAACATTATTTTGAGATTAAAGTTTACGATGATAAATCCCGCTTGCAACAAGACGGAACAAACCTTGTGGTCAACAGAAACTACAAAACCAATTGTTCTTATGGCCACAAAGGTACGCTTTTATTTTGATGCCGCAAGCCTTTTACGTTTTTTTTTGATATTTATTTTAACGGCAATGGAGGATTGGCCACAGATGAGCTCTCTCTAAGATAGAGGATTGGCCACAGATGAGCTCTCTCTAAGATAGAGGATTGGCCACAGATGAGCTCTCTCTAAGATAGAGGATTGACCACAGATGAGAACTCTTTAAGATAGCGGATTGACCACAGATGAAAACAATGAAAAACAATAATTGGTTGAATCATCATTGTTTTTCATTGTTCTCATCTGTGGTCAGAAAAACAACGGGGCAGGCTGTCTCATCCTTGTACCTCTTTCCTGCCGTTACCAAGCGCGGGATGGCGAGAGAAAATAAAAAAAACATAAAATACATTGTATTTTTTACAAAAGCTATTGCAGGATTCAGGATTATCCCTTATCTTTGCAATCAAACATTACGTAAAATTTAGGATTATGGCAAAAAGAAACGAAATCTATAAGAGCGCTGCATCTGGCAGCCTTGTTGAAGTGTTGAACGCAGGCGAAGGACAGCTTGCTGGTGATCTGGAACTGCTGGTGGAGAACACCACTGACGCAGCTACCGAGAAACACGTTCCCGTGGTGGAGAAGATCGAGGGCGGCTATCGCGTGACCGTAGGCTCCGTGGAGCATCCCATGACCGAGGCTCACTTCATCCAGTGGATCGAGCTGGTGACCGAGAGCGAGGTGCTGCGCAAGTATCTCACCCCGAGCGACAAGCCCGTGGCTGAGTTCAAGACCGACTCTGAGGCCCTCTACGCCCGCGAGTACTGCAACCTCCACGGTCTGTGGAAGGCATAACACCGCCTGCAACATCGGTGCCACCGCGCCGACAAACCATACCAAGCCGCTTCAGCATCACCTGCCGAAGCGGCTTTTTTCGTGCCCATAAGGGCCCTGAGGCCCCATCAGACACCCGTTTTCGTCAAGCGATAGCTAAGTCGTGGCACGCCGCCCAGCCTGCGCCCGCACCGTGGTTCGACTCGAAGCAGAACGTGATTCGACTCGAAGCAGAACGTGATTCGACTCGAAGCAGAACGTGATTCGACTCGAACCACACTGCCACACATAGCCCGCCACGCCACCACTAAGCAGCAGCCAGCTCGCCGCAAGGCAGCAGCAACGGCACCGCAAGGCAGCTAACAAGCTACAACAACGACCACCTGACCATTGCTTCAATACGCATTTTTCTCCCGATTAGACGATGTTTTTCTATTTTTTTATTATCTTTGCCTCAATCAATATTATCCATCAAAACCCATATCAGCACCATCAATCTATTTCAGAGCATCATATTACTAACAATTATTATTTAACACTTTAATTCTTACATGTATGAAGACAAAAACATTAATTGGATTGCTAGTCATCATGGCAGGCTTGCTTATCGTGACAAGCTGTAGCGACGACGAGCCTATCATGAAATCCAAAGAAGAGTATGCCATCGTTGGAAAGTGGAAACTGGTTGAATTAGGCATTTGGAAGGTAGGTGACGACGAACGCCAGGAACTCACCTTCGATGCTCTGGGCGGCGGTACTTTGCTGATTGACAATCCAAATGAAAAGCTGACAGAGAAGTTTCACTTCATGTTTGTAGATGGAGACAACGGTAGCAACAACCGCTACCTGAGAATTTACAGCAAGTACCTCTCACGTTATAAACTAATCGAAGACTATGCAGAATATCAGGTTGTAATCAAAGATGACAAGATGTGGATGCGCAATGTTGACATGATAGATATTATTGATCAAACACCTATGTATATCAGAGTAAAATAATAATATTATAATTGGATGTATGAATAAGTTTTCTTTACTATTGGTATCGTTGCTCTGCACCTTATTCATATCAACACAAAATGCTTCAGACAGTGTAAGAAAGAAGAAAAAGGGGAACATATCCTTTTTGCTTTTAGTTTTATCAGCTTATTATAGGAGGCGTGTCGTATTTTGAGACACGCCTCTTTTTTCACTACTTGAATCGTGAGCGGTCTACCTCCTCGCGCTGCTTCTCCTTGTAGCCGCCAAAGCGATAAGTGAACGACACGCCCACCTGTCGGTAGCACGATAAGTACATGCGGAGATCTTGCCCACGGTAGTCGATGCGCGGGTTGATGTTCGATGTCTCGAAAATA
>JBHAFS010000030.1:0-9674 GCA_041856205.1 Prevotella sp.
CGGGGAGGAGAAGCACCGTGTCAAGCTGCGTTTCTCGCTGTTGGCCCATCGCATCATGCTGGAGGAGTATCCCCATTCCAAGTCGCTGATGACCCAAGACGACGGCACCCACTGGATTTTCGAGGCCGACCTGGTGAGTTACATCGGCATCAGCAGATTTGTGCTCGGGCTGTTTTCGGAGATAGAGATTCTGGAAGGCGAAGGCTTGCGCCAGTTTTTGCGCGAGAAGATCAGCGCCATGTCTTTGCCCTGAGCGGCATACCGGCATACCTTAATATATAATGCCGGTTGCGCTTATCCCACCCCATTCCCCAGTTCATGCCATCGGTATATAGGTGGCCATGGTAGAGGCATGTGCCATGTATGCCATGGCGGGGACTGCCGTCTCCGCTTCCCGGATGGCATGGCAGGCAGTGGGAGGTGCCCAAGGCGGCACGTGGCTTCGAGTGGAAACATCGCATGCTTCGAGTGGACACATCGCATGCTTCGAGTGGAAACAGCGCGTGCTTCGAGTGGAAACAGCGCGTGCTTCGAGTGGAAACAGCGGCCTATGTCGGCAACGCCGTGCAGACATGTCATAGGTTTCAGTCTGCCAACTCTGCTCTCTGGGCCGTACAGACACCAACATTGGCGATGGCCACCGTGGCCGATTCCGGCAAGAGAACGGTGGATGGGATACAAGAGAAGGGCAGGGCAAGGTGACTGAGGCACCGTAGTTTTACGAATATTTTCAGCTGGAATGGGCTTCAAAACATGTTTTGTACACAATCTTCGAGACGACACCTTTTCGTGTGATTTGTCGATAAATGTCGTTCATACACTATACACATTCACGTCAATCAGCAAAAAAATGTATCTAAACGACATCTTTTTTCGCTTTTTATTTGGAATATATATCAATATTTTTTAACTTTGCGCTATTAATTATTAATAATTTTATAACTTTTAAAGAGAGAGAGTTTATGGTTAAAAGACTTTTGATGGTTTTTGTCGGGTTGTTCCTGTGTTTAGGAATGGCACTGGCACAGTCGCAGGTCTCTGGTACCGTCGTTGACGAGCAAGGAGAACCTGTAGTCGGAGCCTCTATCCGCGTGTCCGGGACGAATACCGGTACGATTACGGATGTAGATGGAAATTTTTCTATCTCCGCTCCATTAAATTCACGCTTGGAAATTTCGTATATCGGAATGCAGACCAAGACCGTAAAGGCGGCGGGCAAGATGAATGTCACGCTCCTGGCCGACAACAACGCCCTGGACGAGGTGGTGGTTGTGGCTTACGGTACCGAGAAACGCTCATCGTTCACAGGTTCGGCCTCTGTGGTAGGCTCTGAGACCATCGGCAAGGTGCAGGTCACCAGTCCGGTGGAGGCTCTGAAGGGTCGTGTGGCGGGTGTGCAGATGACACAGACGTCTGGCCGCCCCGGTTCCAAGTCTACCATCCGTGTACGTGGTATCAGCTCGATCAATGCCGGCAACGACCCCTTGGTGGTGCTCGACGGCTCGCCCATGCCTTCAGACTTTGACCTGAACACGGTGAACCCTGCCGACATCGAGAACATGACTGTGCTCAAAGACGCTGCCTCTACAGCCCTCTACGGTGCCCGCGGTGCCAATGGTGTGGTGATCATCACCACCAAGACCGCCAAGGCCGGCAAGGGTACCATTACCGTGGATGCCAAGTGGGGCTCTATGTCGCGCCAGGTGCCCGACTATGACAGAATTACCAGTCCTGCCGGATATTATGAGATATGGTATCAGAGCCTCAACAACTATGCCATGCAAAATCAGGGCATGAGTGCCTCTGAGGCCCACGCATGGGCCAACGCGCATGTGGCTGCTGCCGACTCATACGGTCTGGGCTACCAGGTGTACAATGTTCCTGCCGGGCAAGACTTCATTGGCACCAACGGCAAGGTGAACCCCAACGCCACCCTGGGCAATATCGTTACCTATAAGGGCAACCAGTATCTGCTGACACCCGACGACTGGGTAGACGAGACCTTCCACAACGCCCTGCGTCAGGAGTACAACATCACGGCCAGCGCAGCCAACGACCGTGGCAGCTTCTATGCCTCTACCAACTATCTGAAGATCAACGGCCAGACCGTGGGCTCGGGCTATGAGCGCTACGTAGGTCGCCTGAAGGCCGACTATAAGCTCAAAGACTGGTTGAAGTTTACCGCCGGTGGCAGCTTCACCCACTATCAGTCTAAGGGTACCGGCGACGAGGGTCTGGACGGTTCGTCAGGCAATATCTTTGCTACCACATCGATGGGTGCCATCTACCCTGTGTATGTACGCGATGCCAATGGCAACATCATCTTCGACCCCGAGAGCGGCATCAACACCTATGATTATGGTGATGGCAAGGTAAACGGACAGGTGCGTCCTTACCTCGCACAGTCGAACCCCATTTCTGCCGGCTTGCTCGACAAGCACACCAGCGAGGGCAATACCGCCACCGGTCTGGGCAACGTAGACATCACGCTGCCTTACGGTTTCAAGGTGTCGCTCAACAACAGCGTGTATCTCGACGAGTTCCGTCAGACCGCGCTCACCAATGCCTTCTACGGACAGTATGTCTCTTCTAACGGTATCATCACTAAGGCCCACGGCCGCGTGTTCAGCTACGACCTCCAGCAGCTCCTCAACTGGGCCCACCAGTATGGCAAGCACAGCATCTCGGCCATGGTAGGTCACGACTATACTGACAACCAGGTGACAGAATTGGCGGCTTCCAAGTCGAACATGTTCTCGCCCAACAACCTCGAGCTCGATGGCGCTGTGGTAGACGGTTCGCCCAGCTCAAACCTCTCGAAGTACAACACTGAGGAGTATCTCTTCCGCACACACTACAACTGGAACGATCGCTACTATGGCCAGTTCTCTTACGTGCGTCAGGCTTCCTCACGCTTTGCCAAAGACTCGCGCTGGGGTAACTTCTGGTCGCTGGGCGGTGCCTGGCAGATCTCGAACGAAGACTGGTTCAAGGCTGCTTGGGTAGACGACCTGAAGCTGAAGGTGTCGTATGGCCAGAACGGTAACGACAACATCAGCAACTGGCTCTACACCGACCGATACACCATCACCCCGTCGAACGGACAGGTGTCGCTCGTGCCTTCATCTATACAGAAGACCGAGGACATCACCTGGGAGAAGGTGGGCGAGTTTAACGCCGGTGTCGACTTCTCGTTCTTCAAGAGCCGCCTGAGCGGTACGGTGGAATACTTCTGGCGTAAGACCACCGACATGCTCTTCAGTTTCAGCATGCCTATCTCTAATGGTTATTCTTCTTATTGGGACAACATCGGTGACATGGTGAACGAGGGTATCGAGTTTACGCTCAACGGCGACATCATCCGCGGCAAAGACCTCACTTGGTCGGCCAACCTCAACTTCTCTTACGACCACAACTGGATCAGCAAGCTGGCCGACGGTGTGAAGAATACCCACCTCGACGGCTATGCAGGCTATGTGGGCAGCTCCGGGTTTATTGGCGAGAAGCTGTCGGTTTACACGCTTCGTCAGAAGCTCTATGCCGGTGTAGACCCCGCTACAGGTGAGGCCCTTTACTGGAAGGACACCTACAAAACCGAGACGGTGACCAATGCTGACGGTACCACATCAACGAAAAACGTGCTCGATGAGAACGGTGACCCCGTGATCAATGGCCGGGAAACCACCACCAACTGGTCGGAAGCCTCTTACCACATCACCAAGAATGCCCGTCCGGAGGTCTTCGGTGGTTTTGGCACCAGCCTGGCATGGAAGGGCTTCGACCTCAGCTGCCAGTTCTCTTACCAGCTTGGCGGCACAGTGGTCGACAGCAACTATCAGAGCCTGATGGATGCCAGTAGGGGCGCTGCCTTCTCTGTCGACCTGCTGAATGCCTGGTCGCCCACCAACACCACGTCTAACATTCCTCGCATCAACTACAACGACAACTACGACTCTTCCAGCTCTGACCGCTGGAACACCAGCGCCTCTTATCTGGCACTCGACAACATCCAGCTGGGATATACCTTCCGTAAAGACTGGATTCGTGGTCTCGGACTGTCGAACCTCCGTCTGTATGTAACGGCCGACAATGTGTACCTGTGGTCACACCGTAAGGGTCTGGATCCCCGTTTGAGCATCAGTGGCAGTACCTATTCGACTTACCACCCATTGACGCGGACTATCTCTGGCGGTGTCACGGTTTCATTCTAATCACTTCCAACATTAAGACATTACATTTATGAAAAAGATAAATAAGTCAATATTGGCTGTAGGACTCGTAGCCTCCTCCCTGCTGTCGTTCTCGTCGTGCCAGGATGAGGTGATGCCTCAGTCTTCAACGGCCACTTCTGATCAGGTGGCGGCTTCATCCAAGGCAACACTGGGCTTGCTCTGGGCCATGCCTGCCTACTTCAACAATCTGTACCGCCCCAATGATACTTTCACTGCCCATACTGGATATGGCTACGGTTCAATCATGCACATGCGTGACGTGATGACACAGGATATGCCCGTTGCCTATTCGGGTTACGACCACTACAATGGCTTGGCACACAACTCAGCCCTCACCATCAGCGGATCCAGCACATGGTATATCTGGCGCTACTATTACAAGCTCATCCAGACGGCCAACAACATGATCAGCGCAGTGAATGTAGAGACGGCCACCGATGTGCAGAAGGGTTATCTGGGGGCGGCACTGGCCTTCCGGGCCTTGGCCTACCTCGACCTGGCACAGATGTACGAGTTTAAGACCAACGACAAGACCTCTGCGGTCAACAGCTACAACAATGACATCTCTGGCCTTACGGTGCCCATCGTAGACGAGAATACCACCTCTGCCGCCTCGCAGAACAATCCGCGTGCCACCACGGCGCAGATGCAGGAATTTATTCTGAACGACCTCAACCGGGCCATCGAGTATCTGCCCAATCTTAACGAGAGCTCCAAGACGCTTCCGCATCTCGACTGCGCCTACGGTCTGCTGGCTCGTTACTACCTCTGGACCGGCGACTATGCCAATGCCGAGAAGGCTGCCCGCAATGCCATCAACAACTCCAGCGTGCAGCCCATCACACAGGCTGAGGGGCTGAGCACCACCAACGGCTTCAACACGCTGGACGACTTTATGTGGGGTTCGCAGCAGTCGTCTGAGGATGGTACTGTACAGACGGGTATCATCAACTGGACCAGCTGGATGAGCAACGAGACTACCTTCGGCTATGCCGGTGCAGGCCCATTCGTAGAAATCGATGCCTCGCTCTACAACAGTATGAACGACACCGACTGGCGCAAACTCATGTTCAAGGCTCCCGAAGGCTCTGCCCTAGAGGGCAAGACACCGTGGATCGACAAGGAGATTGCCGCCAACTTCCCCGACTATGCTTCATGCAAGTTCCGTCCGGGTGAGGGCAATATGGAAGATCCCACCACAGGTGCCGTTTCGGCTTATCCCGTGATGCGCGTTGAGGAAATGTACTTCATTGAGGCCGAGGCCGCTGCACATCAGGATGCCGCACGCGGCAAGCAGCTGCTCATCGACTTCATGGTCAACTACCGCGACCCGAAATATCTCACAAAGGCAACCTCGGAGGCCGATGTGATTACCGAGATCATCAAGCAGAAGCGCATCGAGCTCTGGGGTGAGGGGCTGAGCTTCTTCGATGTGAAGCGTCTGAACATGTCGGTAACCCGCTCGTATCCCGGCACCAACTGGGATGCTACCAACCGGTTCAATACCAACGGCCGCCCCGCATGGATGAACATCATCATCTATCAGGGAGAGTTGGAGGCTAACAAGGGCATTACGGATTACAACAACCCAGCCGCCGTAGGTCTGTACACGGCTGTTTCAAGCAACTAATATCCCAAGTCTGATTAAAGATTAAGAGTCATGAACAAAATATTTAAATACGTATCGTTGAGCGTGGCGTGCCTCCTGGGCGTAGCCCTGGCATCCTGCTCAGACAACGACTATGAGTACAGTGCGCCCACGGCCGAGACGGGTGAGCAGGTATATTTCCCCAATACCTTGTCTGAGAACGTAGAGATCAGCACCTCTGCCAATACTTTTACGGTGCCCGTAAGACGCAACAACACGTCTGACGCCGCCACGGTGAACCTCACGTTCAAGCCCGATTCAGCCAACATCTGCACGGTGCCGTCATCGGTATCGTTTGCCGCCGGCGACTCTGTGGCTTACCTCACCGTGAGCTATGACCCCACCAAGGTGGTCTATGGCACCTATGCCGGTGGTACTATCTCTATTGCCGATGCTGCCTCTACTACCGTTTACGGTCAGTCGAGCTACACCTTCAAGGCCGGTGTCACCTCATGGGTGAACATGAGCGGTAAGGCAACCTATCGCGAAGACCTGGTGGGAACGTTCTTCAACGTAGACAATGTGACTTACGAGGTGGGAATCCAGAAAAGCGTGATTACAGATGGTCTCTATCGACTGGTAAATCCCTATGGCGCAGCTTATCCCTACAACAAGGCTGGCGACTACGATACCAGCAAAGACTACTACATGGAGATCAATGCCTCAGACCCCAACTTCGTTTATGTTGGCGACTACTATTCTGAGATGCACTGGGGTGACTACGGACAGTTCCACTTCGTCAGCTATGTGCAGTATCAACTCAGTCGCGGAAAAACACTTGCCCAAGTGAAGCAGGCTTATCCCGAGTACTTCGGCACATTGTCTGATGGTGTCATCACCATGCCGGCCGAGAGCATGCTCATTGGCCTGGCCAATCATGAAAATGGTGACCTCTATATTTCGAACAACAATGGTCTCTTTGCCGTGGCTCTTCCCGGTTACGCCATTGCCGACTATAGTGTCTCTGTGGAGTACGCCGGTCGCTTTACCGACCCTGCCATGAACGACTTTGCCGATCTCAATGTGACCTTGAGCAGCGATATCGCTACAGCCAAGGTGGCCCTGGTGCCCAAGAGCAACTGGGCGGCAAATGCCGATGCCGTAGTGTCGGGTATCAACAGCGATGCCATCGCCTCTACCACCATCACCGCTTCGGGCCTGGTGCGCAGCAGTTACGATGGTACCGACAGCTATGTGGTGGTGGTGGTCTACTACGACGCTGCTGGTAACATGAAGGGCTATTATGCCTCAGATGCTATCAAGCTCACCTCGAGCAAGGATGCCATCGAGCAGTTCAGCGATGTCTACGGCGGTGCACTTACCCTTGGTGCCAAAGACCTGAGTGCCGACTTCTCGAGCACAGGTAAATGGGGCGTGCTGCTGGGACAGGCTGTAACCCAAGAGGCCATCATGTCGCAGAGCAAGAGCGACCCCACACACTTCAAGCTTGCACCGCTCTTCCAGGAAGACTATCCCCTCGATTTCCACTATGACGCTACCACGGGTGTGATTACTGTAGACCAGTGTCCGGTCTATACCTCTAAAGAGCTCTCGCTCATAGCCACCGATATTGTGACGTGGTATCAGGCGATAGCCAATCGTGACCTCAGCCAGTTGGGCTATGGCTCGTACTTCGATTCGGCAACGAACACGTTCCATTTCCAACTCATGATTGCTAAGCCAGGGTACACCGGATATTATTTTATCGAGGAGGAAACCTTCGAAATCACCGCCACTGCGGCCAAGGCCATCAAGGCTGCACAGGTAGCTGCCCAGGCTTCAAACCGCAAGGTGACAGCCACACAGCATAAGCTCAACTCTCGTCTGATGAGAGTCAAGGGCGATGCGCTGGAGCGCTAAACCGAAGCAATACTTCTGAAGATACAGCCAAGGCCCCGGTCATGACGACCGGGGCCTTTTTGGTGGTCTTGGGGGTGTTTGTATGATGGATGGTTTTTCCAGCTTTTTTCTTGCAAAATCGCTTCTTTATTCGTATTTTTGCAATTATTATGTAATTATTGATGATTATGAAGAAAAATCTTTTGTTGTTTGCAATGCTTAGCCTCTCAGTGGCAGCCAGCGCCATTCCTGCTCGCCGGGGCATTATGAAAACACTGACCCTTGCCGATGGCACACAAGTTACCGCCGAACTGCGCGGCGATGAGTTCTTCAGCTTTTGGCAAGCTGATGATGGCAACCGTTTCGTGCTCAATCCTGGTAAGAAGGTATATGAGACGGTGCAGTTTGATGAGTTGGCAGCGGCCGGAGAAGCCCGCCGACAGAAGGCCAATGCTGACCGTGCCACCAGGGCCGCAAGGTCGAAGGTCATCGGTGGAGACCATGCCACTTACACCGGTAAGAAAAAGGGACTTATTATCCTGGTGAACTTTACCGACCTCAAGTTTAGCACTTTCCACAACAAGAGTTTCTACAACAACATCGTCAACAAGATTGGCTATACCAGCTCTCTTGGTTTTGTTGGCAGCGTGAAAGACTATTTCCTCGCACAGAGCAATGGACAGTTTGAACTCGATTTTGACGTTGTTGGCCCTTACAACCTCACCCGCGACTATGCCTACTATGGCGCTCCGTCGAGTTCTGACAGCGATTCACGCCCCGGTGCCATGGTGGCACAGGCTTGCCAGTTGGCCGACCCTGACGTGAACTATGCCGACTACGACTGGGACGGTGACGGCTATGTAGACCAGGTGTATGTGATGTATGCCGGTTTGGGGCAGGCCTACAGCACGGATGAGAATACCATTTGGCCGCATGAGTACCAGTTGTCCTATTCAGACTATGGCCGCTCCTATGCCACGCAGGATGTCACTGCCGACGGCAAAACCATCGGGGTAGACCGCTATGCCTGCGGCTCTGAGCTCGGGGTGTCGAAGACAGGCAATAAGACTGTCATCGGTATCGGTGTGCTCTGCCATGAGTTCTCACATTGTCTGGGGGTGCCCGACTCATACGATACAGGCGGCAACAACTATGGTATGAGCACTTGGGATATCATGGATGCTGGCAGCTATAACGAGAAGGACGGCACACAGGGCCTGGGGTTCTGCCCGCCCAACTATTCGGCCTGGCAGAAGATATATTGTGGCTGGGTGACACCCACCGAACTCAAGACCGCCACTACCGTGAAGGGTATGCAACCCCAGGGGATGAAGTATGGAGAGGCATACGTGATCTACAATTCTTCTTACGACAACGAGTATTATCTGCTGGAGAACCGCAGCAATAAGTTTGGCGACTGGGACCGAAGCATTGCCGGCAGCGGACTCATGATACAGTATGTCGACTATGACCCGAAGGTGTGGCAGTATAATGTCGTGAATGCCACCACGGGCTCCACAGCCTCGTATCTGAAGCATACCTATCAGTCGATGACGATATTCCATGCCGATAATTCTGCCACTCATGACACCAATGAGAGTGACCTCTATCCCTATGGGAGCAACAATAGCCTGACCGACACCTCTACCCCTGCCGCTACCATCAACCATGGCGGTGCGTTCATGGGAAAGCCCATCACCAATATCAAGCGCAACGCTGATAACACGATCGACTTTGACTTCATGGGTGGCAGCTCGTCAAACGTCATTTCGGGAATCAATGTGATCAATAATGGTGTGTCTGCCAAGTCAGATGGTATCTATAGTCTTGATGGCCGTTATCTGGGTAACAATCTGGAAGCGCTGCCCCATGGCGTTTATATCACCAATGGAAAGAAGGTTGTGCGCTGACATGATGAAGCGGAAGGGGCTCTTGATTTTGATACTGGCCGGGGC
>JBHAFS010000031.1:0-9265 GCA_041856205.1 Prevotella sp.
GCTCATCGCAAAATATGGGCATGGGCCTCGCCAGCGAGTCCTATCTTAGAATATCTAGCCAGCGGGAATGTTATCGGGTGGTAAGCCTAAGAAAACCTTACGAAATAAGTATGTTAAAAACACAAGAATATGATGTGAGCCCTTTTCTTTCATCAACCAAAAATGTTGCTGAAGAACGGTCAATCGTCTATTCTCATTTCACTTTTGAACAACGGATGTCGCGGATGTCACGGATTATCCTTCCGGACATTCCAATCACCCGGAGCATCGCTGTGCGATGGACGGATGGCACGGAAACCTGCACTAGCTTATTGGTGTAACTTCTTAACTCATGCATGTTTCTGCGGTTATAGCACGGCAGCAGTCCGAGCAATCTCTTTCAACTTTTCAGCCAACGTTTTGTCTTTTCGCGCAGTCTGCATGTTGTATTTGAGCTGCATTTTCATCAACGATTCTGCCGGTATGCCCAGGGCTGCCTCAAACATCAAGGCAGACGTAGTGCTCAATGAACGGCGACCGTTCAATATCTCATTCAGTACAGTATAGCTCATACCCAGACTGTCTGCAAACTTGCGTTGCGAAATGCCACGGGCTTCAAGTTCGTCTTTCAATACTTCCCCGGGGTGTGTGGGATAGAAACCATAACCTAAATTTGCCATAATGTTATTTTATAATGGTTCGACAATTCCAAGATGTTGCAAATGGTAATCAGCTTTTCTTTACCGACTATCTTTGAATGGAACTCAATGCGATACTGATCATTTACCCATACAGACTCACGGCCAGCTTTGTCACCGACTAACGCTTCATAATGAAGCGATGCGAAGCGGTACAGATCTTCTGTACTGTCGAGTGATTCCATGAGGTTGATGATTTTGATGTACTTCTGCACAATCTGCGGTTGGAAGCGATGTTTCTTGTTTTTGGTCTTGCCTTCATAGAACAATTCTGGTAAGTAGTCTTGCTCAAAGGTTATTTCAATCTGTGCACATTCTTTGTGGCAAAGGTAAGCATATTTTTTTGGTATTCACATATTTTTGTGGATAGAATTATCGGCGTTTCACCATGTACCAATGTTTCTCCTATATATATTTATCCCATGTGTTCTAGCAAAAACAGTAGTTTAGCTTATCTCTATTTGACAACAGATGCCACGGAAAGAATATCCGTGACATCTGTTGTTCAACAATAGACCCCCGAGCCTACTGCGCCATCTTTGCCAGCTGCTCGACAATCATCTGCTTGAGTTCGGGATGCGTGGGGGCAGGGGCGGAGTAGGAGATGACATTGCCGTCGGCACCGATGATCAGGAAGCGGGGCACGCCGGTGACGCGGTAGTCTTTGGCAAAGCCCTTCGTCCAGCTGTCGATGAAGATGAGGTTGCCCTCCAGGTGGTTGTCGGCGATGATCTTGCGCCAGCGGTCTTCTTCCACCGACACACCCAGACACACGCTCATGAAGGCCAGGCGCTGGTCTTGCAGTTCCTCTTCCAGCTGCTTGAACAGCGGCATCATGCGCAGGCACGGCACACACCATGTGGCCCACACGTCTACCACCACCAGCTTGCCGCGCAGGTCGCTGAGCTTCAGGCGCGAGCCGTCGGGGCATAGGCCCTCGAAGTCGAGTGCCTGCTGTCCGGGCTTCGACCATGCCAGCTTGGCCTTTATCGGCTCCAGGCCCTGTTCGAAGGCCTGGCTAAAGGGCTGTGTGCCCATCACCTCCTGTAGCTTGGCCAGCTGCTCATAGTAGCGCAGCAGCTGGGCCTCGCGGAAGAGGTAGGCCTCGCGCAGGACCGGTGTGGGCAGCAGGGCTGCACGTGCCTGGTAGTCGTCTTTCTCTATCCGGGCCTGTTCGGCCTTGTGGTTGACATACATCCACAGCAGGTCGCCGGCCTGCGGGAGCTTCAGCAGGTCGGCATGGTTGAGCAGGGCCGTGTAGGCCTTCATGTCGGCATCGCTGACATAGAGCGAGTCGAGTTCGCCGCCGTGGTTCTTATAATACGACAGCTTCATCAGCGCCAGGTCGGCATCGATGAGCAGTGTGCCCAACTGACCGTCAGTGCCCTTGAGCTGCGTCTTCAGCATCTTGGCCTTGGCCAGCAGGGCTTTATAGGCTGGGGTGAAGACTGTGGGCTCTGCGGTCTCACCGCCGGGGATGGTGGCAAAGAGGTAAGCCTGCACCATGGCCGGTGCCTTGGCCGAGCCCCACTGGGCGAGAGTCCGGCCCACGGCTGTGGTGCTGCCCTGCACCGTCATCTTGTCGTTGGCATACCTGATGGTGAGGCTTTCGCCGTCCTTGAGGTAGAGGGCATGCTTCACGCCCAGGTCGTTGACCAGCAGGTAGAGTCCGGTGTAGGAGATGTCGGCCTCGATGACAAATGCCTTCGCGGCATTGGCAGTAGCTGTCTTGCAGGGCACGGGGATGCCATTGTCTACTGAAAGCAGTGTCAGGTTCTCGCCGGCCTCTTTGTCGATGGTGCCGGTGAGCCGCACGGCGGCATCGGCGATGTGTGCCAGAAAGCAGGCACAGCACAAAAATATGATTTTCTTCATGATAATTGTTGTTTGATGATATATGGTGCCATCGGTATGCCGCTGTGCGGAAGACTGCCGGCACCTTTACTCGTTTTGGTGGCAATGAATAGCCCCCACCTTAAAACAGTGTGGAAGTATAGATGCCATACGACGACTGGTACATATACTGTATGCGCTTCACCGTGCCCGTACCCTCGAAGGTCTTGGTGGCGGGCAGCAGCTTGCCGGCGGCCACGGGGTGCAGGCTCACCTTGTAGTGGCCGTCCTTGGCTGTGGCGATGGCCACATAGTCGAACCACAAACTGTTTAAGCCATAGGGCGCAAACTTCACAAACTCCATGTAGGTCACTGTCTCGCCGGCGGCGGGCTGCACGTCTTGCAGCGTCTCCTGTTTGTTGTCGAGGTTGGCGGCATAGAGCTTATCATCGCGTACATAATATATGATGCGGTTGTTTTGGTTGAGTGCCATAAGGCTAGCCTTGACCAGTCCCATCGTAGCATCGAGGTCTTCAACCTTCAGGATGGGGTTGCTGTTGGTGTCGTAGGGCTGTCCGTTGAGGGTATAGAGATAATAGTTCTCGGCACCCTGTTTTTTCATTACGGCCAGTGCGCCGTCGCCCTGTGTCCAGGTCTGTGTGGTCTGACCGCCGATGTAGAGCAGGTCGAGCCCCGTGTTCTTGGGTGAGGGTGTGCCGTCCTTGAAGTATTCGAGGGCGGTGGAGGAGCGCTGCACCGAGCAGAACGAGTTGTTGCTGCGGTTGTAGAGCACGGGCAGCGTGCCTGCGGCGTGATGCAGCGGCGAGAGGTCATACTGTCCGCCGGCCTTGATGAGGAACTGGGTGTAGATGTCGTACTTGGAGTGGTACATCGAGTACACCTGTTCGTCTACCACCACGTGGGTGTCTGAGGGGCCTTGGAAGATGGCCTTCACCTCACGATGTGCAGGCTTGTCGATGAACAGTCCGTCGTAGTCGCTCAGGATGCGCCCCGTGAAGTAATCGACCACCACGAGGTCTTTGCCGGCGGCGAGGAACACCGCCTCAACCTTCTTGTCCTGCTGCAGGGTCTGGTCGAAGGTCCAGTAGTTGGACGTGAAGTTGAGTCCTACGGCGGCCCCGGCGAGGTGTTGGCCGTTGGTAGCCTTGATGATGTCGTACTTGCCCTTGCTGTCGCTGAAGAAGTCGACGTCGGCGCTGTCGCCCTCGGTCTTCATCACCCACCAGCCCGAAGCCATGTCGGTGGTGACCTGCAGGTCGTATTCCTTGTAGGCGAAGATGCCCGTGGCCTTGTCTTTGGCACAGAAACGCAGCTTATACGAGCCCAGCGACATGTTTACCGGGTAGTCGAGGTCTTTGGTGTGGGCCAGCGTGTCGACCTTGGTGTCCCAGGTGGCGTCGGCCGGGGTGAGTGTCCAGAAATAGTCGTATTCACGGTCGGCGGGTGTGATGGTGGGGCTGATGGTCAGCCTGTCGCTGCCAGGGGTGACGGTGTACGAGTCGGCCACATTGCCCACCCCGATGGTCAGCGGTTCCTTATAGTCGTAGTTGCCCTCATCCTCGAAGCAGCTGGTCGTCAGTGCGAGTGCTGCTCCCAAAGCTATGATTGTTGTCTTTTTCATACGTCGCAAGTGTTTACATTTTATTTGGGAAAGTCACCAGGGCGCTGTTGGGGTTGGTCGCGTCTTCCCTGAGCGGTGCCTTGCCTGTGGTGATGTTGGCCGGGTCGGCGTTGTAGGCTTCGAGGGCCTCGATAAACTTGGTGCGCCAATAGAGCATGAACGCCTTGGAGCTGTTGCTGCTCTGTATCCAGGCATCGTCCACCTTGTCGCCCACCACCTGCATCATCAGGCGGTGCTTGGCCTCGCTGTAGGTGCCGAGGTAGTAGTCGGTGGTGCGGTTCCAGGTGGCGGGTTTCTCGAGCAGGTCAGAGATGGTGATGGTGCGCTGCTGGAATTTCAGCTCACCCATGCCGAAGTCGTCGTTCTCCTTGAGCATCAGGGCCAGTCGCACGCTGCCGTTCTTGAGGTCGGCGCTGCGCTTGACGATGATGCCTATGCTGTCTCTCACCACGCCGGCCCTCACCTTGAGCAGGTCGCGTGCCGCGGGGTCGTCGAAGGGCACGTAGTGAGTGCCGGCCTTGGCCTTGTTGGACACGGCCTCTATCACCGAGTCGGTGACGTGTCCCAGCCGGTCATACGAATAGGTGATGATGTATTCGTCGACCTGCTCCAGGGCTACGTGGCGTTCGTGCGAGGCAGGGCCGCCGATAATCCTGACGGGGATGTAGACTGTGTCGGCCTGTGTGGCATCCGACTGCCATACGAAGGAGTAGGGGTAGTCTTGCGGTGGGTTGGCGTCTTGCGAGACAAACTGTATGCGTGCCTTGTCGTTATACACCAGCCCCTGGTCTTCAGAGCAGCCGGCCATCACGATGGCGGCGAGTGCTGTGCAAAATATCGTTTTCTTCATCGTTCAAAGTCTTTTATCAGTTAGCATAGACCTGTTCTTTTAAGGGCAGTGGCACCACGTAGGTCTCTACCGACCCCTCGGTGCCGGCCCAGTAGATGTCTTTGGCGGCGAGGCGCTTGTAGGCATAGAAGGCCTGTCCCTCGCCAAAGAACTCCTTGTTGTACTCCTGGATGAGCACCTGTGTGCGCTGGGCCTCGTTGTCTAATGTCACTGGCGTGATGTCGCGGGCGGCACACAGTGTCTTATAATATTCGCTGGCCTCGGGCAGCGGGCTGCACTCCACGGCGATAAGGTACATCTCGGCTAGGCGCAGCAGTGGGATGACGTTTTTGGCCAGCGTAGGCATCTTCTCGTTCTGGGTGTACTTCAGGAAGTAGAAAGGCTTGCTGAAGGAGCTCTCCTTCACCTCTTCCCACATGTTCACGAAGCGGATGTCCGATGTGCCGGCATCCCACAGGCGGGCGGTGATGGTGGCCTTGGCGTTGTAGTATGAGCGTCCCGAGCCGATGGTCGAGGCGATGTTGCTCACCTTGAGGTTGAAGATATGCTCGGGCGAGAGGGTCTTGTCGCCGCGGGCGCAGTCGTCGCGGGTGCCCAGCGTGAACTCACTGGCGCCGGTGGGCGTCTTGGCGTCGATCACGCGCTTGGCATACTCCAGGGCCTTGGCCTTGTTGCCCAGCCATAGATATACCCTGGCCTCGAGGGCGCATACGGCATAATAGTTCATGCGCATCTGCCGGGCCTGCATGAAGTCGTCGATGCCGTTGTCGCCGCTGTTGAGGCTGGCGATGGAATGCTGCTGTATCGGGTCTACCTTGGCCAGCAGCGTCTCGGCCTCCTGCAGGTCGGCGAGCAGCTGTGTGGTGTAGTCGGCATAGGTGAGAAAGGTGTTGGGCTTGTTCGACACCGTCGTGACATAGGGCAGCACGCGGCTGGCAGGCAGACTGGTGGGCATGGGTCCGAAGAGGCGCAGCACGTCGAAGTGGCAGAAGGCACGCAGGCCCAGTGCCTCGCCCTTGATGAGGCTGTAGTCGGTGGCGGTGAGCACGCCGTTGTTGCCGTCGATGTTCATCAGTATGCCGTTGACGTCGGCCACCACCTTATAGAGGTTGTTATAGATATTCTCGGTGGCCGTCTCCACCACCGACGCCGTGTAGTCGTAGTTGTGGAGGTAGGCCCCTATGCTTCCGGTAGTGTACGACCAGTGCTGTGCCAGATTCTCCACGGTGCCGCACACCATCTCCTGTCCGTAGAGGCTGGTCTGTTTCATGCGGATATAGGCACCGGTGAGCACGGCGCGGTAGCCGTCGGCGGTAGAGAGCATCTCGGTCTTTTCTTTCTCGGTGGAGGGCAGCACGTCGAGGTAGCTGTCGCACGACGTGGTGAGGCCTATCGTAGCCCATGTCATGAGCAGCAGCGTGCTGTGTTTGATATTTCTTTTCATGTCGTGATGTCGTTTAGAAGGTAAGGGTGAGTGAAAGTGAGAAGCGGCGTGAGTAGGGGTAGGAGAGTCCGCGCTCCTGCTTCACGGTGGAGATATAGAAGAGGTCGCTGAGGTCGCTGCTGAGCGTCATGGTCTGTATGCCCAGGTTGTGCAGGAGCCAGGGGTTGCGCGAGAACATATAGCTCAGGTGAATATTCTGGCAGGTCAGCGTGCGCTCGTCTTGCACGAAGCGTGTGGTGGCGTAGGTGGTGGTCTCGTCGGTGAGGCCCTTGAAGAGGGTGTGGTCGCCTACGTTCTGCCAGCGGTCGTTGAACACGCGTTCGTCGACGTTGTAGTGCTTGTCGGCGTTCTCGATGCGGTCGGCCAGGGTGCTGTTGTAGATCTGACCGCCAAACCGGTATCCGAACGATACCGTGGCCGAGAAGTCTCTCCATCTCACCATATTGCTCAGTGTACCCCTGTACTTGGGCTCGCTCACGCCGCAGGCCACCCTGTCGGCTGCATCCCAGGTATAGGTCACCTGTCCGTTCTTCTTCAGGAAGAGCTCATAGCCCGTGCTGGGGTCGATGCCCAGCGAGGGCACGGCGTAGATGGTGTTCTGCGACTCGCCCTCACGGATGACCTTGTTGGGCAGCGTGCTGTTGGTGAGCAGGCGCTTGGTATATTCGTCCTTCATGGCTTCCGAGAGTTTCACCACCTTGTCGGTGTTGTGTACCAGGGCTCCCGTCACCGACCAGGCCAGTCGGCGGGCGTCGTTGCGCACGATGAAGGCCGTGGCCTTGAGCTCATAGCCCTTGTTCTCCACCTCGCCGATGTTCTCGATGTACGAGGTGAAGCCGTTCGACAGCGGCAGGTCGAGCGACGACAGCAGGTTAGAGGTGTTGTCGCGGTAGAGGTCGGCCGTGAAGCTCAGCCGGCGGTCCAGCAGGTCCATCTCCACGCCCACGTTCCACTTGTCGGTCTTCTGCCATTCCAGGTCGGGGTTCTCGAGGGCCTTCTGGTAGGCACCCACCCACTGTCCGTAGCGGTCGCTGAGGTAGTAGGCGTAGGTGGCCACAGCCTGGTAGGCGCTGAACTTCTGCGAGCCGGTCTGTCCGAACGAACCCCTGACCTTCAGTCGGTTGATGAACTTGACGTTCTTCATAAACTTCTCGTTGTGTACGTTCCAGCCCACGCCCACCGAGAAGAAGGGTGCGAAGCGCTTGTTGCGTCCAAACTGCGATGAGCCGTCGAGGCGGTAGGCCAGGTCGGTGTAGTAGCGGTTGTCGTAAGCGTAGTTGGCATTGAGCACGAGTCCCACGGAGTGGGTCTTCGACTCGCCGCCCGAGGGCTTTCCGCCCTTCTGGTACTGCAGGGCCGACGACAGGAAGTCGAGCGTCTCGTCGGCAAAGCCCTCAACGGCAAAGCCGTAGGTGCGCGAATAGTCGGAGCGCATGTTCCAGTTGGCGGCAGTGTAGAGCAGATGCTTCTCGGCGAAGAGCTTCGAGTAGCTGGCCGTCAGGGCGATGTCGTAGTTGGTCACCTTGCCCGTGCCGTAGTTGTAGCGTCCCTTGCGCAGGATGCCCTCGGCCGTCTGGTATTCGTCGGCCTCGAACATGGTGTGCTTGGCGGGCTTGTAGTCGTCGGTCTCCGAGTCGCGCCAGGTCAGGCCCACCCTTCCGCGGGTGATCATGCCGTCGAAGGGCCGCCACTCGATCGAGAAGTTGTTGGTGATGTCGGTGTATTTGTTGCTGTTGGTCTGGTTGAGCTGTGCGTTGTAGAGCGGGTTGCCCGGCAGGTTGCTGCGCCCTCCGAAGAAGTCGATGTCGGTGTCGAGCATCTTGATGATGTTGCCGTCGTCGTCGTAGGCACGCCAGTAGGGGTTCAGGCGGGTGTAGTCGGAGAAAGAGCCGTAGGGCGACTCATCCGACTTGGTGTGGCCGATGTTTAGGTCGTTGGTAAAGAGGAAGTTGCGGTGCGAGTAGGAGAGGGTCACGCCACCGTTGAAGCTCTCGCGGTCGGAGCCTTTCATCACACCCTTGACGTCGTTGTACTGCAGGCTCACCGAGTATCTGAAGCTGTCGTCGCCGCCCTCGAGCCTGATGCTGTGGCGCTGTCCCACGCCCGTGCGCAGGGGCTTCGACTTCCAGTCGGTGTTCACGCCGCGCTCCACCTGCTGCAGCAGGCTGGCATATTTCTGCTTGAGCTTGAAGTCGCGTGTGGGATCGGTGCTGTCGTAGTAGCCTGCACGGCGCTCGAGCTCGAGCTTTTGTGCGGCGTCGAGCAGGTGGTAGCCCGAGAGGTCGGGCACCTCGAGGTTGAGGCTGCCCGTGTAGGTAAACTGCAGCTTTCCGGCCTGCGGCGCCCGGCGCGTGATGACGATGACGCCGTTGGCACCGCGCGAGCCGTAGATGGCCGTGGCCGAGCCGTCTTTGAGCAGCGTGATCGACTCCACCTCCTCGGTGTTGAGGTCCATCATCCGTGTGAGGGTGATCTCAAAGCCGTCGAGGATGATGAGCGGTGTGTTGAGGTCGGTGTTGGTCTGGTCTTGCAGGTCGGTGATGGTGGGCAGGTTGGCCGAGCCCCTGAGCTGCACATCAGGCAGGTGGTTGGGGTCGGAACCAAACTGGTTGTTCACCAGGATATTGAACGAGGGGTCGACGTTGGCGATGCTCGTCAGCAGGTTCTTGTTGCCATACTGCTTCAGCTCCTTGTTGCTGATTGAGGTCACGGCACCGGTGAAGGCCTCCTTGTTTTTCTGGAAGATACCTGTCACCACCACCTCGCCTAGCGTGCTGTTAGAGTGCATCGTTACGTTGTGCTGCATGGGCGCCGTGCCC
>JBHAFS010000032.1:0-29694 GCA_041856205.1 Prevotella sp.
AAATTGCAAGTACACGAAGGAGTTATGCGGGCATAACGACTGAGAGAACTTGCAATTTGAGCCGAAGAGAGTCCGAAAGATGGCAAAACGTAACCCATGATTTTATGATTTGATTTCGGTGGTAATTAATAGAACCCACCATAAGATTTAATGTGTAGATTTTCTGTGCAAATATAAAGGGATAAAAAAAAGGTAGGTGCAATATCATCAATTTGATTTCTGAAATCGTACATTTCTCACTCACCCTAATGGCAAATAGTGTTTTGTACAAATAATGAACAATTTTGAACTCAAGGCGCAAGCCATATCAGAAAGTTTTCCCTATATTTGCCGACCTGAAAAAGTACAAACAATCTATAACTGTATGACATGAAGAAAAGACAAAGACTAGATGTGAAAAGAGGTTTGCTGTCTCTGTTGCTGATGCTCTCGGTCATGGCATCACTGGCTCAAAGCAAGATCACCGGTGTTGTCAAGGACGAGACTGGTGATGGCATGCCTGGTGTGAGTGTCTTGGTCAAGGGGACGACCAATGGTGTGGTGACAGGGCTTGATGGCGGTTTTAGTATCACCGTCAACCAGCCCAATGCCATACTATCATTCTCGTTCCTGGGTTATGTCACGCAAGACCTTCGGGCCACCCCCCCGGCAAGCTGATGGTGGTCACCCTTCAAGAAGATAACAAGAATCTCGACGAAGTGGTGGTCATTGGCTATCAAGAGGTACGTAAGCGTGACCTTACCGGCGCGGTTTCCAAGGCCAACATGCAAGCGCTGACCAGCACCCCGGTGGCCTCGTTCGACCAGACGTTGGGTGGCCGGTTGGCTGGTGTCAGCGTGACATCTAACGAAGGCATGCCTGGTAGCTCGATGAACATTGTCATCCGTGGCAACAACTCGCTGACCCAAGAGAACTCACCGCTCTATGTAGTCGATGGTTTTCCGGTGGAGGACCCGAGCATTGCCAGTTCGATTAACCCCTCGGATATCGCCTCGGTGGATGTGCTGAAAGATGCGTCTGCCACAGCGATCTATGGTGCTCGCGGTGCCAACGGGGTGGTGATGATCACCACCAAGAGCGGACAGGTGGGCAAACCCAAGGTACAATACGACGGCAGCGTGGGCTGGCAGTCCGTCACGCGAACCATCCTCATGCTGGATGCCTACGAGTTTGTGAAGTTGCAAAACGAAATGTATCCTACCACGGTGGCTACCTCTTATCTGGCTCTTTACGAGGGCAAGCAGTGGACACTTGACGACTATCGCAATATCAAGCAGTACAACTGGCAGGATATGATTTTCCGTACTGCTCCGATGCAGAACCACAACGTGAACCTCACGGGTGGCAGCGACGGCGTGCGCTACAATGCCTCGTTGTCTTACTATGACCAGGATGGCATCGTGCTCAACTCCAACTACAACCGCCTGCAGGGGCGTCTGGGTACCACGGTGAGCAAGAAGAAACTGAAGATTAACCTCAATGTCAACTATTCCCAGACCGAGTTGATGGGGTCGTCACCCTCACAGACTTCTTATTCGGGCATGAACAATCTCTTTTACAGCGTGTGGGGCTATCGGCCGGTAACTCAGCCCGGTCTTCCGCTGCACTCGTTGGTAGAGAATGCCACCGACGATGATGTGAACAACACCAACGACTATCGTTTCAATCCCATCATGTCGTTAAACAACGAATACAACAAGCGTCTAACTACCTACATCCAGTTTAATGGTTACTTGGAATATGAGCTACGTCGTGGGCTACGTCTCAAGGTTTCTGCCGGCTACACAGACACCCGGTGGGAATACGATGTCTTCAACAACTCGAAGACACGCTACGGCGGTCGTACCTCTACCGAGAAGGTGAACGCGCAGGTGACACGCTCAAAGCGCTCTACCTGGCTCAACGAGAACACGCTGACCTGTCAGGCCAACTATGGCAAGCGCCATTTTCTGAATGCCTTGGCGGGAGTGTCGTTGCAAAACTCAGACTATGAGTATTATAGGTGGGCTCTATTAATTACCACCGAAACCAAGTAATTAAATCATAGGTTACGTTTTGTCATCTTTCGGACTCTCTTCGGCTCAAATTGCCAGTTCACTCAGTCGTTATACCCGCATAACTCCTTTCGTTCACTAGCAATTTGACCTCGAAGATAGTCTCGAAATCTGACAAAGCTAATTAATAGAACCCACCTATAGTTTCAAGACCATCAAGATTCCCAACGAGACGCTGGGTATGTCCGGCATGAGCGACGGCACACCCACTACAACGCGGTCGCTGCGTTCATTGTGGTCAATGCTTTCCTATTTCGGACGGTTCAACTATAACTATAAGTCGAAATATTATGCCACGGCTACCATGCGTGCCGATGGCAGTTCAAAGTTCCGCGGCAGCAATCGCTACGGCTATTTTCCCTCGGGCTCGTTGGCTTGGAATTTCACAGAAGAGGACTTGATGAAACCGCTACGCAAGGTCATCAACTCGGGTAAGTTGCGCTTGAGCTGGGGGCTCACGGGCAATAACCGAGTGGGAGAGTATGACACCTATGCCATCTATGAGTTGCTGAAAGACCGCCGGGGCGACCTGGTGTCGCTTGGCAGCGTGCCCAGTGGTGTGTATCCCTACAACAACAACAATACAAGCGTGGGCATGGTGCCCACCTCCATTCCCAACAAAGACCTGAAGTGGGAGACGACCGAGCAATGGAACCTCGGTCTCGATCTCGGATTCTTCAACGACCGCATCGGGCTGACGGTCGACCTTTACAGCAAGACCACACGCGATCTGTTGCTTGAGTCGAGCCTGCCTCTGTCGTCGGGATATGTCAGCGCCATGAAGAATATCGGTAAGGTGTGCAATCGTGGAATAGAGATAACGCTCAACACCACGAATATCCAGACCAAGCATTTCACGTGGACTACCAATTTCAACATTGCTTTCAACCAGAACCGCGTGCTGGCATTGGCCGAGGATCAGACGGCATTGCTCACCTCGGCACAGTTTGACCAGAACGTCAACTCTCAGACCAGCTATGTGGCCAGGGTGGGGCAGCCTATGGGAGCGATGTACGGCTACATCTACGATGGCACCTACAAGTATGACGACTTTGTGAAATCGGGTTCCACCTATACGCTCAAGGCTAACGTTCCGCATTATGCCTCTGAGGCCAACACCCAGCCTGGCATACCCAAATATCGCGACCTCAACGGTGACGGCACCATCGACACCAACGACCAGACGATAATCGGCAACGGTCTGCCCAAGCATATCGGCGGTTTTACCAACGATTTCGCCTGGCTTGGCTTCGACCTGAACATCTTCTTCCAGTGGTCGTATGGCAACAACATTCTGAATGCCAACCGCCTGATGTTCGAGAGTTCGTGGAACAAGGCCTGTGATCTCAACCAGTATGCCAGCTATGCCGGCCGCTGGACACCCGACAACCCTACGAGTGACATACCCGCTGCCACGACCTCGAGTTCCAATCGCGGGTTCTCTACCCGCATCATCGAAGACGGCTCGTTCCTGCGCCTGAAGACCCTCACGCTGGGCTACACGCTGCCTCGCAAGCTCATCGCCCGTGTGGGCATCGAAACGCTGAGGGTGTATTTTGCGACGCAGAATGTCTTTACCATCGACAACTACAGCGGCTACGCCCCGGAGGTATCGATCAAAGACAGCGCGTTGACGCCCGGACTCGATTTCTCGGCCTATCCGCGTGCTCGCAGCTTCAGCTTCGGTGTGAATCTTGGTTTCTAAACATTAACACTTGACATCAATATGAAAATCATAAAACTATCAGTCTTCATCGTACTGGCAGCCATGACCCTGAGCGCGTGCAGCGACTTTCTGGAGAAAGAGCCCACCAGCACCACTTCGGGAAACTACTTCAAGACAGAAGCAGAGGCAGAATTGTACCTTAAAGGTGTCTATGCCATCCTCACTCAGACGTCGTTCTATGGCAATGACTACTTCATGCTTGCGGGCGGCGATGACCTCGAGGCCTACGGCGGCGCCGGACGCTCGCCGTCGGCGCGCGGTCTGATCTGTAACAATGCCAACAGCAGCGACCCTGCCGTGGCCGCCTTCTGGTACACATTATATGCAGGTATCAACTGGGCCAATATCTTCATCGAAGAAATTGGTAACGTGCCTGGCATGGACGATGCCAACCGTAAGGCCCTTATGGCCGAGGCCCGTTTCCTGAGAGCCTTCTACTATTTCAATCTGGTGGAGTGCTGGGGCGACGTGCCGTTCAAAACCTCATCGACACAGAGTGTGGAGGGCTTGCAGATTGCACGCACGCCGAAAGAGACCATCTACGACTTTGTGTGCAAGGAGATGGATGAGAGTGCTGCCGACCTCAAACAGGCCTCTGACATCAGCTACCTGCCCGGCTGAGTGACACGTTCGGCGGCATGGGGCATGCTGGCCAGAGTATATATGTTCAGGGCCGGCGAGCACTATTGCGATGGCGTTGCGCCCGACGAGGCAAAGGTGAAGGAGTGGTTTGCCGCTGCCGACGGCTATGCCCGGAAGGTAATGAGCGAAGGCCATACGCTGGCTCCCAACTATTGGGACTATTTCATCGACCAGTGTGCCAACCTTTACAACACTACCGGCAAGGAAAGCATCTGGGAGGCGGAATTTACCGGCGACTACAGTACCGATACGCGTACAGAAGGACGCGTGGGCAATGTCATCGGCATACAGGCACCCGACCTCTCGAGCAATCTCTCCATCATGGGCAAGGCCGATCCAGGCTATGGCTACTGCTTCTTCTGGAGCACGCCGAAGCTCTATGAACTCTACGAGGCCAACAACGACAAGAACCGCATGAAATGGAGCATTGCGCCTTTTGCTTACAGCCAGTCGAAGGCGGGCAGCGGCGTGGATGGACGCTTGATTGAGAAGGGTAAGATGGAGGAGGTGAAATCGCAGTACTGGGACAAATCGTACAGCTATGGCGATGCCCAGCCCTCGTCTACCGTGGGCGACCGCGAGAAGACTACGGCAACGATCGACTATAGCCGCATGTGCGGCAAATGGCGCCGCGAGTATGAGCCAGGCAAGAAGAACAAGAACTTCACTCTCATCAACTTCCCTATCCTGCGCTATGCCGACGTGCTGTTGATGGTGGCCGAGTGTGAGAACGAGGTTAACGGCGGACCCACTCCTCTGGCTTACCAATGTATCAATGCCGTGCGCGACAGGGCTGGCATCAGCCAGCTGGAGGGGCTCGACCAGCAGGCCTTTAGGCAGGCCGTGAAAGACGGACGTGCCATGGAGCTCTGCTTCGAGATGACGCGCAGGTTCGACCTCATACGTTGGGGCGAGTTCACACGTAACATGAACGAGCTGGCACCCAGAGCCAAGAGCGGTACCAACTGGACGCTGGGGCCCACGAATGTCTACACCTATTTCCAGGTGTCGGATGCCTACAACTATTTTCCCATCCCGTCGAACGAACTGGCTGTGAACAAGAAGATTACAGGTAACAACGCCGGATGGTGACAGAGGGAATGTAACAACGCATGAAAATGAAAATGAACGCAACGATGAAAAGATATGTGATAGCAATGCTGCCTTTACTGGCCTTGAGCCTGGCGGCATGCGACGACGAATTGGACACGAAGGCCTCGATAGAAGTGGCGGTGGTGCAGAACGATGCGGCCACGGTGGTCGCCGACACCGTCGTGGTGAAGCGCGGGGCACAGCTCACCTTCAAATTTGAGGGCGAGCCAGACTTTATTACTTTTTTTAGTGGTGAGACAGGAAGGAAGTATGCCTATAGAGATCGTGACCAGGTAGACCCGGCCGAGGTGGTATCGTCGAAACTCAAGTTCGGCGTGTGGTACCAATACGGCAATGCGACGACATCAAAGAGCCTTATATCGATGTATATTTCAGACGCCTTCACTGGTCTGTTGAAAAACAATTTTGCCGCCGACTCGGCACTTGTGGAACAGTATGGCTGGTCCCCTCTGGTGGACGAGACCCAGTTACCCTCTGCTCCTGGCAGTGCCGGTAGTGCAATGTACCAAGAGATTGACCTTATGCCCTTCCTGGGCAAGCGAATGGCTTTAGCCATACGCTACAAGGCGCTCGACAATTCGGCTGCACAGCCCAGGGTGAACTTTGTGGGTATGCGCATCGAGAATCAGATGAAGGACGGCACCACCTCGACGCTCTATGCCGGCAACTTCGGGCTGACGGCTGTGAACATGTTGGCTCACCACAACCTGAGCGACCAACGTGGCATGACCACTAACCGTGAGTATGGCACGGTGACCAACAACATCAGCGGTATTTGGAACCTCGCCTCGGCTGGCAGCGGCAACTTCTTTATCCACAGCTCCGGAGCAGGGGCGGCGCTGAAGTACAGCTAGCTGGTGTCAGACCTTATCATGGTGAATGCCTGCTCGCCCGACCAAGGTACGTCAATTAAGAATATCAGTGGGCGCCTCAACAGCTATACCTATACTTATGGTGATGCAGGGGTATATAAAGCTACGTTTGTGGCCACCAATGGCAATTACAAACATGAGTCGCGCGTAATACGTGAACTGAACATCAAGGTGATTGAGTGATGATGAAAAGGATGAATCCTATATGCAAATTGTTGCTGACAGCTGTACTGCTGGCAGCAAGTCCGGCCGTGAGGGCACAGCTTTATGATGATAGTCGCATGATGTCGTTTGAGTCGAGCGCTGACCTGCAAGGAATCAAAGCTTTTGATTCTAAGGTGAGTCTCTCGCCTCTTCACTACAAGAACGGTTCTAAGTCACTGGAATGGACTTTTCAGCCAGGTGGGGTGCTGACCATCGACAAGGACCTGTAGTTTGAGCCCCGTGACAAGAACGGGCGAGACAACTACCTCTCGGCGTTCATCGTCTGGGTGTATAGCGAGCAGCCCATGACAGGCAAGCAACTGGTATTTGAGTTTTGCAAAGACGGCAAGGTGTGTACTCGCTTTGCCATGAATGTGGGCTTCAAAGGATGGCGCGGCGCATGGGTATGCTATGAGCGCGACATGGAAGGCCAGCCGCTGTCGGGTATGAACGAGATCAGGGTCAAGGCCCCCGATACCGGCGGCAAGGTCTATATCGACCACCTCATCACCGCCATCAAGGTAGATCCCCGTTATCAGACGGCCGATGTGCAGGTACCCTTCGTCAACAGGAACACCACCAACGACTGGCTGCAGGTGCTGAAAAACTCGAAGGTCAGCTCGGACTTACCATTGGAGCCTGTCACCCCGCAGCAACGGCAAGAGATACAGACCATGGAGCAACGCTTCAGGGCGCTGATCTATACGCCGGCCAAGCTCTATCCCAAGCAGATGGAGGAGATGCGGGCCAAGTTCAAGACCTACAAGATCAGAGAAAAGAACGGCAACGTGGTGGGTGTGCCCATCTGGTTTGTGAGACACGCTGAGGCTTACGAGCGCATGGTGCCCCACTGGGACAAGGAACTGCTCACTCGCACAGGCTTTGAGATGAACGACTATTTCCAGCTGATGCAGCGCATGGCCATCGGCTACAACAATGCCACCAGCGTGGAAGATATGAACGAGCTGAAGCAAATGTTCTTGCTGATGTACGACCACATCACCGACCAGGGCGTGACCTACGGTTCGTGCTGGGGCAACATTCACCACTACGGCTACAGCATGCGGAGTATGTACATTGCCTATTTCCTCATGCGCGACGTGCTCAGAGAGGCTGGCAAGCTCGAAGAGGCCGAGGCCACCATGGCTTGGTATGCACAGGTCAACCAGTTGTATGTCAAGCCTGTGGGCAACGGCATGGACATGGACACCTACAACACGGCATCGTTGGGCTGTATGGCCAGCATCCTGCTGATGGACGACTCGCCCGAGAAGGTTCGTTTCCTGCGCTCGTGCTCACGGTGGCTCGATTGGGGCTGTCGGCCGGCACCGGGACTGAAAGATGCCTTCAAGGTGGACGGGTCGGCCTATCACCATCTCAACGCCTATCCGGCCTATGCCGTGGGTGGACTCAATGGTGCCACACAGATGATCTATGTGCTGAGCCAGACCAGCTTTGCCGTGGGCGAACTGGCCCATCAGACGGTGAAAAACGCCTTGCTGGCCATGCGCTTTTATTGCAATAAGACTTACTTTCCGCTGGCTATGTCGGGGCGTCACCCCGACGGCAAGGGGCACCTCACGCCCGTACACTATGCCTACATGGCCTTGGCCGGCACATCCGACGGTCGCAAGTCTTTCGACGACGACATGGCGGCGGTGTTCATGCGGCTGGGCAACAATCCGGCCTACGCCGTTGACAAGAAGCTCTATGCCGATTTCTTGGCGCGGGGCATACAGCCTGAGGCCGACCCGCAGGGCAACATGTCGTTGGCCTATGCTTGTACGTCGGTACAACGGCGCAGCAACTGGTCGGCTGTGGTGCGTGGCATGAGCCGCTACCTCTGGGGCAGCGAGCACTATGTGGGCGAAAACCTGTTCGGGCGATACCTGGGCTATGGCAGCATGCAGCTCATGACGGCTGCGCCTGGCACCGAGGTCACATCCAAGAGCGGTGGCTGGCAGATGGAAGGTTTCGACTGGAACCGCATACCCGGAGTAACGTCCATTCATCTGCCGTTGGATGAACTGAAGGTAAAGATTCGAAATGTAGACGTCTCGTCGGGCGTGGAAGAAATGCTCTGCTCCGACGAGGCCTTCGCCGGCGGACTGTCGGCCATGGGCTCAAACGGCAATTTCGGCATCAAGGTGCATGAGCACGACAAGTACAATGGCTCGTTCAGGGCCAGAAAGTCGTACCACTTCTTCGACAATGTGGTGGTGTGTCTGGGATCAGACATCGAAGACAACGATACGCAGCACTCCACCGAGACGACCATCTTCCAGATGGCAGCACCCGACCAGGTCTCGCAGGACTACTGGAAGGCGTTGGGGCAGGGCGACGGTACGACCTGGCTCGACCCCGTGGGTACGGGTTACTATGTGCCGAAGGCTGCGGTTTTTACAGGGCTGGTGAGGCAGGAGTCGCGCGACAACGACAGCGGCCCCCCCAACGAGGGTATGTGGGCCTCGCTGCTCATCAATCACGGCACGGCCCCCAAGGGTGAGGGATACGAATATGCAGTGCTGCTGCAGACCACGGCCAGCAGGCTGGAGGGCTTTGCTAAGACACCGACCTACACCGTAATCAGGCGTGACCGAGAGGCACACATCGTGCGTTCGGACGCTACCCAGTCGGTGTCGTATGTCATCTTCGAGACACCTCACGACATTCTGCCCGGCGGGCCGCTGCTCTCCGCCGATACCACTTGTCTGGCCATGGTCAGGCAGATGGGGCCCAGAAGTATGGTGCTCACCGTGGCTTAGCCCGACCTGGCCCTGTATCGTGGTGCCAGCGACGATGTCTACAAAGATGGCAAGCGCGTGGAACGTAGCATCTACGGCCGGCCGTGGATCGGCAACGAGAGCATGGAGATCAAGGTCACCGTCACCCTGCTGGGCAAATGGCAGGTCAAGGAGACCGACAGGGTAAAGCTGATAGGGCAGGCGGGCAAGACCACCACACTACAAGTGAGCTGAACCGATGGTGCGAGCTACGACATTGAACTAAATAAACTATGAAACAACAACGAACGATAGAACAGATATGACTTTAAAGAAATGGATATATGTGGCAGGGGCCTTGCTGATGGCTCCTGTATGGGCACACGCACAGGATGAGACTACCAGACAGGTGCTGAACGAGGATGTGGTGTTTGCCACCCGACAGTATGGGATGATGCTCGACCAGGTGGGCAGGAAAGGGGAGATACGCAACCCCAAGACCATCGACAAGCTGGGCAGAAGAGTCTATATACCCGATGACGACTGGTGCTCGGGATTCTTTGCCGGCAGCCTGTGGTATCTCTACCAGCTCACGGGTGACCAACGCTGGATGACGCAGGCACAACGCTACACTCGTGCGCTCGACTCAATACAATACCTGAAATGGCATCACGATGTGGGATTCATGATTGGCTCAAGCTATCTCAATGGCTATCGTGTGAAGCCCGACAACAATGCCAGAAAGGTGATTGTGCAAACGGCCAAGTCGCTGTGTACGCGCTTCAGGCCCGGGGCAGGCATCATACAGTCGTGGAACGTCGACAAGGGCTGGCAGTCGGAACGGGGATGGCGGTGCCCGGTGATCATCGACAACATGATGAACCTTGAGATACTCTTCGAGGCAACGCGGTTGAGTGGCGACTCCACCTTCTGGAAGGTGGCTGTGACCCACGCCAATACCACTATGGCCCATCATTTCAGAGAAGACGGCAGTTGCTACCATGTGGTGGATTACGATCCCGCGACAGGCGCTGTGCTGCACCAGCAGACGGCACAGGGCTATGCCGATGAGAGCGGGTGGGCCCGCGGACAAGCATGGGCGGTGTATGGCTACACGGTGTGCTACCGTTACACCCACGACACGCGCTATCTCGACCAGGCTGTGCGTACCCTGAGGTATGTCATGCACAACAAGAACCTGCCCCTCGACCTGGTGCCCTACTGGGACTTCGATGCGCCCAATATTCCCAATGAGCCGCGCGATGCCTCGACCGCGGCATGCCTGGCATCGGCCCTCTACGAGATGGACGGCTACCTACCCGGCGACGGGTATGCCACCCTGGCCGACCGTATCATGATGTCGCTGTCGACACCGGCCTATCGCGCACCATTGGGCAAGAACGGCTGTTTCCTGCTTATGCACTCTGTGGGCAGTATTCCACACAACAACGAGATTGACGTGCCGCTCAACTATGCCGACTATTATTTCCTCGAAGCTCTGACACGACGCAAATGAACTCGTTGCAACGCATGGCCGGGGCCCTGGTTCTGGCACCTCAACTGCTGATGGCCGCCGAAAAGCAAGGCGAGGCACCCAACGTGGTGTATGTCTTTCCCGACCAACTGCGCAACAGCGCGGTGGGCATCTGGCAAGAGGGCGACTATGCCCGTGAGGTGAGGTTCAGGGGCGACCCCACGGTCACCCCGCACCTCAATGCCTTTGCCCGCGAGGCTGTGGTGCTGTCGGCAGCCCAGAGCAATTTCCCTTTGAGCAGTCCTCACCGTGGCAGCCTGCTGACGGGGATGTATCCCAATCGCAGCGGCGTGCCGCTCAACTGCAATTCCGACCGCCCCTTCAGCTACATCAGGCCCGAGACAACCTGCATCAGCGACGTGTTCAGCCGGGCAGGATACGACTGCGGCTATATCGGCAAACTGCATGCCGACCGGCCTGAGCCGAACGACCCGCAGCACCCCGGCCATTACGTGGAGGACTCCCAGCCCGTATGGGATGCCTACACGCCAGCGGAGAGGCGCCATGGCTTCGGCTTCTGGTATGCATACGGCACCTACGATGTTCACAAGAATCCCCACTACTGGGATGCCGCGGGGAAGCGTCACGAGCCTCACGAATGGTCGCCCCTGCACGAGGCGCAGGTTGCTGCGGCATACATCAAGAACCTGCATGGCGAGCGCCGGGCCAACCGGCCTTTCTTCCTCATGGTGGTGATGAACCCGCCGCACAGCCCGTATCGGTCGCTCAACGACTGTATGGAGGAAGACCTGGAATGGTATAAAGGCAAGCCCATCGACAGTCTGCTGGTGCGGCCCAACGCCGACCGCAGCATGGCCAAGGCTGCCTCAGCGCCTTATTACTTTGCCTCGGTCACGGGCGTGGACAGGGCCTTCGGGCAGATTCTCGATGCCTTGAAAGAAGCGGGACTCGACCGCAACACCATCGTGGTATTTGCATCCGACCATGGTGAGACAATGTGCAGCCAAGGTACCGATGATCCCAAGAACGCCCCCTACGCCGAAGCCATGAACATTCCCTTTATGGTGCGCTATCCTGGCAGGCTGACGCCCAGGGTCGACTCGCTGCTGCTCTCCACACCCGACATCATGCCTACGTTGCTGGGATTGGCGGGGCTCAAACGGCAGATTCCGGCCACGGTGCAGGGAGAGGACTTTTCGGCGTTGCTGCGCGACCCCAAAGCGAAGGTGAAGAGACCCGAAGGGGCACTCTATATTCAGAATATCGACGGCGACAGGCAGCCCGACGGACGGGGGACAGACTATTTTGCATCGGCAAGGGGCGTCAAGACCGCTCGTTACACGCTGGCCTTCTACATCAACAAGAAGGGCAGGCTGGTGCGTACGTTGTTCTACGACGACTGGGCCGACCCGTACCAGATGCACAACCTCGATCCCCGTGAACGTCCTGCCGACTATCGCCACCTTTGTCGATTGCTTGACAAGATGCTGCGCGACATCGACGATCCTTGGTACAGGCAAGGCGTGATGAAGAAAACAATCAAGTATTGAATGTGATGAAATCTATCAGGCTATTACTATCGGCAACGGCACTGGGTGCTGTGCTGAACCTTCAGGCCCAGAACAGCTATACCACAGCCTGGAACGAGTTTACAACGGGTGCTGATACCAATGTGTTGCTCGACTTTTCGTATGCGGGCTACAATCATGGCTTGTCGTTGCCCGCCGACGACTATCCGGGCTACACCGTGTACAATGTGGTGGACTATGGCGCCATACCCAATGACAACATCTCCGACCGCCCAGCCTTGGAGAGAATCATCGCCTTGCTGGGCAAGAAGGCCACGGTCAACGCGGTGGTCTATTTCCCCGAGGGCAACTTCATCCTGCACAGCGAATCTGACGATGTCACCGACTCCGTGACCGGCAAGGTGAGCTCGCCGCCCATACATCTGGTGATGGGCCACGTGGTGCTCAGGGGGGGCTGGCCGCGACAAGACCGTCCTCAGCATGACAGCTCCCATGCAACCGGCCAATCCCAATGTGCTGTACAGCTCGCCGGTGATGCTTTCCATGCGCAACAATGGTACGGCCACGCCCGTGGTCTATGCCACCGTCACCGCCCCGGCAGCCAAGAACAGCTTCACGGTGAAGGTGAGCGACACCAGCAAGCTCAGCCCAGGACAATGGGTGTGCCTGTACATGGTGCCCAACAACTCCACGGCAGCCATCGGCGAGGAACTGCTGGGCAAAAGCCCGGTGCAGACAATGACCAACTTGCTGAACGACGGCGTGACGGTGGTAGACTATCACCAAATCAAGACAATCAGCGGCGACGAGGTGACCTTTGAGGAACCCATCATGCATGCTGTCAACACGGACTATACATGGCAAATCAAGGAATACAGGCACTATGAGGGAGTGGGAGTGGAAGACCTCACCTTCAGGGGACAGGCCAACGCCCACTTCAAGCATCACGGATCATGGCAAGACGACGGGGCCTACAAGCCCATCGACTTTGTCAGACTTACCAATTCGTGGATGCGACGAGTGGCGTTCGAGAGCGTGAGCGAGTGTGCCACCTTCCAGGACTGTGCCAATGTAAGCTGTTACGACATAGAGATAAAAGGCAACCGCGGCCACTCGGCCGTACGTATGGCTAGTTCGTCAAGGGGCTTCATTGCCAACGTATACGACCATAGCGACGGTTATGCCACGAGTGACAAGCAATTTATAACCTACAAGACAGGACTGGGGCAGTATCACGCCTGTGGCGTGTCGAAACCCAGTATCGGCAATGTCATCTGGAATTGCACATGGGGCGACGATGCCTGCTTCGAATCGCATGCCACCCAGCCGAGGGCCACACTCTTTGACATCTGTAAGGGCGGTTTCATGCAACTGCGCATGGGTAGAGACCTTTGCCAGCTGCCCAACCATCTGGATGACCTCACGCTATGGAACTTTGAATGTACGGTGACCAACCCGTCGGAGTTCCCCTTTGTTTGGTGGGAAACCAATCAGTCGAAATGGTATATGACCCTGCCGCCCACGCTGGTGAGTTTTCATGGCACGCCGGTGGTGTTTGCCGACAAGCAGTTGAAGCGCAATGAGGCGCAGGGACAGACGGTGACTCCTAAGTCGCTCTATGTGGCGCAACTGCAAAGACGACTAGGCTATGTACCGGAATGGGTCAAGACCTTGTCAGAAGGCATTCAGGATACGCCTAGCAAGACCTGGTACTTTGCGGTGGCATCGACTGCCGATGAGCTGCTGTTGCAGAACGATGCAGCCTGGCTGTTGAAAGCTGATGGCGGCCGCAACTACTATGTCAACGGGCTGCCACTTGGCACTACGAGCGGCAGCCTGCAGGTGGCAACTGCCGACATCAGAAACTACTGTGCCCCTCTTGTGGCCGGCGGCCAACCGCTGGATCTTACACGTGGGCTGCTCTTCGGGCTCTACTACAACGGTCAATGCCGACAGCTGGGGGCTGAGAAGATGATGATTTGTGTGGATGACGGCTATCGAGCCCTGCGATTCAATGTGAATGGTTTGTGCATCGTCATACCCTACTGCAAGAAGGGACAGCAGGTCATTGTCCATAGCAAATCGACTACGGCTTCGATTGCCCGGTATATCAAGGTGGTGGGCAACCTCAATGTACAAAGAGGATTTGTTGCGCCCGACAACCCTGCACTGGTGCAAGAAAGTATTGGCAAGGTGGCAAATGATGGTGACGTTGTGCTGGCTACTGACAATGGGAATTTCTTGTATGACATCACGGTGAAGGAGACCGACGGCACTGTTGTTACGAGTTTTTCACCTATGGTCATCTCCCAAGAAAGACATGTTAATCCATTCACCTACAATATGAGCGGGCAGCGCGTGGATGCCAGTTATCGGGGAATCGTTATTAGAAATGGGAAAAAATATGTTCAGTAAAATATTACTGTCAAAAGTAAGGGGAAGACGGGCTCAGGCAATAGGGGTGTTGCTGGCAATTGTTGCGCAAATGACCGCTGCCGAAGTAACCCTCATCATCCGCAATACAACTAATGTGCAGCGTAGAGAAGTGGTGGGCTTCGATGCCCGTGACATCTACAGAGGACAGGGCGTCGTCTTTGCATCACCTATCATTGTGCGAAATGCATTTGGGCAGCAGGTTACACAGCAACTTACTTCTGATAGTATATTACTGATAGAGGCTTGTGTCAGCCCACTGGGTACGATGCTGTTTTCTGTAACACCTGGGACACCAGTGCCCATGCCCAGTAGTATAGATGGGAGATTATATGCCTGGCGGGTAGACGATTTCACCTGTGAGAACGACCTAACTGCATACTGGGTATATGGACCGGTGTTACAACAGAGCGGAGAAAAAGCTTATGGCATAGATGTTTGGCTCAAATCGGTATCCTCGTTGGTGGTGGCCGATCGCTATGCCCGGGGATATGAGGCTAACCAACAGGAAAACGCTTGAAAGAAATGGGGCGTGAGGTGGAAGCTGATCATGAATAGTTAGCTTGGTTTATTCATGATGATAGGGTTCTCCTTTGATAATGGTACAAGCGCGGTAGATTTGCTCGGTAAAGATAAGTCGCACCATCTGGTGACTGAAGGTCATCTTCGAGAGCGATATCTTCTCGTTGGCCCGTTGGTAGACAGCCGGCGAGAAGCCGTAGGGGCCGCCGATGACGAATACCAGTCGGCGGGCGGTGTGCTGTTTCTTCTGTAGCCAGTCGGCGAAGTCGATGCTACGGTATTGGCTGCCATGCTCGTCCATCAGCACCACGGTATCGGTCGTCTGGAGTTCTTTCAGGATCAGCTCGCCCTCTTTCTCCTTCTGTTGTTCTTCCGACAGGTTCTTCGCATTCTTCAGTTCGGGAATGACCTTAATCTCGAAGGGCATGTAATGGGCAATGCGCTCCACATAGTCGTTGATGCCGGCTACAAAATGCTTGTTCTGCGTCTTCCCAATGAGTATCAGCTGCGTTTTCATAGGCTGGTCATGAGGGGTTGGCAGAGTCCTGGCTGTCCACCTTCGAACGTCTTTGGACCGGATACTCATGCTGACGCTTGGGGTTCATGGGAAACCAGCCCTTCTCCACACGCTTTTTCTGGGCAAAAAGTTCGCCTATCGACCACAGCAGGCTAGCCCCCGTCACGCCCACCATGGCCGAGAGGATGAAGTGGGGAATGAGCAGGGAGCCGATGATGCAGCCAATGCCTGTAACGAGAAACACCCACCAATAGCGAGTGCCGGTATAATATTCTGTCTTGATGACAATAGGGTGGAACAGTCCGATAATCAGGAAAGTACCCAGGGCAATAATAAGGCCGGTAAAATACATTTTAGAAGATTGTTTGATGATGTTGGTCATTCCAGGACTTTTTGCAATCCTTGGCATGGTTCTGCAAAATTACTAAAATTTGTCTGTAATCTACCCTCGTACTCAAAAAAAATCCCTATCTTTGCCTTTAGAATACCAATAATTCATAACAAATACTCGTATGGAAAATAATTCAGAGTTGATTGCACAGTGTGAGGCCAAGGCCAAGCAGTGGCTCTCACCCTCGTTTGACGAGGACACCCGTTCACAGGTACAGGCTATGCTCGACAATGCCGACAAGACCGATTTGATCGAGAGTTTCTATAGAGACCTGGAATTTGGCACTGGCGGCCTGCGCGGCATCATGGGTGCGGGCACCAACCGTATGAACATTTATGTGGTGGGAATGGCCACGCAGGGCTTTGCCAACTATCTGAAGAAAAACTTCAAGGATAAGGAGCAAATCGCTGTGGCTGTGTGTCACGACTGTCGCAACAACAGTCGACTGTATGCCGAGACCGTGGCCAATATCTTCTCGGCCAACGGCATCAAGGCTTACCTCTTCGATGAGCTGCGCCCCACGCCCGAGTGCTCATACGCCGTGCGTTACCTGGGTGCCCAGGCCGGTGTGAACATCACGGCCAGCCACAACCCACGTGAGTACAATGGCTACAAGGCCTATTGGGAGGACGGCGCGCAGGTGCTGGCTCCGCACGACAAGGGTATCATCGACGAGGTGAACAAGGTGACCATCGATGACGTGAAGTTTGAGGGCAATCCCGCACTTATCCAGATCATCGGCGAGGACATCGACGAGCCTTACCTCCGTCAGATCCGCACCATCTCTATCGACCCCGAGGTCATCAAGCGTCAGCACGACCTGAAGATTGTTTACACGCCGCTCCATGGCGCTGGCAGGGTGATGATTCCCCGTTCGCTGGCCTACTGGGGCTTCGACAATGTGCATTGTGTGCCCGAGCAGATGATCAAAGACGGCAACTTCCCCACCGTAGACCGTCCCAACCCCGAGTTTGCCGAGGCCCTCACCCTGGGTCTGCGCGATGCCAAGGCCCTCGATGCCGATATCCTCATGGCCAGCGACCCCGATGCCGACCGCGTGGGCATGGCCTGTAAGAACGACAAAGGCGAGTGGGTGCTCATCAACGGCAACCAGACCTGTCTGCTCTTCCTTTGGTACATCATCACCAACCGCAAGGCCACAGGCAAGCTCAAGTCGACCGACTTCATCGTCAAGACCATTGTGACCACCGAGGTCATCAGTAAGATTGCCGAGAAACAGAATATCGAGATGCGCGACTGCTACACAGGCTTCAAGTGGATTGCCAACGAGATTCGTCTTTCCGAGGGCAAGCAGCAATATATCGGTGGCGGCGAAGAGAGCTACGGCTTCTTGGCCGAGGATTTCGTGCGCGACAAGGACGCCGTGTCGGCCTGCTTGCTGCTGGCCGAGATCTGCGCCTACGCCAAAGACAATGGCAAGACGCTCTACGACATCCTCATGGACATCTACAAGGAGTATGGGTTCTCGAAGGAGTTCACTATCAACGTGGAGCGTCCGGGCAAGAGTGGTGCCGAGGAGATCCAGCAGATGATGGTCAACTTCCGCAACAATCCTCCCACAGACCTGGGTGGCTCGAAGGTGGTGCTGTGGAAGGACTATAAGACGCTGCAGGCCCAGGATGCTCAGGGCAATACCACCAAGCTCGACATGCCTGAGACGAGCAATGTATTGCAATGGTTCTGCGACGACGACACCAAGGTGAGCGTGCGCCCGTCGGGCACAGAGCCCAAGATCAAGTTCTACATCGAGGTCAAGGGCGTGATGACCGATGCGGCCCAGTATGAGTCGCTCGACCAGCAGGGTGCTGCCAAGGTGGAGGCCATCAAGAAGAGCCTCGGCCTGTAAGCATTCATCGTTCCAGGCTGCGATAACCTGCATAGCCTTTGACCGAATTACAGTCATGAAATCCGGGGCACCGTCCCCGGATTTCTTTTCTAAGCAAGACACCTAAATGTTGCCTGATAAGTGTAGCCTCGCTTTATGTTTACCGGCAGTCTTTTTTGTCGATGTTATTAAATATGAATAATTTTGCCCTGAAATCAACTTGAAGCTTTCTAAAATGAAAAACCTATTTGGTGTTACACATAGCATCTTATTGGCTGCGTTGCTCATGGCTTTGCCAGCTGCTATGATGGGTCAAGAAAAAGGAAAGAAACCTCAAAAAGAGCTGCTCCACACACGACTCTATCTGAAGGGTGACTCCACGGTGGAAGGCTATCTCATGAACTATCTAAACCATGCCGGGCTCTATACCACCAGCCAACTGAATATTGAAGACTCGCTCATCAGGCTCAAGCCGCTCGATGCAAAGCTCTTTGCCAAGAACGAGCGTTACAGTTTTCACGATATCGACAGTATGGTAACCTGGAATGAAGTCATGCCCGAGTTGCGGATGACATGGATTCCCATGCCCATCAATATGGCGTATGGCCACGAGGAAGCCATGGTTCCCGACCACCTCGTTATGATGCTGATATTTTACCACGGTCGGCACGTAGACGGGTATCTGGGATTCGATGACGTATTGGGTACACGCGTCTACTATCGTACCAAGTCGATGGACCATGCCAAGGCCCTCTACAAGGCTTCGGGCAAACTGACCGACAAGCGTAAGGGTACCCTTCGTGACGAGTTCAGCCATCTGCCCGAAATGGTTTCTTATATCGATTCCTTGGGCAAATTGGACTTTGATAAGTCGCCTCTTGACATCATCGCAAAACTGGACAGCGTGCTCGGCAGCAGCCATAAGTGATCACTCGACAGACCTGCTCCGGCTCTTCTTGTAGGGAGAGGGGATATATGTAGGTCTTCCGATATTTGGAGTGATGATATCGAGGATGAATATAGCCTGTTATCATCGCAACAAGTCGTGCTGTGTCGTGGAAAGCCGTTGCAACAACACATCCCATCATCCGATGCTCTCGGCATCGACTTTTCACGACATTGGATGCCCTCGCATCGACTTTTCACGACTTTTCACGACATGCCAACCCTGTCACTCCAAATAGCGTTGACCCATTCAGGGCTTCCGATATTTGGAGTGATGATATCGAGGATGAATATAGCCTGTTATCATCGCAACAAGTCTTGCTGTGTCGTGGAAAGCCGTTGCAACAACACATCCCATCATCCGATGCCCCTCGCATCGACTTTTCACGACTTTTCACGACAAGCCAACCCCCATTACTCCAAATATCGGTTGCCCCACAATTTATCCCCCTACGCCGTGGGCGGGGGGGATAAACGGAGGGGTTGTGGGGGTAGGGGAAAGAATTATATTCTGAGCTCCTTGAGAATTTCGGCCATTTTCTGTTTGGTCTCGATGTTGGTAGGCACAAGGGGCAGGCGGAGACGGTTCTCGATGAAGCCCATGTCGTTGAGCAGGGCCTTCACGCCTGCCGGATTGCCGTCGACGAAGAGCAGGCTGTAGAGCTCTGTGAACATGTGGTGAATCTTGCGGGCTGGGTCGTACTCGCCGTTAAACTCCAGTCGTATCATGCGTGAGAACTCCTTGGGCAAGGCGTTGCCAATGACCGAGATGACACCGGCTGCTCCGCTGGCCACCATTGAGAAGGTGAGGGCATCGTCGCCGCTGATGACGTCGAAGTGGTCGGGTTTGTTCTTGATAATCTCGTCTATCTGCTCGAGGCTTCCCGAAGCCTCTTTGATACCCACGATGTTGGGGCAGTCTTTGGCCAGCCGGACTGTGGTGGCGGGCTTCATGTTCACGCCTGTCCGTCCGGGTACGTTATAAAGCACGATGGGTAGCGGGCTGACGTCGGCGATGGCCTTGAAGTGCTGGTAGAGCCCTTCCTGTGAGGGCTTGTTGTAGTAGGGACAGATGCTCAGGATACCGTCGATGCCGCTCCAATCGGTCGACTTGATTTCTTCGATGACGGCAGCGGTATTGTTGCCACCGCAATATTTCAGGATGGGGATGCGACCATGAACCAGTTCTTTGATGAAGGTCGTGATCTTGTCTTTCTCGTCCTGTGTCAGGCAAGGTGCCTCGGCGGTGGTGGCGAGGATGCAGAGAAAGTCAGCACCATTCTCAAGCTGATATTCCACGAGCCTCTTCAATGATTTGTAGTCAACGGCTCCCTCGGGGGTGAAAGGTGTGATCAAGGCAATGCCCAACCCTCTGAAAATATTGCGTGCCATACGTTATCTTCCGAATTAATGATGATGAAATCTGAATTACAATTCGCCCACAAAGTTACTACTTTAGTTTCGATTTGCAAAATGCTAGGCAGAGAACCTATCAATATTTTGTGTATTATTTACTTCCGATGTATAGAAATACCATTCCCATCAACACTAGGGCCAGGTCTAGGGCCTTGGCTTTGAGGTTGTGCTCATGGAAGATGGCTGCGCCGAAGAGGAAGCTCACGATGACGCTGCCCCTTCGGATCATCGAGACGATGGAAATCATGGCACCGGGAAGGCTGAGCGAATAGAAGTAGGCGAAGTCGGCCGCGCTGAGAAAGACGCTGATGCCGATGATGGTCCAGTCCCAGTGGAAGGGTGTGGTGCGCTTGCGCGTGGGCCACCAGAGGATGGCCATCATGACGAGCATCATGAGCATCTGGTAGAGATTGTACCACGACTGTACGGCCATACGGTCGATGCCCACGCCGCCATCGGCAGTGGATGCCATGAGATATTTGTCGTAGAGTCCGCTCACGGCACCCAGTATGGCCGCCAGGACGATGAAGCCAATCCAGCGGTTGTGCTTGAAGTCGATGCCCTCTTTCTTGCCCGACCTGCTGAGCATGAAGAACGACAATACGGCGAGCAGTACACCAATCCATTGCCACACGTTGAGTGTCTCGCCAAAGACCAGCAGGGCCCCCACGAGCACCATCACAGGTCGTGTGGCGTTGATGGGTCCGACGATGGTGAGTGGCAGATGCTTCATGCCAAAATAGCCGAAGGTCCAGCTAGAGAGCACGATGGCACTCTTGAGGATGATGTATTTGTGAATCTCCCATCCACCCGAGGCTACATGGAATGGGGTGTGGTCGAGGCTGGTGCCCGTGGCCGAGAGAATGATGAACGGCAGGAAGATCAGCGACGAGAAGACCGTGTTGAGGAACAAGACAGGAATGACGGCGTTACCCTGCAACGACTTTTTCTTGAAGGAGTCGTAGAATCCCAGCAGCGCAGCTGAGAGAAAAGCTAATATCAACCACATGTTGTTTGCGTTACTTTTGCATGTGCAAAGGTACGACTTTTTTGCCAGATTTAGGTCATCATGAGCCGCAAAGTATGCCTGTGTGCCCACTAATGGTGGCTTCCTACATGGAGTCTTTGCGCATGAGCCATTGCCTTGTGGGCTGGTCGAACTTCTCGATGGCATACCTGAGCATGGTGCGTGGCATATCGCTTCGATGGCTATCTACGTAGTCGTAGAGCCGCTCGGCGTGTTTCTTTCCGGCTTCTCTGAGCATCCATCCTATGGCTTTGTGCATGAGGTCGTGAGGATGGTGCATCATCTGTGTCGCCAGGGCATAGGTGTCTTCAAGGTCACCCTGCCTGATAAACGTCACCGTGGCCACCATGGCGATGCGGTTTTCCCAAAGGTTCGTGCTCTGGCTGAGTTGATAGAGCAGGTCACGCGGCTTGTCGAGCAGGTAGCCGCCTACGATTTGCGGAGCCGAAAGGTCTACCAGGTCCCAGTTGTTGATGCGGTGGGTGTGGGCCAGGTAGAAGTCTACGGCCTGCGGGGTCACATGTTTGCGGCATTGCAGCACGAGGATGAAGAGGGCACAGGCCCGCATCTCGTGCCAGGGACTGGCCAGCAGCTCGTCGAGAATGTCATACCCTACGTGCTGGTAGGCTTTGGCCACCTGCCTCACCAAGGGTACCGCCACGCCAACGAACTGGTCGCCCTCGCCATACTCGCCCTTGCCGGTCTTGAAGAACCGGGGCAGAATCTGCCGTTTTTCTTCGTCGTAAAGTGTACATAACGCGTCGTATATCTCCCGATAAGTCTTGGATTTCATATACTGTGTTCTAATTTGTTGTTATCTGAGCACATGCTGTAAAACTGTTGGCAAAGGTAGTAATATTTCGTACAAAGGTTTTGCTGGTGCTATTTTTTTCGCAGAATCTTCTCCATCTTACGCCCCTTGGCAAGCTCATCGATGAGTTTGTCGAGACAACGCATGCGCCATATCGTCTCGTCTTCGATTTCTTCCACTCGCACGCCGCATATCGAGCCTTTGATAAGCCGGCTGAGGTCGTTCCATGCTGGCGACTCATCGAAGAATGTCTTGTAGTCGATGTCGCGTTCGAGTTGCTGCTCGATGTCGGCGCGAGTGTAGCCCGTCAGCCAATAGACTACCTGTAGGAACTCTTCCTCGCTTCGCCCTTTTTTCAAAGGTTTGTTTAAAATGGCCGGATAAACCTTGCGCAAGGGCAAGGCATAGACTTTTTCTTTTTCCATGTGTATGATATGATGTTGATTTTCAAAATCTTACATCGCAGTTGCGGGCTTGTCCGAAACAGTATATGGTCTGCATTGCAGCTGCATGTAGCAAAGTTAATGTTTTTAGCACGACATCACAACTATTTTAGAAAAAAAGCTGTTTACAACAATAGGCAACCATTGCTGGCTGCCTATCGCTGTGAAGTATGAAGTGACAGCCCCATGCAGGGGCATCGTCTTCAGGCTCTATATTCCTTCTCGATCTGCGGTGGCGTGTCTTGTCCGCTGCCGTAGCGGTGGTATTCGAAGGTGATGCTCTGCTCCTTGAGGTAGTGGATGAGCTCCACGCGTCCGTTTCTCACCGGGGCATCGGTGGCGATGAACAGGTCTTTCTCGGCAGCACGGGCATAGAGTTCCATGGGGATATTGGCCGAGCAGGTGCGGATGCGTTCGTAGTCGGGCATCGACTGTACGAAACTGTCGAGCGACTCCTTCTTGACCTTTGCGCCGAGCCGAGTCAGTTCAACGGCGAGCTTGGTCTTGTCGTCCACCGTGTCGTAGCTCACCGTGAGCGGTGTGCCACAGATCTTGGCAGCCAGAGCCACCATGAGGGCCTGCTCGTCGCTGTCATTGGGGAAAAGTCGCAGGGCCATGCCACCCTTCAATGGCAGATAGCGGAAGACGTTCTGCTCGCCGCTGCATTGGTTCCAGTCGCGCGGATGTCTGAACTCCTGCTCCCAGGTCTCGGCATAACTCTTGCGGTAGTCGGTATGGGTACCCGGCTTGTCGGTGATGACCGTGAACTGCTGACAGTAGTTGGGACCGCCGGCCTTGAGGCCCGGTCCGAAGGCCGAGCGCTTCATACCGCCGAAGGGCTGCCTGTTGACGATGGCTCCCGTGATGCCTCGGTTGATATACAGGTTACCGGCCATGATGGTGTCGCGCCACTTTCTGCGTTCCTGCTCGTCGAGTGTCTGGATGCCCGAGGTGAGGCCGTAGTCGAGGCTGTTGACCAGCCGGATGGCCTCGTCAAGGGTGTCGAAGGGAGCCACCGAGAGCATCGGTCCGAACAGTTCGGTGCGGAACGAATAGCTGTTGGGCTCGACACCCATCTTGACCGTCGGGGCCAAGATAAACCGACGCTTGTCGACAAACCGTGGTTCCACGAGCCAGAACTCCTCGCCTTCGAGCTTGTCGAGGGCCTGTAGCAGTTTGTCGTTCTTATTGGTGATCATCGGCCCCACCACGTTGCCGGCATCCCACACGCCGCCGACCTTCATGCTGATGGCGCAGTCGCGCAGCTTCTCGCGGAAGTCCCTGCGCTCGTAGACCGACCGCTCGACGAGGAGCAGCGAGCAGGCCGAGCACTTCTGCCCAGCATTGCTGAAGGCCGAATGGCAGGCGCAGAGGATGGCATGGTCCATGTCGGCCGAGGCCGTGAGAATGATGGCGTTCTTGCCGCCCGTCTCTGCCGACAGCGGGGTGGTGGGCTTGGCGCGCAGAATCTGCTCAGCCGTGTCGGTGCCACCCGTGAGGATGATGTGTTTCACCTCGGGGGCCTGTGTCAATGTCGTGAGGGCGTCACGCTCGGTGATGACCACCTGCAGGGCCTCTTTGGGCACGCCGGCCTCCCAGAACGCCTGGGCGAAGAGCCAGGCCACGGGGGCGGCCACCGATGCCGGTTTGAGGATGACCGTGTTGCCCGCGGCCAGACCTGCCACCACTCCTCCACAGGGGATGGCGCAGGGGAAGTTCCAAGGCGAGATAACGAGCACGGTGCCCTTGGCCTTGATGTCCACGTCGGGCAGGGCATAGAACTTCTTCATCGACGGCGTGTAGAAGCGGCAGTAGTCGATGCCTTCCGACACCTCCACGTCGCCCTCGACCACGGTCTTGCCCGTGATGGCGCACATGCAGCCGACGAGGTCGCCACGCAGCTCACCCATGCGGTTGGCAGCATCGTACAGGATGCGATGTCGCTCCTCGATGGTGGTGTTGCGCCAGCCCTTGGGGTCGTCGGCGGCAATGCTGAGAATCTCCTTCACCTGTTCCACGCTGGCTTTCGACATCTCGCAGACCTTCACGTCGTCGTCTTGGCTGCGGTCGAAATATTCGTATCGCTGCTCGTTCACCACCGTCTTGTCGCCAATCTGCGTGGGGATGACGATGGGCTTGTCGGCGGCACTCTTCTTCCACTTCCTGAAGATGTCGCGTTGCCACTCCTGGTTCACCTCGCGGTCGAAGTCGGTATCGGGCTCGTTGGTCATCACGTCGGCCGGCGGCACCGGGATGTAAGGTTTCCTGCGGTCCTGCGTGCGGGTGGGGATATGGGGGATGGAGTCTTTGATGGCATAGGCATCCTCAAACTGCTGTCGCAGGAAGTCCCATGTCTTCGTGCCCGGCTGCAAGTTGAACGAGTGGGTGAGGAAGTTGTCGGGCGCCGTGTTCTCGTCCATGCGGCGCACGAGATACGACACGGCGTTGAGGAACTGCTCGTCGTGGACCACCGGCGTATAGAGGATGACATGGTTGCCGAGTTTCGACTGGGCCCTCCACACGTGGTCGGCCATGCCCTCGAGCATCTCGAAGCTGAAGGTCTCTTTCGGCGTACCATATTTCTGCGTGAGCAGATAGGCGTAAGAGATGGTGTAGAGGTTGTGCGAGGCCATGCCGATGTGCAGGCACCTGGAGTTCTCGGGCAGCAGTCCGCGCTCGATGATGTGCAGATAGTTGGCATCTACCTCCGTCTTGTTGGGCCTCACGGGCGACGGCCATCCGCGCAGCGACGAGGTGACGGTCTCCATGTCGAGGTTACAGCCTTTGACGATGCGCACCTTGAGAGGAGCACCGCCGCGTGCGCAACGCTCTTTGGCAAAGTCGAGCAGCTGGGTCTGGAAGTCCAAGGCGTCGGGCAGGTATGCCTGCACCACTATGCCGGCCGAGTAATGCAAAAACTCGGGCTTGGCCAGTGTGGTGAGGAATACGCGCATGGTGAGGTGGGCATCCTTGTACTCCTCCATATCGAGGTTCACAAACTTGTAGTGCTTCTCACCTTTCTCGTCTACGAAGGGGTAGTCGATGGCCGTCTGGTAGAGTTGTGACATGCGGCGCACCAGCTCGGGGAACGACTCCTCGTAGTTCAGGGCATGAGTCTGGGCATAGACCCCCGAGATTTTTACAGAGATATAGTTGATGTCGGGTTCTTTCAGGGCCGCGATGGTGTTGTAGTAGCGGCGGTCGGCCTCCTCGTTGCCGAGCACCACCTCACCGAGCAGGTTCACGTTCTGTCCAATCTTCTGTTTCTCGCGTGTCGACAGGTGCTGCGTAAGATGCGGGCGTGCGGCGTCGATGATCACGCGTGAGGTGTCCATACGCAAGCGCTTCTTGATGATGGGTATGGCGATGGGGTAGAAGTGATAACCAAACGACTGGTACATCTTGAAGAGGAAGGTGTCGCGCTTGTTGAGAAACTTGGGCACGCCATATTGGTCGATGAGCACCTTGATGCGCATGGCCAGCTTGCGGTCGTCACGAATCTGTGAGCTCTCGTCGAGCATCTGCACGAGAAAGCGCTTGTCGTTGGGCCGTTCGACCATGGTGGCATACTTGAGTTGCTCGCGCCGTTCTGCGGGAGTGATACTTTCCTGACTGGTGGTGTAGAGGGTCATGAGCCATGACTCTACTTCCTGAATGGTTGGCTTTTCCATATTCGTTCTTTGTTAAAGGGTTACGGTTTGTTGGAAGGAGATAATACATACTGCGCCACCCGCTACAGCCTTCCTGCCGTAGACGAGCGATTATCGCCTTACCCTTGTAGGACTGAACATGACGGCCCTGTACCGGTGTAGTACCGACAGGGCCTGTCTGGAAAAGAAGTCAAAATAAAACCTTTTCATCTCTCTTACATACTAATTAAATTACTTCTCGGTTGCAAATATAAAGGTTATCTGCCTTCAATCCAAACATTTTGTATGATATTTGAATATAAATATTACAGAAATAACTACATGTAAGCTGATTTTGTTGATTATTGAGTGTTTTGCTCACTTATGATGGACAAATGTTTGTATATGGACGTAAATATTTAAATTATCTTACTTCTTGCTCTTAATCCTCCATGCTGTCAATAGAAAAGCGTACTTTTGCATTAGTTCCCCTTTTTTGACCGCCTGGCGGCCATGGGTGAACAGATTACTACATGAGCAGGAAAATATGACAAAACTACAAGAATTGGCCCTGGCCGTGATAGCCTACAACCATGGCGACCCCCAGCGCATACAGCACACCAGCAAGGTACATGCCTACGCAGCTCTCATCGGGGCAGGCGAGGGCTTGGACGAAGAGACTCAGTTCATTCTTGAGAGTGCCGCACAGGTACACGATGTGGGTATTCGTGAGAGTGAGAAGAAATATGGCCGTCAGAACGGAAAGCTACAGGAGCAGGAAGGTCCGGCCGTGGCCCGGCTGTTGCTGACAAAGGTTGGCGGTTATAGCGAGGCCCAGATAGAACGTATCAGCTGGCTCGTGGGCCACCACCATACCTATCACCTTACGTCAGACCTCGACTATCAGATACTCATCGAGGCCGACTTCCTGGTGAACCTCTACGAAGACCACGAGTCGGAGCATGCCCTCCGTGCCGTGCGCAAAAACATCTTCCGTACCCAGAGCGGCCTGAAGATTTTTGATGACATGTATGCTTTGAATGATGCCGAAAGTTGACTCCATGCCCGGTGTTTTCGCCACAGCCTTCCGCCTGTCGTTGCCCGTGCTGGGCGCTTACTGGTTTCTGGGCATCACCTACGGCCTGCTGGCAGCCAGTCTGGGCTACTCGCTGTGGGTGCCACTCTCCATGGCGATGCTCATTTATAGTGGGTCGGTGGAGTTTATTGCCCTTACCCTGCTGTTGGGCACCTTTCAGCCGCTGGCAGCCTTCGTCATGGCCTGTATGATAGGTGCCCGTCACCTGTTTTATGGCATCTCGATGCTCGACAACTACCGCGCGTCAGGATGGCGCAAACCTTTACTCATCTGCTGGCTCACCGACGAGACGTTTGCCGTTAACTTCAGCAACCGTCAGGCTATGGCCAAGAGTGGCAATGTCTACGGCTGCTACCTGTGGGTGTCGGTACTCGACTATTTGTATTGGATCTCTGGTGGTATGATGGGCTACCTCATGGGCACCACGGTGGCGCCGTCACTCCTCACTCGGCTTGAAGGCCTCGACTTTGTGGTCACAGCCATGTTTGTGGCAATCTTCATGGACGACTACATGCGCCATCCTGCCACCCGTTTGAGCTCGTGGTTCGGCGTGGGTGCGGCAGGGATTTGCCTTATTCTCTTCGGCCCCCAACAGTTTCTTATTCCCACCATGGGAGCCATCCTTGCGGTATTGTTCATCAACTAAAAATCAGTCTAAGTGGTCAGAACTTCTCGCGTTTCATTGGTGTCGCTGCCTGCGTGCTCCTTCATCTTTGGCGTAAGAACCTACTTCTGACCATCGCCGGCGGCACCGTTGTCTATATGTCTGTGCTTCGGTTCCTCGCCTGATGGACATCATATTTTAGGTACGCACCTTGACTGGGCTGAGCCATTTGCCATAGGTGAGCATACGCCAGACCCATTCGATGGGGCCGAAGCGGAACACATGCATCCAGTATGCGCTGAATGCCACCTGTACGGCAAAGAGCAACACAGCTGTGATTTCGATTTCGGCCAGTCCCATTTTTAGTCCCATGCCCATACCGATGCCGTAAAAGACGGCGATGCCCAGTACCGACTGTCCGATGTAGTTGGTCAGCGCCATACGGCCCGGTTTGGCCAGCAATCGGAATATTAGCCCATTGCTATGACGAAGCCACAACAGGCAGAACAACGACAGATAAAACAAGGTCATGGGCACCACACTAAGAAAATAGATGAGCGCGTGCATGGTCGCCCCCCAGGGTTGTCCAGATACACTCTCCCAGGCGTAGAGCAGGGAGAGCGGTATGCTCCACAGACCTAGCCAGCAAGCATAGCGCTTCAACAGGTCTCGGTATTTGTCTACAGCGGCATAGAGGCCGTTGCGCCCCATGCAATATCCGAGTACAAAGAGCCCCAGTACCTTGGGCAGGCGGTCTCCATCCACAAACTCCCACATCCGCTCCACGGCACCTTGCATCAAAAATTGAGATACCGCCGCATAGTTGTCGGCTTCGACAAGCCATCGGGCGAAATTGTCTTCGTTGATGCCATAGCTGTGGGCTTTGGCCCACCATGCTGCCTCCAGGGGAGCGGCGATGTCGAAGTTGCCGATCTGCTGAACCAGCTCCATGAGTACAGGCAGGGCCAGCAATCCCACGCTCCAGCCGAGCAGCCGGTGGTTGGAGAGACGGTGGAACAAAGGCAGCACCATGCCCAAGACGGCATAGAGACATAGGATATCGCCCGACCAGATGAGCAACAGGTGTGCCAGGGCTATGACCAGCAACAGACTCATGCGTCGATAGAACAAGCGTATGCCACTGCTGCCTCGTTGGAGCGCATGAGAGATGATGATCGAGAAGCCGCAACCGAAGAGAAGCGAGAAGAGTCCGTAGCCTTTACCATCGATGAGGAAATATTGAAAGAACCTCACCCATCCGTCCACTTTGGCCGAAGGCATGGCCTGTTGTGCTTCGGCAGGGAGGAAGGTCCACAGGCCAAACTCAGGTAGGTTGGCTAGGATGATGGTGAACAAGGCGAATCCTCGAAGTGCATCGAGGATCATGAACCGCTGCTTCTCTGTCGTGGGAGTCAGTTGCGTTGTCATAATTTATAAATGTGATGTATAATGAGGGATGCCCTCGTGGAATCTACCAGAGGCATTATTATTCTTCTATAGGTGGGTTCTATTAATCCTCAAATCCGCAACTGTTGCGATAAAATGCCAGTTTGGCTCATAACCATCATTTTGTTGGCTTTGGCTGTCATGATGGTGTCGTATTTTTCGTGACAGAGCATTTCATCCCCTTACCCCACAAAGCGACTTGAGGCAATA
>JBHAFS010000033.1:0-43513 GCA_041856205.1 Prevotella sp.
ATGCCGCGGTCGATTGTCAAGCGGGCCAATGCCGTGCTCAAGCAGCTCGAGGCCGACAATGCCGAGGTGGGCGCCGTGGGCAAGGCCAGCGTAGACCGCCTGGCCGACAGTCGCGACGGCGTGCAGCTCAGCATCTTCCAGCTCGACGACCCCGTGCTCTCGCAGGTGCGCGACGAGATCCTGGGGCTCGACATCAATAACCTCACACCCGTCGAGGCGCTCAACAAACTCAACGACATCAAGAAGATTGTGACCGGAAAGAGCTAACAGGCCCTTTCCTCCTCTTCTTTCTGGCATCACCGACCTGTACAAGGGCCACCTCTGTCCGTTTGGGCGAGGTGGCCTTTGAGCATATCTATTGCCAGCCAAGTAACGATTCAAGAACGAAAGCTGTCAACTCATTCCAGCGCATTACCCTACTCATCTTAGCACATTACATCCGGACACGTTGCCCGGGACATCCGGACACGTTGCCCGGGATAGCCGGACACGCCGCCCGGGATAGCCGGGCATGCCGCCCGGAGCATCCGTGCTGTGTTCTCCTTTCAATTGCTGTACACCTTGTGTACTGGCCGTGACAATTGTGAACGGCTGAACGCCTTTTGTTTATCTATGTATTGCCACATAAAAGCATTCGTTTGGAATGTAATTGACTTACAGGCTTTCTGATGCGAGCTGTAATATCAAGGTCTCCCTCCCTGACCGTTTGGAAGGGGTGCCCCATGACGGTGTAGCCGGAGGACGCTACAGCAGGAAATCGTCTATATTGTCCGGTGTGATGACCGAGAAGCATGCCTGCGGATAAGCCGAGGCAAATGTCTGTGTCAGCTTGATGTTCGCCTTCTTTGGATTCCATTTAAACTCCGTGGCCCGCAGCTCTCCATTCTCCTCTTCTATGTAGTCTATTTCTTGCTGTTGTTGCGTTCTCCAAAACCAGGAATTGACAAAGCGACGCGTCGCGTTGAGCATTTTCAGACGCTCGGCAATCACAAAGTTCTCCCACAAAGCCCCCGCATCCATTCTGTTTTCAACTTGTTGGAAATTGGCAATGACCGCATTGCGAACGCCCAGATCCCAGAAATAGATTTTCCGGCTTATCTTCAATTCGTTCCGCAGGTTACGCGAGAAGCTGCCTAAGCGGAAAATCACGAAGCTCTTTTCCAACACATCGACGTATTTCTCTACCGTTTTGGGATTCAGGCCAATGAGCTGACCGATTTCGTTATACGACACCTGCTCTCCGATTTGACGTGCCAGCGCCTGAAGGAGCATGGACAACTTATCGGGTTTGCTGATGTTGTCCAAGGTCAGAATGTCTTTGTAGAGATAGCTGTTGGTCAGCTCTCGCAACACGGTCTGCTCGTCACCCGGAGACGTGACCACTTCGGGGTAGTAGCCGTAGACCATGCGATGAGGTATCATGCGATGCTCTTCGATGAGGTTGGTATGGTTCACCATCTCCTGATAAGTCATCGGGAAGATGGTAAACTCTCGCTTGCGACCGGTCAGCGATTCGTTGACGAGAGAAGCCAACTGAAAGGACGAACTGCCGGTAGCCACTACCTGCACGGTGGGCACTTGATCGGTGATGAGTTTTAACTTGAGTCCGATGTCGGGAATACGTTGTGCCTCGTCGATGACCACCCATTTGTTGTTGCCGATCAGCGTACGTAATCGGGTCGATGTCATGTCATTCAACAATTGTGCCACATCCCAGTCGTCTCCATTCAGCCACATCACTCCTTCGCGGTTGGCAAAGAGATGGTTGAGCAGGGTTGACTTCCCCACTTGTCTGGCACCCAGAATGATGATAGCTTTCTGCCCTCCCAACAGGGCCTCAATCTGTGTTTGTTGCTGTCGTTCTATCATGAGAGTATGACTTGAGTTGTAGGATGCAAATATAAGAAAATGGTAACGAAATACAAAATTATTATATGTTTTTTGTATTCTGTTACCAAATTACCGTATTGTCTTGTATTTCCTACTAATGAAAGGATGATTATTTCCCTGCTCGTTTTGATTCCGTGTCGCGGTTGTCGTGGTACACTTGCTTCACATGTTTGCCGCCGAAGCTCCACGTGGCACGTATGGAGGCGTAGGAAGCATGGTAGTCTAATGTCTGTGTAGAGCTGAACCCGGTGTATCGTGCCTCTGTACGGCTTTTCAACCAGCGGAATGGGTCACCCACAGCCAGGCGCAGTTTGAGGCGGTCTTGCAGCCAGCTGCTGCGCAGGGCGAGGTTCAGCCGGTCTTGGGGAAGCACGCGCCTCATCGAGTAATAGGTGGTGAAGGTATGCTCGTAGGCTACCTCGGCCACTGCCGTCTGCTGCTTGTTGAGCATGAACGAGAGCGTGGTGCCGAGTCGCTTGCCCCATCCGTGCATGGGTTGCAGGTTCGCACGGCCGTCGGAATGGGCATCGTGGTAGTAGACTTCACCCTCCGCATTGACGTTCATCCACTTCAACACATTGCGGTTATAGGTGGCGTAGAGCCCCGTTTTGTCATGTCTCACGCCGTTCACCGGACTGCTCACCTGCGTGCCGTCAGACTTAAACTCCACATTAAACCCCACTTCATTCGTGCCGTGGTCGTTGTAGAGCACCAGATAGAGGCCCTTCCCGTTGTTGTAATTGATTTCTGAGTTGCGGGTGTAAGCAGCGGTGAGATAAGGGTTTCCGGTGACGTAGGTGCGTGAGTCACTATAAGCACGGAAGGGGTTCATATCGCCAAACTGCGGCCGGTCGATGCCATAGCTCACGGCAACACCGATAGCATGCCCCTCCTTGGGCTGCCAGTTGAGGTGCAGGGTGGGGAAGAATCGCCCGTAATGGTTGTGGTCAATCTGCCCGGTGGTGACCTGATGGCCGCGTGTCCACGTGTACTCATAGCGCAGTCCGGCCTGCATCTGCAGCTGCTTGGTGATGGGGTGGCGTGCCGAAAGATAGGCGGCGAGTCCCTGCTCACGATAGTTGAACGTGTTGCTCTCGTTGGTGTTGCGCGTCCACTGGGCCGCCGGGTCATCGGGCGAGCGCCCCGAGGTGAGATTGTCGATGTCGATGCCGGTATGGTTGGTGATGAGGGTAGCGGCTGCTCCGGCCTCCATATAGAGGCTCTTGAACGGCAGCTCGAAGTCGAGTTTCAGCGCATGAATCTGATAGCGGGCATGGCTCGACGAGCGTAGCGACTCTGCTACACCGTTGGTAATCGATGTGTTGGTATTCTTGAGGGGACCGTTTGCCCTGAAATAGTTGTAGTTTATGCTCAACGTCTTGCCCAGAGAGTCGAGCTGGTAGTCGGCATAGAGCGTTGTGCTGAGGTCGGTGTTCCACTGTCCCGGCGTATGTCCTGTGCTGCGGGTGGTGTCTGTCTCGATGATGGTGCCGGTGCGTTCGGTTCTCAATCTGTCTGCGTTGATATTGGCCATCACGCCCAATTGCAGGCGTTGTGAAGCCAGATACTTCATGATGAAGCTGGCGTCGCCCATGGGCCAATAGGATATTGCGGTGTCGTCGAAGGTGCGCTGATGGCCGTCATCGAAGGTGTAGACCGTGCGTCGCTTATTGATGTTGTGAATGTTGACAAAGGACGCGGCGGCCGACATTTCTATTTTCTTAGAAGCATAGTTGAGCGATGCCTGTGGCCAGAAGTGCTCGCGATACTGGTGCTGCACTCCCGCCGTGAGGCTTCCGCTCCATCCCTGTGTCTGGTCGCGGCGTGTCACGATGTTCACGTAGCCCCCGTTGGCCTCGGCCTTATACTTGGCCGGGGGTATGGTGATGACCTCGATGCGCTCGATGTCCTCGGCCTTGAGGCTGCGTAGCTTGGCCTTCACGGCCTCGTCGCTCATCTCGAGGATGTGGCCGTCGAGCATGAAGTGAGTGGTGCTCTTGCCCACGATGGAGACCGCCTCGTCGTTGACGTTGAGCATCGGCACGCGTGCCATCACCTCGATGCCGTTCATACCCGTGGCGAAGGGGTCGTTGGAGACGAGGTATTGCAGTCGGTCGACATCGCTCCTGATGACCTTGCGTGCCGCCTTGACGCGTGTCTCGGCCAGGGTGTGGGTCTCGGGGGTGAGCATTATCGTGCCTTGTGGTCCCACGCCACAGAGCCTGTAGAGCGTGTGGTAGCCCACGTAAGAGACGCGCAGGAGCACCTTTCCGGCATGGTCGCAGGGGATGACGAAGTCGCCACCGTCGTTGCTCACGCCTCCGTTGATGAAGCAGGAGTCGGAGGCATTGAGCAAGGCGACGTTGGCGTAGGCGATGGGAAGGCGGTCGGGGCCTACGAGTCGGCCCGTCATCTTGTTCTCAGCCTTCTGGGTACACTCCACGAAGATGAGGCTGTCGCCGAGGGTGATGCGCATGGGGTAGAAGCCCACGGCCTCTTGCAGGGCCTCGGGAATGGTGCGGTTGCGGATGTCGGCGGTGACGGTGAAGTCTTCCAGCTCGTCGTAGATGAAGTTGATGGTATAGCGCTTGCTGGCATCGTCGAGGTCGGCGAGCACGCGGGGCAGGGGCGTGCCACGGTAGGTGCGGGTCACCTTCTGCGCCCCTGCGGTGAGCGCGAGCCACAGGAATATGAGCGTGAGGTATGGTGTCTTCATGGCAGGGCTATTGGATGGTGATGGTGCTGTCGGCGAACGACAGGTTCACCTTGCCGAAGGTGTTGAGCGTCTCCACGGCTTCTTCCACCGGCAGGCTGCGGTCCCAGAGATAGCGCAGGCGCAGCTTGGCGGCACCGTCGTTGTGGCAGGCCACACGCACGCGGTAATAGGCGGCCATCTCGGCGACGATCTTGTCGAGGGGGGCATTGTCAAACTGGAGCGGGGCAGTCTTGCCCGGGGCCTCGCCGAGGGGAATGGTGTCGCGCTGCGCGGCCTTCGGCGTGTCGGCGGGCATGGCCGTTGCTGCAGCTGTTTGCGGCGGCTGCGTGGATGCTGCACGGCGTGTGGTCACCGCCAGATGCACGGCAGCCAGCGCGATGCCCGAGAGCATGAGGATGCCGATGATGGCCGCGGCGGCACGATAGCGGCGGCGTGGGGCCATGACAGGGTGCGGGACTGGGTTGGCCTTGCCTCGGACAATTTGCTGCCACTGCGCGTCGAGTGTCTCGGTCGACAGGGGTTCCTCCTCTTTGCCGTATGCCCGTGCGTCGGCGGCGGCACTCATTGTCTCGTAGAAAGCCCTTGCTTCCTCATCGTCGAGCAAGGCCTCGAGTTCAGCGTCGGTATAGCGGTCGGGATGGTCGAGGGCATCCAGCAGCCGCATGAGGTTGTTGTTATTCTCCATGATGATCGTTGTTGAAGTGTTCTTTGAGTTTTGCGGTGGCCTGCGTGAGGTGTTTGTAGACCGCGGCCTCGCTGATGTGAAGTTGCAAGGCGATGTCGCGGCACGAGAGGCGTTCCTGGGTCCGCAGGAGGAAGATGTGGCGCGTCTGTGGCGTGAGCTTGGTGTCAACGAGGTGGTTGAGCCGCTCGTATCGCGCCTCGAGGAGTTCGGTGGACAGTGACTCGTGCTGCGTGTCGGCGGTAACGAGACGTTGGAAACGCTCCCTCACGCCTTTGTGGCTGATGATGTCGAGGCAGCGGTTGCGAGTGCTGGCGAGCAGCCACGCCGCCGACAGTCTGCCGGGGTCGTCTGATGCCGCCACTGTCAGGTCGGCGTGCCCGTCGAGCAGTCTGGCGAAGACGTCGCTGGCCGCATCCTTGGCCTCTGCCTCGTCGTGCAGCATCGACAGCGCGAGTCGGTACATCCGGCTGTAATGCGTGCGAAACAGGCGTTCTATCTGGTTGTCATTCATGTGCGTTTGGGTGGGCTGTTTGTATTGATAACGGTTTCATGGCTGTTTTCTCAACCCCCTTTACCCTTTTTTTCATGGTTCATGTCGTTTTTCTTTTCATGGTAACTTCGGATGATAAATGTGATAGCTGCTTTTCCTGTTGTATGTAATGGAGCCATCTTTGGGAGCTATAAACATGCCGATTCTTGCAAATTCGTGAAGAATTTGCAAGAATTGGCAAGTGTATCAGCGGCATGGGAATGGTTTTCACATGGCTCAATCACAACAAAACCTCCGTTGGTTCAGGGCAGTGGTCCTGTGCCAACGGAGGCTTTGGGGTAGGGGGTAATATAGCGTGCGTGCTACCTTCTTACTGGGTAGGTGCCGAGGCGGTGCCCAACCTCTTAGATATTAAATGGGTGCTGACACATAGTCGATCATGGCTGTGCCGGTGATGCCGCGCTTCGCGGTGTGGGCCTTCACCTCGAAGCCTTCCATGGGTTTCACCACTTCTACGGTGAGCACCAGCTGGCCGTGGAAGAGTTTCATTGTGGGCTTGGTGAACGACTCCAGCGATGTGGCGTCGCCGTTGCAGACCGCGCGGAACACGGCACCGCCCGTCACATCGAAGGTAATCTCGTCGTCGGCATCGGGGCAGAGGTTGCCGTCCTTGTCTTTCATCGACACCACGTAGTAGTAGAGTCGGGTGTTTTCACCAAGGGCCTCCTCCTCCAGCTCCACCTCCAGCTTGGCGGGCTCTCCGGCGGTGTTCACCTTCCGCTCCTCGGCCACCTTGCCGTCGGCATCGTAGGCCACCACCTTCAGTTCGCCCGGCTCATATACCACGTCGTTCCAGCGCAGGCGGTAACGGTCGAGACGGCTGCTCTTGTCGGCCTTGCGACGGCCCTGGCTCTTGCCGTTGACAAAGAGCTCGGCCTCGGCGTAGTCGGTATAGCAATACACAGGCGTGACCTGTCCCTCGCGTCCCGGCCATGTCCAGTGGGGCAGCAGGTGCAGCGTGTGCGAGCGTTTGTTCCATTGTGCGCGGTACAGGTAGTAGCGGTCTTTGGGCAGGCCGGCGAGGTCTACGGCGCCGAAGTAGCTGCTGCGTGAGGGCCAGTAGCTGTAGTAGGGCGTGGGCTCGCCCAGATAGTCGATACCCGTCCAGATAAACTGGCCAATGGTGTAGGGCTTGTCGTCCTGCGCCTCGAGGTCTACGTCGGGCAGATTGCTCCATCCGCAACATTCCACATCATACGACGAGCATTGTCCGTCGTCGTAGGTGGCCATCTTCTTCTCTTCTACCGGGAACTTGTAGACGCCGCGGCTGCTCACCGTCGAGGTGGTCTCTGAGCCCAGGATGAAGCCCTGCGGCATGCGGCCGATGAGCTCATCGTAGAGGAACGTGCGGTAGTTGAAGCCGGGCACATCGGTTGCGGCGTAGAATCCGCTCTCTGTGCCGCCCTTGGGATTGTCCACGCCACAGGTCACGGGACGTGTGGGGTCGAGGCTGTGGCAGTAGTCGGTCATGGCACGGGCACGCTCGGCACCCTCCTTCTTCCATTGCTCGGGAATCTCGTTGCCGATACTCCACATCACGATTGAGGGGTGGTTGCGGTGTCCGCGGATGAGGTTGCTCAGGTCCTTGCGCCACCACTCGTCGTAGAAACGGTTGTAGCCGTTCTCCACCTTGGGGTCTTTCCAGGCATCGAAACTCTCGGCCATCACCATCATGCCCATCGAGTCGCACACCTCCATCTGCATCTGCGACGGCATGTTGTGCGAGGTGCGGATGGCATCGGCACCCATGTCCTTCATCAGGCGTATCTGTCGGATGATGGCATCGCGGTCGACGGCGGCACCCAGGGGGCCGAGGTCGTGGTGCAGACACACGCCCTGGAACTTGCGGCTGACGCCGTTGAGCTGGAATCCGTGCTCACGGCTGACGGCGATGGTGCGTATGCCCACCTTCTGCGAGGTCTGGTCGATGATCTTCTTGCCGCGCATCACACGGGTGACGAGGGTATAGCGGTAGGGCGACTCGGGCGACCACAGCTGCGGCTGCTCCACGGTGAGCTGCATGGTGGCGGCCCCCTGGCTGTCGGGCGTGGCCTTTGCCGAGGCCACCACCTTGCCGTCGGCATCCTGCAAGAGCACGGCCGTCTGCAGCTTCTGCCGCGCGTCGTAGCCCGCCATACGGGTGTCTACACGCAGCACGGCCTTGCCGCCGTCGACGGAGAGGGTGCGGAAGAAGGTGTCCCAGGGGTCGATGCGGGTCTCGCCGGTGAACACCAGCTTCACGGGTCGGTACAGGCCTGCGCCGGGATACCACCGGCTGCTCTCCTGGAGGTTGTTCAAGTGTACGCGCACCTCATTGGTGCCTTTCTTCAGCAGGGGCGTGATGTCGAGCCTGAAGGCGTTGTAGCCGTAGGCCCAGCGTCCTGCCTCGTGGCCGTTGACATAGACCACGGGCTCGCTCATGGCACCGTCGAAATAGATCTCTGTGCGCTTGGCCTTGGCCGGGACGGTGAAGGTGGTGCGATAGTGGCCTTCGCCAATCCAGGGCAGGGCGCCCGACCGTCCGGTATGTTCAACGGCCTTGTCCTGACCGTCTTGCGCGATGGCCACGTACTGGATGTCCCACTTCTTGTCGAACGGTCCGGCGATGGCCCAGTCGTGGGGCACACGCACCTGCTGCCAAGTCTGTCCGTCGCGCGAGAAGTCCCACGTGCCGAGTGTTGTTTCCTGTCGGTTCTGTGCCGTGCCGGTCAGCGTGAGCGCCAGCAGGGCTGTCAATAGATATTGTCTCATAGCGAAAGGTGTAAGGATAGTGATTGTCGTAATCGAAAGATGGTGTATGCTATTTGGCTCCCAGTTTCTTCATCCATTTGCCGCCCACCATCGTGGCGATGCCGATGATGATGAAGGGGATGGAGAGGATCTGACCCATGTCGAGCAGCATGCCCGACTCGAAGTCTACCTGGATGTCCTTGGTATACTCGATGAGGAAGCGGGCGATGAAGATCAGCGTCAGGCAGAGACCGAAGAAAAAGCCTGTGCCCACCTTCTCGCGGTGACGGCGGTAGAGATAATAGATGATGAGGAAGAAGCAGGCGTAGCTGATGGCCTCGTAGAGCTGTCCCGGATGGCGCGGATACTGGTCCACACGCTGGAAGATGAAGGCCCAGGGCACGTCGGTCACCTTGCCGATGATCTCCGAGTTCATGAGGTTGCCCAGTCGGATGAACGTCGCCGTGATGCCCGAGCAGATGCCCATGTTGTCGAGCACCACCCATACGGGCACCTTCAGGTTGCGCGCATAGAGCAGTATGGCGATGATCATGCCGATCACACCGCCGTGCGAGGCCAGGCCCTCATAGCCCGTGAACTTCCACGAGCCGTCGGGCATGTGGTGGATGGGCACGAGCATCTCTATGAAATGGTCCCACGACGAGAGGAAATACTCGGGCTGGTAGAACAGGCAGTGGCCCAACCTTGCACCCACGAGCACGCTCACGAAGATGTAGATGAACAGCGGGTCGAACTTCTCGTCGGGAATCTGCTGCTCCTTGTAGAGCCGCTTCATGAGCAGGTAGCCCAGGAAGAGACCCGTGAGCCAGCACATGGAATACCATCTGACGCCGAAGTTGCCAATGTGGAACATCACCTCTGAGGGGTTCCAGAGAATGTATAACAATTCAAAATTCATCATTCAAAATTCAAAATTAAGTTAACCATCCTTATAAAATTCATAATTCAAAATTCAAAATTCAAAATTCAAAAGGAAGTTGAACCTCTTGCAATATTCATGCTTTGGTCATACCTGCATGGTTCATCCATATCAGCATGGGTTAATTTTGAATTTTGAATGATGAATTTTGAATTGATCAAACATTGAACCTGAAGTGCATGATGTCGCCATCCTCCACCACATATTCCTTGCCCTCGATGCCCAGCTTGCCGGCCTCGCGCACGGCGGCCTCAGAGCCATACTGGATGTAGTCGGCATACTTGATGACCTCGGCGCGGATGAATCCCTTCTCGAAGTCGGTGTGGATCACACCGGCACACTGCGGGGCCTTCCATCCCTTGTGGAACGTCCAGGCCTTCACCTCCATCTCACCGGCGGTGATGAACGTCTGCAAGTTGAGCAGGTGGTAGGCTTTCTTGATGAGTCGGTTCACGCCGCTCTCCTCCAGTCCGAGCTCGTCGAGGAAGAGCTGCTTGTCCTCATACGAGTCGAGCGAGGCGATGTCTTCCTCGGTCTTGGCCGCGATGACCATGGCCTCGGCACCCTCCTGGGCGGCGATGTCCTCGATGAGCTTGCTGTAGGCGTTGCCCGTCTTGGCCGACGCCTCGTCTACGTTGCACACGTAGAGCACCGGCTTGGTGGTCAGCAGAAAGAGGTCGTGGGCAGCCTTCTGCTCCTCCTTGCTCTCGAAGGTCACGCTGCGGGCGTTCTGACCCTTGTCGAGCACCTCCTTATAGGCCCTCAGCACCTCCAGCAGCACCTTGGCATCCTTGTTGCCCGCAGAGGCCACCTTCTCGGTCTTGGCCAGTTGGGCCTCGATGGTCTCCAGGTCTTTGAGCTGCAGCTCGGTGTCGATGATGTCCTTGTCGGCCAGCGGGTCGATGGCCATGCCGCCCTCGCGCACCACGTTGTCGTCGTCGAAGCAGCGGATGACATGGATGATGGCGTCGCACTCGCGGATGTTACCGAGGAACTTGTTGCCCAGTCCCTCGCCCTTCGACGCACCCTTCACCAGTCCGGCAATGTCCACAATCTCGCACGTGGCGGGCACGATGCGACCGGGATGCACAATCTCGGCGAGCTTCGTCAGACGCTCGTCGGGCACGGTGATGACGCCCAGGTTGGGCTCGATGGTGCAGAACGGGAAGTTGGCTGCCTGTGCCTTTGCACTCGAAAGACAGTTGAAAAGGGTAGACTTGCCTACGTTGGGCAAACCTACAATACCACATTTTAAAGCCATATTTTATGATAAACGTTTATATTCCAGTGTGCAAAGGTACGAAAAAGATTGGATATATGATACTTGTACGTCTTTATTTGCCAAAGAGCTCGGCATGGGAACCTATTCGGAGCACATACACCGTGTCGGCATCGGGATTCTGCCATATCAGCAGAAAGTCGTTTCCAACATGGCATTCCATGCAGTCCTTATAGTTTCCGGTCAGTGGATGAGGCTTGAATGGGGCAGAGAGTGGCTCTCCTCGCGACAGCATTTGCAGTACACTGAACAGTTGCTGCATCTTTTCGGCATTGTGGCGATAGCGTTTCAGGTCTTTTTTCGCTTTGGTGCTATATACTACGGTCTTCATTCCATGTCATCGATAGATTTGATAAATGCCTCATAACTCGACATGTCAAGGGTGCCGCCCGACTTCCCTGCCCGTGCTTCCTCGATGGCAGCACGTGTCTCTGCGTTGGGCTCGTCGTTGTAGGCGATGTCCAGGAGCACGCTCTCCACATAGTTGTTGAGCGTGCGGTTGGCCTCGGCGGCCTTCACCTTGAGAATCTCTAAAAGGTCGGTGCGAAGGCGGAAGGAGGTCTGTTTTCTTTCAATCGATGCTGTATTCATATCACTGTTGCTATTTGTTGTATCACAAGTATGACGCAGGGTGCATCATATTTGTTACTGGTCGTAGTGCAAATATAGTGCATTTTTTTGGATACAAAACAGTTTTCGCCCCATTTTTTTTCATGGTTTTAGGTAAGAGGATGATGCCTTGGGGAGGGCAGGGTGCCGACAAGGTGATGTGGGTGGGCCATATAGGTCTGCAGCGAACTGCTGCGTGGGTGTGCGTATGCAACGGTTTGGTGCGCCCGAAGGTATGTGTTGGCAGCAAGAAAGGGTTGTGCTGGCAGGCGCTCTGCATAGCCGTGGCGTTGTGCTTCGAGTCGAAACTGGTGCTGCTTCGAGTCGAACCACGCGCTGCTTCGAGTCGAACCACGGTCTGCTTCGAGTCGAACCACGGTCTGCTTCGAGTCGAACCACACGACAAGGACTTGCTGCACGGGGTGCGGCAAGGCCGTAGGGAGTTGGCCTGCAGGGTGTTGCGGGAAGCCGACAAGGACGTGAAAGCAGGCGCAGAGACGGTCGCTGCTGCCGTGCGGCGGCAAAGTGTGCGGGGGGGCTGACACCGGGGAGGCAAGAGGAGGATGCCGTGAAAAAGCGGGGCAGGCACATTTTTTCCTTGCAATGAAGACAAGGTTTTTCTTTTTTTTCTATTTTTGTGGCAGAATATGCCAATGATGAAACAAGTCTGGATGGTGTGCCTGGCGGTGCTGCTGCTGGGTGCCTGCCATCGGCGGCAGCCGGCTGCGCCGACGGCACGAAGCGTGTATTACTGGCGCACCACGCTGCGCCTCGACTCTGCCGAGCGTGCGTTCCTGCGGCAGCATGACGTGCGACGGCTCTACCTGCGCTATTTCGACGTGGTGCCCGACGACGGTGGGAAGCCCGTGCCCAATGCCACGCTGGCCTTCAGCGACACGCTGCCCGGGGGTGTGGAGGTGGTGCCGGTGGTGTTTGTCTTGAACGACTGCATGCGCGGCAATGTAGACAGTCTGCCCGACCTCATCCTCAGGCGTGTGCTGCAGATGTGCGAGACGCACGACGTGAAGGGCGTGAGGGAACTGCAGATCGACTGCGACTGGACGATGCAGACCCAGCGGCGCTACTTCGAGCTGCTGGACCGCCTGCGCAAGCTGTGCCACGACCGCGACATGCAGCTGTCGACCACCATCCGCCTGCACCAGTTGTCGCTCGACGTGCCGCCTGCCGACCGCGGCGTGCTGATGATGTACAACACCGGCGACGTGACGCGGCTCGACGTGCAGAAGCCCATCCTCGACATCCGCGACGTGCGGCCCTACCTGCACAGCCTGCCCGGCTACCGCCTGCCGCTGGCCACGGCCTACCCGCTGTTTGCCTGGCAGGTGCTCTTCCGCGCTGGACGGTTCGTGGGCATCATGCACGGCGACGACGACCTGCCGGTGCTCGGCGGCGACAGCATCGTGACGCGCAGCCCCTCTGTCGGCGACATCATGGCGGTGCGACAGGCCGTGGACGAGCGGCGGCCGGAGGCCCATGGCGAAGTGATACTGTATGATTTGAGTAACGAGAATATCCATAGATTCAACACCGACGAATATGAAAAGATTTATCAAGGGGAGTAGGCGGCCGATTCTGGTTGCCGCCCTGTTGCTGGCAGGACTGCCGGTGCTCCGCATGAAAGGTTGCGTAGCAGAGCGTTCCACCCACAACGCCTATGTGTTCAGCGTGTTTCACCGCAGCCTGATGGAAGACCGCTTTCAGGCCGAGACCGACGTGTTCTGGAAGAAATACGTAGGCCACGACGCCGACTTCTACAGCTACCTCTGGGGCAAGGAGACAGTGCTCGAGGTGGCGAAGAAGCGCAACGACAAGGAGATGGTCGACTATCTGATGCTGCTCAACGGCTATCTCTCCGGAAACAACATATTCAACGGCTGGGAATATCCCACCAAAGAGCAGCTGCAACAGCGGGATGAGGCTCTGCAGCAGATGCTCAGCGCGGCAAAGGCCTATCGCGGCACGCGCCTCCGACAGCAGTACGCCCTGGCGCAGATGAGGGCCAACTTCGGCCTGAAACGCTACCAGGACAACGTCGACTTCTGGACGCAGCAGGCGCAGAAGCTGGCACCGAGCGTCTACCGCGACATCATGCGCAACCTCTATGCCGGCAGCCTGCTCAGGCTGGGCAGGAAGAAGGAGGCCGTGGAAATCTATGCCGAGCAGGAGGATTTCCGCAGCCTGAAATACTGTGTGCGCAAGTTCCGCAACCTCGCGGGCATCAAGAGCGTGTACCGGGAGAATCCCAATTCGGCCACGCTGCTCTATCTGGTGCAGGACTTTGTCAACAACGTGCAGGAGACGATGGACGGGGCGACAGGGGAGTGGGATGAGAAGATGTTGTCCGTCTTGGCAGATGAAATAGACTCGAAGGTCGTGTACCGCACCGAGGCCAGGCAGTTCATCACCTTCGCACGTGGCGTGGTGGCCGAGGGCAAGACCCATTGTCCCAGCCTGTGGCAGTCGGCCATCGGTTGTCTGGAGTATCAGATGGGGCAGCATGCCAAGGCCAGGGCAGACCTCGCCAAGGCGCTCAAAATGGCCGGTACACCGCGAATGAGAGACAACGCGCGGGCCATCTATGCGGCCAACTCGGTGTTTGTAGAGCCGCTGAACGATACCTACGGCAGGTGGCTGGTCGGCGAGCTGCAGTGGCTGGAGAGCATGGCGGCACGCGACGGGCGCGACTCGGTGATGACCGACGACCACTATGCCGAGGTGAAGGAGCGCATGGTGTACCGCGGATTGGTGCCGCGACTGATGCGCAAGGGGCGCAGGTCGTTGGCGCTCACCATGATGAGCATGATGAACGAAGACCTGTACCACTCGGGCTACAGCCGGCGCACAGCGGCCGACAGCGAGGAGGGGCAAGTGCGTTGGAACGAAGACTATTACGGAGAATATTTTGAAGCACTCGACAGGCTGCCGCTGGACAACCTGAAAGCGCTTGCCGCATATATGCAGAAAGAGCCGAAAGATGTGCTGGGACGCTTTGCGTGGAGAAGGGCCTACCGCGATGCCGAGTATTACAACGACCTCATCGGTACGCGGCTGCTGGCCATGGGCCGCTTTGCAGAGGCGCAGGAGTACCTCGGGAGGGTGTCGCTGACATTCCTCAACAGGCAGAACATCGTGCCCTATGCTTGCCTGCGCCGGTTCGATACGGAGCGATGGCTTGGCAAGCAGACCGTGAGCGACTCGCTGCTCGAGGTGCGCCATACCCTCACGTCTAACAAGAAGATTGACTTCTGCCGCCGCATCCTGGCCGTGCAAAGTCTCTGGATGAACATGCGCCCGTCGGAGGAGCGCAGGCAGAAGGCCTATGAGCTGGCGTCGCTCTACTATCAGGCCAGCTATCTCGGCGACTGCTGGTGGCTCACGCAGTATGGCTGGAGCAGCACGCAGGACAGCATCCCCGAGGGGAGGATGGACTTCGTGCAGAAGGCTGTCGACCTGTTGGGCGAGAGCGTGCAGTCGACCGACTTCAACCTGAAGCAGAACAGCCTCTACGCGCTGGCCTTCATTCCGTCGGACCAGTGGTGTTATAGGGGGTGGGATGAGGATACGCAGACATGGTACGACGATGAGAATCCAAAGCCAAGGCCATTGTCGCGTCAATACAAGGCGATTGCGGCCCTGTACGACTTTGTCCGGGCAAATGTCAGGGAGGTGGCGGGTTATGTCTACAGCTGCGACGTATTGGAGCAGTTTGCGCGGGTGAGGAGATAGACCAGCCCCAGGCGTTGGTGGCAGAATATGTCCAGCCCTTGGAGATACGAAGAATGTCAGTTTTGTGTCAGTATCAAACAAAGAAAATGCCAAAGAGGTGCAGACACCTCTTTGGCATTTCCTTTTCAAGATAGCCGTCCCTTTGTGCCAGACGGCTTCTTGCATATCACTAAATACTGGAAATCGGGGGAGAGAAAACAAGTCCTTGCTATATAGCAGGAGTGGTCATGGTTTTCTCGTTCACAGAATGTTAGTTATCGAAATCAGACCAGGTATTGAATCGCTTGCTCAGCGACTCGCCGCCGTCCATCCCTCCGATGCCTCCCGTGGGGTCGTTGTAGTGCTCCTTGTCCTTGTTGGGTGATTCGGCACTTCCTGTTTCGCTGAAACGGCTGGTTGTCTGCATCAGCGATTCCTCATTAATACGAATGATCTCACACAGGGGTGATGTATATATTGCTTTCATTTCCTTCATTTTAGGGGATTACGAATTTCTTTCCGTTCATGATGTAGATGCCGGGAGGCAGGGTTCCTGTGCCATCGCTACCGTTTGCTATAGCCTGTCCCTTGAGGTTGTAAATCGTGGTGTCACGGGTTGCTCCGGCGTCGATGCTTACCTTGTAGACTTCGGTAACCGTGTCGTCAGCATGGCCGAAATAGGAGGCCATCTTAGCTCCCGACGAGGTGACGAACGAGTCGTCGACGCCGGAGTGAGTCTGTCCCTTGAATACCTCTACGGTAGCGGTGAAAGGATTCCACTTGCCGGTTTTGCCCGTCTGGTAGAAAAACACGTGAGCATTGCCCTTGGCACCGAGGAAGTAGGCGTACTGTGGCATATAGATGGGAGTACCCTGGCCACCGGTGTTGCCGGCAGTCTTGTCCCAGGTGGAGAGGTAGGTGCCGATAAAACGGTAGGTGTAGTCGGTGGCGTTGGTATTCTCGTCGACGGCTTTCACGATGGTAGGCTCGGGGCTTCCCGTCTCCATCTGGTAGCCGCTGAACGTATATTTCTCACCGCTGGCAAGTGCCTTGGTGGGGAAGATCATGTAGGATATCTGGTCTTGTATCACCATGTTGTCATCGCCGGTGGCATTGGCATACTGGTCGTCCTTGAATTTCAGCGTGATGCTCCTTTCTGTCTGGTTTCTCACTACGGCGCTCAGTTTGCATACTTCGGTATTCTCACCGAATACCTCTCTCACCTGTGCCTTGGTCATCTTGAAGGGCACACAGATGGTCCACCACTGGTTGGGCTTAATTTTGTCGAAGGTCCACTTCTCCGTGTCATCGTTATAGACATCCGAGGTGGTCAGCGTAAATTTGTGCAGACCCATGTACTTGTCCTTCTCATAGGTGGTCGTGCCGTCCCAGAGTACTCCTTTTTCAGCATCGGTGTATGTGTGGTTATATGAGTATTGTCCCGGCCATATCTTCATCGCTCCCTTGTAGAGGTCGTAGAAAGCCTTGTACTTGCTGTCAGAACCCTTTTCCACGACGTATTCGCGCGTGATGTCGATATACTTGGCGCGCTCCTCGTTGGTGAGGTCGGCACGCAGGTGCAGCACGCCGAAAGTGTTGGCGGTGGCCACGAAGTTGCGGCGTTCGGCATAGCCGTTGTTAGTATCGCCGATGGGGTCTTCTGCAGAGTAGTCGGTCATGACCATTCCGCCGTTGCCCGTGTACGTTCCGCTGTCGAAGGCTGAATTGCCGACGATTGGTGCCTCTTTGCCGAGGAAGTACACATCCTCGAGCTTGGTGTTGAAGAATACGTTGTTGCCCAGCGTCTTCAGGCTGGCGGGGAATACCATGGTCTTGAGTTTGGGACACTCCACGAAAGCTTCGTCACCGATGCTTTCAAGTGTGTTGGGCAGGGTGACGTGTTCCAGAGGGAGGTTTTTGAAAGATTTCTCTTTGATTTGTGTGTAGCCGTTGGGGATAACGATGGTCTTGGGATAGCCGTTTTGGGCATCAAAGCATGCCCTGAAATAGGCGGGCACGATGCCGTCGGCAGCAACCGGCAGTACCATTTTGGTGCAGGCTAACTTGGTCTGTGGAGTAGGCATGAACGTGTGTGCGGTAGCATACCATTCGCTGCCCTCAACGGTTATCTGGTCGATTGTTGCTCCGCCCATGTCCAGAGTACCGATAGTCCAGATGTTGTTGACGGCGTTCTTGGCCACCAAGGTCTTGATGTCATCACTGTTGATGCTACCTGTAATGACAAGTTTTGAAGCCTTCTGGATGAGTGTCTGCCATGCTGACAGGATATTCGATGTATAATCGAAAGAGGATGTTCCTATCTGCCCAGCATTGCCTTCTACAGCAATGGTTACTGTGCCTGTGGAGGTTTCTGTCACTGTTACGGAGGCGACAGCATACGTAGCCATGCATGAGGCTACGAAAGCAAAAAAAACTTTTCGTATCATTATAATTGTTTATGTATAAAACTCTAATTTCTTCTTGTCACCCAAAAGCACATTTCATGTGCGGGTAAAAGAGCAATTTTTTTAGTACTTTGTTATTCTTGAATTGTTATTTTATTATTATTATCTGAATTATTTGAGGTAGCAATTTTATTTGTTGTCGCTAATCTTTTGCGAGAAAATACTACTTTGCGCAAAGTTAATGGATTAATAGTTAGTGTAAAAATTAACTTTCCTAATTTAATATTAATTAATAAAAGATGTTGGCAACAAGGTAAAATTAAGTCTTTTTAAAGATTAGTTTTGCGTTTATATGCTATGACAAACGATGTCATGAAAAGCTTTACGCGATGATTTTCGGCTTGCCGAACAGCAGCGGGGCCAAGCGCGTCAGTTCCAGCAGCCGGGCCACGGCGAGGCTTCCGGCTATGCAGAGGGGCAGCGATAAGGCCAGGTAGACCGTGCCCGAGGGGTCGAAGGGGACGTAGGGGAGGAAGCCCTTGCACACGATGGTGAACATGGGCGAGAAGAGGAAGAGGGGCAGCGTGTTGCGCCCGATGAACAGCAGGGGGCGCAGCACGGCATGGGGCAGGATGCCGTAGGCCCACAGACAGAAACTGATGACACTGTAGACAATGAGCACGCCGCCCGCGGTGGCCTTGTCGAGGTTAGCCCCATAGGCCACCAATACAGCAAAGACCGCGAGGGCCAGGGGACTGGCCTTGAAGAAGTCGGTGAACCGCAGTCCGCTCTGACGCACCACGGCACCGCCCAGAAAATAAAGGGTGCAGGACAGTGAGGCCAGATGGCAGTGGCAGGCAAAGTTGTACAAGATGAGACCGGCAAGCACTACACGGGTCACGAGGCGCAACTGTGGCAGATTCATGATGCCGTAGATCACAAACTGGCACAGCACGAGCGTGTGCAGATACCAGTAGGGTCCCAGGGGATTGAGCACGAGATGGTCGAAAAACACCATCGGTGTGAGCTGGTCGATATGCTCGCGGATGGGCAGCAGGGAGGCCATGACAATATATCCGCTCTCCATCACGGCATAGGGCACGGCAATCCAGAGCAGCGAGCGCAGAAAGGCCTTCGGCTGCTTGGAGGTGTTGGTGAGATAGCCCGAGATGATGAGGAATCCCGGCATGTGGAAGGTATAGACCACCTGCTTGGCCCAAGGGTGTGTGTCGCCGATATACACCAGGTGGAACGTAATCATCAGGAGGATGAACACGCACTTCAGAAAGTCGAGCTCGCCCATGCGGCTGCGGGGTGGGGTAGTGGTGGATGGAGGCTGCTGTCTGCTGGTATAGTCCATGTGTTTTGATGGGATATGCACCGATTCGGTTTGGGCGAAGCACGGTTTACAGCAGTTTGATCTTGAGCAGTTGAGCTCCCAGGTCATGCAGGGCGTTCTGCAGTTGGCGTGTCTCTTCTTCGGTGAAGTGGGCAGGCTTGCCGTTGACGATGTTGCCGTTGATACGCTGGTAAAGCCACTCCTTGCTCTTGCCAAAATAGTTTTTGGCAATATAGCTGAGTGAGATGGCCTGTGGAGCCTTGCCCAGTTTGTTTTTGGTGAGGCGCGACTTGTAGTCTTCGAGTTCTTGCCTGCTGCCTTCCAGTGCTTGGTTCATACCTTCCATCCAGCGGTCTTCGTAGTGTTTTTTCTCTTCTTGCGAGAGGCCGGCCGCCGCCTCGCGCTGTGTTTCCAAGATGCGTCGCTTCTCTTGGTCAGTGGTCGCATTCATATAGGCCTCGAGTTCTTGCCTGACTTGGTCGTCGGCAACATAGTCGGTGAGGTTGGGTGGTGTCGTCTTCATTTGATATCCTCCAATAGTTTCTTTGTCTCGTTGATGTTGTCAAGAATCTTGTCGATAAGCTCTTCGTTCTCCGCAATGTCATATCTTTGTGTGACATAGTGCAAGAAGAGCTTGAGGTCTTTGAGCTTCTTTTCGAGAAATTGACGGTCATCCATAATCTGGGTTGGAAAATGCCATCATATCTCTACAATGGCAAAGTTAATAATTAAAAGCTAATTCATTGTATTATCTCAACGATATTTTCTTTTTTTTTGTAGAATTCCAGCTCTTCTTGAAGGCTAAAACAATGGTCTGCGACATGTGGTATGGGGGTAGGATCATCAGTGCGCCTCCAACCAGTTGTCGCCCCATCCGGCATCGGCCATGAGGGGCACGGAGAGGCTGTAGGCTCCCTGCATCTCCTCGATGACGATGCGCTCCACCTGCTCGGCCTCGTTGGGATAGACCGAGAAGTTGAGTTCGTCGTGTACCTGGAGTATCTTGCTGTTGTCTTTTCTTGCGTATGCAAATCGGATGATGTGATTTACTTTGCAAATAAAAAGTCTTTGATAATCAGATATATATGTTGTTTTGTGATTTGGCTTGCAAATAAGATCACCCATAATAAGGGATGTATGTAGCATATTTCTTTGATTTTATGTCAGTGTCTGATATTTTAATCAATCCTGCTTCCAATGTATCTGTTATGATTCTCGATGCTACAGATGACTGGTTTTTGTTTAATTCAAAGCGTTCCCTAATGGATTGGTTGTTTATTGTTGCATTGTCTTCATACATCAGGCAAGCATGTTGGTAACAGGCTCTAATCTTTTCAGCTTTGGTCATTTGGTTGACATTTTTTTGTGGAAACAATGCGACCTTGGTATATTGCTCTCCTTTGGTTATCTTAGGGGCAGGGAGAAACATCTTTTCTATAGCTTCCACGGCTCTGTCAATGCCGCTTCCTCGTCTTTCACAAATATGCAATTCCATCATTTTTTGTGCAAGTATTTCGTTTCTTGAATAGGGTGGAAGGTCAATCAGTCTATTGACATCATGAAGCGGTGGCCCTGGATTTGTGATGACGAGTCTATTAGAGAAGATCTCAATAACCGTATTCATGCCAGTAATAGCAAAGTCTCTATGTATGAGGGCATTGGCGACAAATTCTCTAATTGCAATTAAAGGGTATGTTGGTATCTCTTCTCTTAGGGTGTTGATTTGTTCTGTGCTAGTAAGTTTCACAATAAAGTCGACAAGTCCCTTGAATCCGACGGCATAGCCGTATCGTCCAACTTGTTCATGGAGAAGATTCCTGTTGTTCGTTCCTGTATATTTTCTAACAATGACAGAATAGTTCTTGAGTTCTTCGAATTCCTCTATGTTATTGGCAAATAATATGGCACCAAGGTTGGTGATACTCCATTTGCCATTGTCTTCCTTACAGAATTTTTCCTCTACAAAACGATTTATGACATCTGATTGGGCTTTGGGAATACTTCTGTTTGATAGTTCATAATATTTTTCGTGGTTCAATAATCTCAGCACTTCAGTTGCTGTGAGCTGTTCTTTCGCTATCCTTTCTTCAAAGGATATGCCTTGTGATTCTGAAATGAGAGCCTTAACCTGATTACGAGACATCTTCGTAGTTTGTCCTGCAGACCTGCAATATGCTTCATAAAGGGTCTTTCCCCTCAGGTAAACGGGCTTGTCTTTTTGCTCAGGGATATGGATAAACAGCAGCGAGCAGCCTTGATATTCGAGGATGCTATGTTCGATTTGAATGGAAAATGCTAAATTATTCCTTGCGATATTTCCCATTTGTTGAACGATATTGTCTGCTTCCTGCTTGTCGATGGAATGACATGTTCCGTCGTTGTCTACTCCAAATACAAGAAAGCCGCCCCCTTTGTTATTGGCAAAGGCAGATATATGCTGGGCCAGACGTTCTGTTTTACATGAAAGTCCGCTTTTCCAATCTATTCCATTGAGTTCTGTCGGAATCGGGAAAAGACTGTCTTTTAGTGCCTGAAGGGCAGTTTCTTTCCAGTTCATATTGTTTTAATAATGATGAAGATGGGTTCTTGTAAGCTGTTCATTCTTAGTGTGCCTCCAGCCAGTTGTCGCCCCATCCGGCATCGGCCACGAGGGGCACGGAGAGGCTGTAGGCTCCCTGCATCTCCTCGATGACGATGCGCTCCACCTGCTCGGCCTCGTCGGGATAGACCGAGAAGTTGAGTTCGTCGTGTACCTGGAGGATCATCTTCGAGCGGATGCCCTCGTCCTTGAACCGCTTCCAGATGCGTATCATGGCCAGCTTGATGATGTCGGCCTCGCTGCCCTGTATGGGCGCGTTGATGGCGTTGCGCTCGGCAAAGCCACGCACGGTGGCGTTGCGCGAGGTGATGTCGGGCAGATAGCGGCGGCGGCCGAAGAGTGTCTCGGCATATCCCTTCTCGCGCGCCACCTGCTTCGACTGCTCCATATACTGCTGCACCTTGGGGAAGGTGGCGAAATAGCCGTCGATGAGCTGTCGGGCCTCACCGTTGTCGATGCCCATGCGCTGTGCCAGGCCGAAGGTGGTGATGCCGTAGATGATGCCGAAGTTGGCCTGCTTGGCCTGCTTGCGCTGGCTGTCGGTGACGGCGTCGAGGTCGGTTTTCCATATCTTGGCGGCCGTGGCGCGGTGGATGTCCTGCCCTTCGCGGAAGGCCTCGATCATGTGTGCGTCGTCGCTGAGGTGGGCCATGATGCGCAGCTCTATCTGACTGTAGTCGGCTGAGAACCAGCGGCATCCCGGCTCGGGGATGAAACAGCGGCGTATCTCCTTGCCGTCGTCGTCGCGCACGGGAATGTTCTGCAGGTTGGGGTCGCTCGACGAGAGGCGCCCCGTGGCCGTGACGGCCTGGTTGAACGAGGTGTGGATGTGTCCGGTGCGTGGGTTGATGAGCTTGGGCAGGGCCTCGACGTAGGTGCCCAGCAGCTTCTTCATGCCGCGGTAGTTGAGGATGTCGTCGACGATGGGTGCCTTGTCGCGCAGCTGCAGCAGCACCTCCTCAGAGGTGACATACTGCCCCGTCTTGGTCTTCTTGGGCTTGTCGACGATCTGCATCTTGCCGAAGAGGATGTCGCCCACCTGCTTGGGACTGGAGATATTGAACTCCTCGCCGGCCAGTTCGTAGGCATGGCGCTCGTATTGGTTCATGCGTTGGGTGAAGGCCTGCTCGGTCTCCTTGAGCGAGCGGGTGTCGAGGCACACACCGTTGAGTTCCATGTCGGCCAGCACCTTGACGAGCGGCATCTCGATGTCCCAGAACAACGTCTCGGCGCCGGCCTCCTTGAGTCGGGGCTCGAGGACGTTCTTCAGGCGCAGGGTGATGTCGGCGTCCTCGGCGGCATACTCGTACACCTCCTTGGGGTCGAGGTCGCGCATGTTTTTCTGGCCCTTCCCCTTGGTGCCGATGAGTTCGTCGATGTGGATGGTCTGGTAGCCGAGCAGCGTCTCGGCCATGTAGTCCATGTTGTGGCGCAGCTCGGGCTGCAGAATGTAGTGGGCGAGCATGGTGTCGAACATCTTGCCTTGGAGGTCGACGCCGTAGCCGCGCAGCACCTCATAGTCGTACTTGATGTTTTGTCCCACTTTGAAGATTTCGGGGTCTTCGTACAGCGGTTTGAATATGTTAACATATTGCAACGCTTCTTTACGGTTGCTGGGGATGGCCACATAAAAAGCCTCTTTTTCTTTGACGGCGAAGCTCAGGCCCACCAGTTCGGCATCGAGGGGATTGGTAGAAGTGGTCTCGGTGTCTAGACTGAGAATTTTATTTGTCCGCAAAAAGTCATATAGACGCTGCGCTTCCTCCTGGCTTTCAATAAGTTTGTAATCGTGAGCTACTGTTTTAAGGCTTTCGAGATTCGTATATTTCGGCTCGGTCGGCCCCTCGTTCGTATTTTCTGCAAATAAATCGAGTTGCATATTAGCAACTTTTGGTTTATTTTCTGTTTTATTAAGAAATCGCTCCGTGAGCCGCTTAAATTCGAGTTGGGTGAAGATTTCGCGCAGTTTGGGCTCGTCGGGAGCCACCACCTTCAGCGCGTCGAGGTCGAGGGTGATGGGCACGTCGGTACGGATGGTGGCCAGATACTTGGCGAGCCTGATGTCGTCGACGGCACCTTCCACCTTCTCGCGCATCTTGCCCTTGAGGCGGTCGGTGTGGGCGATGAGCTCCTCGGTGCTGCCAAACTCGTTGATGAGCTTGGCGGCCGTCTTCTCGCCCACGCCGGGGCAGCCAGGGTAGTTGTCGGCCGAGTCGCCCATGAGTGCCAGCAGGTCGATGACCTGGGCCGCCGAGGCGATGCCATACTTCTCGGAGATCTCTTTTTCGCCGATTTTATCGTATCCTCCCCCTTGTCGCGGCCTGAACATGTAGACATTGCTGCGCACCAGCTGCCCATAGTCTTTGTCGGGCGTGAGCATATAGGTCTCCACGCCGGCGGCACCGGCCTGCGTGGCCAGCGTGCCGATGACATCGTCGGCCTCGAAGCCGTCGGCCTGCAGGATGGGGATGTTCATCGCACGCAGGATATCCTGTATGTAGGGCACGGCCAGCTTGATGTCTTCGGGTGTGGCATCGCGCTGGGCCTTATAGTCGGGGAACACCTCGTGCCTGAAGGTCTTGCCGCGGTCGAAGGCCACACCCAGATGGGTGGGGTTCTCCTTGTCGAGTATCTCCTTGAGGGTGTTGCAGAAACCCAGTATGGCCGAGGTGTTGAGGCCCTTGGAGTTGATCGAGGGGCGGTTGATGAAGGCGTAGTACGACCTGAAGATGATGGCATAGGCATCGAGGAGGAAGAGTTTATCCATATCAATTGGTATTTTTCCCCGTAAAATTACAAAAAAATAGGCACAATATCCGATAAAATAGCTAAATTTGTAACAAATTTCACGAAGCGTATGGATTACTTATCAACCATTCAAGCACCCATATCCGCAGAATTGGCCGATTTCATCGCCCTGTTCGACCAGTCGATGTCGCACACCGACGGACTGCTGTCGCAGGCGCTCGAGCACATCAGGCAGCGGGCCGGCAAGCGCATGCGCCCCATGCTCATCCTGCTCATGGCCAAGAACTTCGGCCAGATCAATTCGGCCACACAGCATGCTGCCGTGGGCCTCGAGCTGCTGCATACGGCCTCGCTGGTCCACGACGACGTGGTGGACGACAGCACCGAACGGCGCGGACAGTCGTCGGTCAACGCCGAATACAACAACAAGGTGGCGGTGCTCGTGGGCGATTATATTCTCTCTACGGCGTTGCTCTATGTGAGCCGCACACACTCGGAGGTCATCGTGCGCCACCTGGCCGAGCTGGGGCGCACGCTGTCGAACGGCGAGATATTGCAGTTGTCGAATATCCAGAACCGCGAACTGTCGGAGGAGGTCTATTATAACGTCATCCGGCAGAAGACGGCGGCCCTCTTCGAGGCCTGCGCTGCCATCGGCGCGCTGTCGGCGGGGGCGAGTGAGGCGGATATCGAGAAGGCCAAGGCCTTTGGCAGCAACCTGGGCATCATCTTCCAGATTCGTGACGATATCTTCGATTACTACGACAAGGAAGACATTGGCAAGCCCACGGGCAACGACATGGCCGAAGGCAAGCTCACCCTGCCCGTGATACACGCCATCAACGCCACGGGCAACGCCGAGATGCTGGCCCTGGCCCGTAAGGTGAAGATGGGCATGGTGAGCAGCGAGGAGATAGCTCGCCTGGTGCAGTTTACCAAGGCAAATGGGGGTATAGAATATGCCGACCAGCGGATGTGGGAGTTTCATGCCGAGTGCATGGAGTTTATCAATCATGAGGTGCACGACGACATGGTGAAGGGTAGTCTGAAGGCATATCTCGACTATGTGATCGAGCGCAAGCTATGATAGCATGCTGCCGGCATGCCCATGTGACGAGCCTCGCCCAGTCGTTTTCATAAGAGAGCGGATGGGTGAGGCTTTTTTTGTAGCTGCACCCCATCTTGTCCAGCGCCCACTCATTGGTGTTCGGTCTGCCATGTCACAGCCAGCCAAGTGTGTCTTTGTCGCCCTGACATAGGATGCCTCTTGTGCCGTCGTAGCACAGCAATCGTCCTTCCAGCAAGGCTTCACGGTGTCTTGTAATTGTTCTAACCACGTTCTGCTTCGACTCGAATCACGTTCTGCTTCGACTCGAATCACGTTCTGCTTCGACTCGAATCACATTCTGCTTCGACTCGAATCACATTCTGCTTCGACTCGAATCACGTTTGCGTGGCACCCGAACCATGTTATGAAATAGCGCTTCACGCGCCACGAAAAAGCCCTGCCGGCATGATGGGGCAGGGCTTTTGGGAATGTCGTTATCGTCTTTTCTGCAAGGCCGTAAGCATTGCAGCGGGGAGGGCCGCTAGTACCACTTGGTCTCCTTGCCCACGATTTCGCTGATGAGCAGGTTGGTGAGGCGGCTCGTGCCCAGTCGGAACCACTGGTTGGTGAGCCATTTCTCGCCCAGCACCTCCTTGACGATGGTGTAGTAGATCACGGCATCCATGGCGGTGCTGATGCCTCCGGCGGGTTTCAGACCGATCTGTATGCCCGTGAGGTCGTAGTATTCCTTGATGGCCTGGCACATCACATACACACCCTCGGGCGTGGCGCCGGCCTTCTCCTTGCCTGTGGAGGTCTTGATATAGTCGGCACCGGCATACATCGAGAGGATGGCGGCCTTCTTCACGTTGCTCAGCGAGCCAAGGGCGCAGGTCTCGAGAATGACCTTCAGGGGCACGTCGCCGCAGGTCTGCTTGAGCTCGCTGATCTCGTCGCACATGCCCTCATAGTCGCCGCTGAGGAACTTGCCCACGGGCATCACGATATCCACGTTTGTGGCGCCGTCTTTCACGGCCAGCGCGGTCTCGGCCACCTTCACCTCGATAAACGATTGTGCGGAAGGAAAACAGCCTGAAACGACGGCTACGTCTACGCCGTCAACCTCCAGGCTCTCGCTCACCAGCTTGGCAAAGTTGGGGTACACGCATACGGTGGCCACGTGGGGCAGCTCGGGATAGGTGGCGTCGAAGAGGTTCACCTTCTCGATCATGGACAGGATGCTCTCGTCGTTGTCGGCGGTGCCGAGCGAGGTGAGCTCTACGCTGGCCAGCAGGAATTTCTTGACCTCCACGGTGTCGTTTTCGGGTACTTTCTCTATGATCAGCTGCTTGACGGCGTCGCGCACGGCGGCCTCGTCGACCTCGCAGTTATACTTCGACAGGGTTTGCAGGTACTTGTCTTCCTGCTGGCTGTTCTGTTGTCTACTAGCCTCCACCTGATTTCTCAGCTGGCCCGGCTTTACGGTGGGTTCGATGTCTTTGTTGTAAGCCATAGTTGATATTATTGATGTTAACAATATTGCTGGGTATGGTTGCCGGCACTGGTTCTGGCCGGCGATGCTGCGCCGTGCCCTCGGCCGAGGTGGGCGAGGGGGAGGCTCAGGCTTTCAGCTTGGGGTTGTTGAGGTGGCGCGTGGCGTCGCGGCGGGTTTTCTTGTCGATGCTCTTGCGCAACTCCTCGGTAAGGTCCACGCCAGTCTGATTGGCCAGGCAGAGCAGCACCCAAAGCACGTCGGCCATCTCTTCGCCGAGGTTGTCTTTCTCGCCTGCCTTGAAGCTCTGGTCGCCGTAGCGGCGCGCCATCACGCGGGCCAGCTCGCCAACCTCTTCGGTGAGGACGGCCATGTTGGTAAGCTCTGAGAAATATCTCACTCCAACGGTCTTAATCCATTGGTCTACAGTATCTTGTGCTTCTTTGATGGTCATGGTGTTATTGTTGATGGTCTGACAGACCGTTATTCCTTGTTCTTGGTGTCCATGCAAATGGTCACCGGACCGTCGTTGAGCAGCTCGACGTCCATCATAGCGCCAAACTCGCCCGTGCCTACGGGCTTGCCCAGCACGCCGCTGAGCACCTCGCAGAAGCGGTGGTAGAGTGGGATGGAGATGTCGTGTGGGGCAGCCTTGATCCAGCTGGGGCGGTTGCCTTTCTTGTAGCTCGCCATGAGGGTGAACTGCGATACCACGAGGATGTCGCCGTCGACGTCGCGGATGCTGAGGTTCATCACCCCGTTGGCATCGTCGAAGACACGCAGCCCTACCACCTTTTTCACCAGCCATTCGATGTCGTCTTCGGTGTCGTCGGAACCGATGCCGAGGAGGATGAGGTATCCTTTCCCTATCGACGACTTGAGCTTTTTGTCTACGGTTACTGATGCGTGGCTTACGCGTTGAATGACTATCTTCATGCTGACAGGTGGCTTTTGATTTGCAATTGACCAGGGCAAAGTTACTAAAAAGATGGGGTATCGTCAAACAAATGGCCGCTTATTTTGCTGAATGACATGTATTTAGACGGTGCTTTCCGGCTTTGTTTTCGCGCCGTGGGTAAGGAGACGGAGCTTGGCCAGGGGCTTTTGCGATGCCGCTTAATGCCCTTGGCCGTTGGGATAGGATGTCTGTAGCAGGGTCAGGGCTATACTTCCTTAGGGGCCTCGCTTTGGTGGAAGAAGTCGTATACAATCTTGCCCTTCGACGTACCGATAATGGTAGCAAGTTCTTCGAGAGTTGCACCCTTTATCTTACTTACTGATTTTAAGTGCTTTAAGAGGTCTTCCTTGGTCTTTGGACCCACCCCTTTGATATCGTCGAGAACGGAGTGCAAGGCGTGTTTCGACCGTTTGTCACGGTGGAAGGTGATGGCATAGCGGTGTACCTCATCCTGGATCTGGGTCAAGACGTGGAACAGCTCGCTCTTGATGTCCAGTCCGATGGTCTGGGGAGGGTTGCCGTAGAGCAGTTCGTTGGTGCGGTGGCGGTCGTCTTTGGCCAGTCCGGCAATGGGGATATGGAGGTGCAGCTCGTCCTCCACCACGGCTCTCACCACCTCCATCTGCCCCTTGCCGCCATCAGTGATGATGAGGTCGGGCAGGGGGTTGTTCTCTTCTACCATGCGGCTGTATCTGCGGCGCACCACCTCCTGCATCGAGGCGTAGTCGTCGGGACCTGTAACGGTCTTGATATTGTATTTCCGGTAGTCCTTGCGCGAGGGTTTCATGCCTTTGTAGACGATGCAACCCGCTACGGCATCGGTGCCCGAGATGTTGGAGTTGTCGAAACATTCAATCTGGTAGGGCAGCTTCGGGAGCTTCATCTTGGCCTGCAATTCCTTCATCAGACGGGTTTGCTTTTGCTCCGGATTGAGCTTCTCGGCCTGCTTCAGACGGTCGAATTTATATTGTTTTCCGTTCATCTCCGAGAGGTCGAGCAGGTGTTTTTTGTCGCCTTTCAGGGGGATGGTGAAGTCGGCGTCGGGCAACCGCCATTCCATCTCAAAGGGTACGATGATTTCTTTGGCGTTGCTCGCGAAGCGTTCGCGTATCTCTGGTATGGCCTGCAGCAAGAGGTCTTCGTATGTCTCGTCGAGTTTGCGCTTGTATTCGAAGGTGAAACTCTGGTTGATAGTGCCGTTCTTGACGTGGATATAGTTGATGAAGGCGTTCTTGCGGAGGTCGTCGTCGGTGATGGTAAACACGTCGACGTCTTTGATGGTGTGGCTCACCACCTCGCTCTTCGAGACGAAATCCTCGAGCAGCAGGTAGCGTTTTTTCAACCGTTCGGCCTCTTCAAACTTCAATAACTTGGCGTTTTCCATCATCCGCTTGTAGAGCCAGTCGCCCAACTGGCGTGTGTTGCCTTTGAGAATCTCCTTGCATTGGCGGATGTTCTCTTGGTAGTCTTCGTAGCTCTGGCGCCCTATGCAGCAGCCGTCGCAGTTGTGGATGTGGTATTCCAGGCAGGGGCGGTATTTGCCTAAGGCTACGCCCTCCTTGGTGATGGGCTGGCGGCAACTGCGCGGCTTGTAGATCTTGTTGATCAGCTCGAGCACGTTGTACATGGCTCCGATGTGCGGATAGGGGCCGAAATAGGTGCCGTATTTCTTGTTGATGGTACGGGTCTTGAAGATGCGGGGGAAGTATTCGTTGGTGACGCAGATGCTGGGGTAGGTCTTTCCGTCCTTGAGCAATACGTTGTAGCGTGGGTTGTATTTCTTGATGAGCGAGTTCTCGAGCAGCAGGGCATCCTCTTCGGTGTTCACAACGGTGTAGGTAATGTCGTGGATCTTGCTCACGAGTACCTTCGTCTTGTATCGGTCCACCTCCTTATGGAAGTAGGTCGAAACGCGGCTCTTGAGCTTCTTGGCCTTGCCCACATAGATAATGGTCTTGTCCTCGTCGTAAAACTGGTAGCTGCCTGGTTGCTCTGGCATGCTCAGCACAATGTTCTTGAGATGGGCCAGACGTTTTTCGTTTTCTTCTTTTGTCATCTTTTGCTTCCCTTTTATATATTGGGGCTCCCGTAAATAATGTTTCACGTGGAACGGTTGGCGTTACTCTGGTTTTCACCTAGGCCAGCACTCGTTCCGGGTTGGCTCTTCCTTGGGATTTACAAAATTAGGTAAAATGCTTGTCACGGACAAAAGTTTTAACTGATATTATGTGTTCATCTTTGTTGAAGGGATATGTAGACGCAGACTGGCCGACATGTTGTGCGGATAGGTGCCGCTATGTTTGATTTTGGTGTTCCTGGCTTCTACTTGTGCGTAGGTATGGCTTGGGCGTCGTTGTTAAGATGTAGTTCTCGGTTCTGTTGTCTGTGTAGGAATTGGTGTACCGATGATGTGCTAGCACGTTTGTTGTAGCTAGTGGGGCGTTTGGTCATGTTTTGGCCTTCGTTACGCACCATGGTGCGCGGACGGTAGGTGCGATGGCGTAAAATGAAAGCGTCCGGAAGAGTGGGGCGTGAGGGCTCCCATTTCTTCCGGACGCTTATTTTGGGGCGTTAGAGCAACATGTTCTGATGTCAGAACTGCAGCAGACTAGTAATCTCTACATCCTCTCCAAACTCTTCCCTGGCATGTGGAAACTCTGAGTTGAGTTCGATGATGAAGTTGCAGTAGATTTTCTTCGGATGGAACTTCTTGACGAGATCGCAAGCCGCTTTCATCGTGCCGCCCGTGGCCAAGAGATCGTCGTGCAACAAGATAATGTCGTTCTCGTTGATGGCGTCCTTATGAATCTCGATGGTGTCGATGCCGTATTCCTTGGCGTAACTTTCCTGCACGGTCTCGCAGGGTAGCTTTCCTGGCTTGCGGCAAAGCACGATGCCTGCGCCCATCCGGTAGGCTAGGGCTGAGCTCATCACAAATCCGCGGCTCTCGATACCTACGATTTTTGTGATGCCCTTGTCTTTGTAAAGGTCGTACATCATGTCGCTCATGACCTTGATACATTCAGGACTCTTGAAGAGGGTGGTGACATCCCTGAAGTTGACGCCTTTGATGGGCCAGTCGGGAATGCTCCGGAGGTTGTCTAACAAGACTTGGTTGTTCATGTTTTAAGTTTTAATTTATCGTATAATGTTATTTAAATCAGTTGTTTAAGGATTCTTTGTTTCACGTGAAACAAATCGTACCAAGGCGCATTTTCTCCTTTTGGGGGAGCAAGGAAGTTTGCTGCTTTGAGGGCGCACGGGAGTGGCGGTGGTGGCCAAGGGTACGTAGCAAGATGTATACTCAACCTATACGCAAATCCATTGCTGGTCATTGCAACAGGCACGTGATTGTTCTGTATGTGCGATGCAATGCTCGTCGCCTGTCGTTGCCTATTCTTCTTCGATGGGTAAAGAATAGATTTTTGTTATCTTCCCAGCAATACCAAGAGTACGTTGATGTCGCTTGGCGATACGCCTGGGATGCGGCTGGCCTGGGCCAAGGTCTCTGGATCGATGCGTTCGAGCTTTTGACGACCCTCGGTGCTGATTTCATGCAGCTCGCTATATTTGAATCTTCCCTTGATCTTGATATTCTCCAGGCGGTGCATCTTGTCGGCAATGACACGCTCTCGCAGGATGTACCCCTCATATTTCATGCGTATTTCGGCAGCCTCGCCAATTTCTTCCACACGATTCTTCGGTGATTCGGACACCTCTTTCAGGCCGGGGAGGAGTTCTTTCAACGTGTTGATCGAAAGCTGGGGGCGCCCAATCAAATCGGCGATTTTGCAACCCATGCGCAGTGGGGTGGTGCCCAGGGCTTCGAGAGCAGAATTGATTTCGGCTGGTTTCACCGATGTCTCCTCGCAGTAATGGATAATGCGCTTGATGGCTTCGTCCTTTTCCAGCCACCAGTCCATCCGCTCGCGGGTGGCCAAGCCGAGCCGGTAGGCCTTTTCGGTGAGGCGTGCGTCGGCATCGTCCTGTCGCAAGAGGATTCTGTATTCGGCCCTTGATGTGAACATGCGGTAGGGCTCGTCGACGCCCTTGGTGGTGAGGTCGTCGATGAGAACGCCAATATAGCTCTCATCGCGGTTCATGACAAACGGTTCGTTGCCGCTGCATCGCAGAGCAGCATTGATGCCTGCAACAGTACCTTGTCCGCCGGCCTCCTCGTAGCCCGTGGTGCCGTTGACCTGTCCGGCAAAGAACAGTCCAGGCACCACCTTCGACTCCAGCGAGTGCTTGAGCTGTGTGGGGTCGAAGTAATCGTATTCGATGGCGTAGCCCGGACGGTAGATCTTGGCATCCCTTAGTGCCGGAATCTGGTGCAGCGCATGGAGCTGCGTCTCCATCGGCATGGACGACGAGAAGCCGTTGAGGTACATCTCATTGGTGTCCTCACCTTCGGGTTCGATGAACAAGGGGTGGTGGTCTTTGTCGGGAAAGGTAACAAGTTTGGTCTCGACCGACGGGCAATAACGTGGCCCCGTCGACTGTATCTGACCGTTGAAGAGGGGCGAGTTGGTAATGTCGGCACGCAGAATGGCGTGCGCCTCCTCGTTGGTGTAGCAGGTCCAGCAGGGCAGCTGTTTCAACTTTCGGGCCGGACCCATGTAACTGAACTGGTGGAAGTCGTTCTCGCCGGGCTGTTCCTCGGTGTCCTCAAAATGTATGGTGCGCTTGTCGAGACGCACGGGCGTGCCTGTCTTCATGCGTGCCGAGCGGATGCCCCAGCGCGTGATCGACTCTGTGAGATGCTCCACGGCAGGCTCTGCGCACCGTCCTCCCGCCACCTGGTGACGGCCGATGTGCATAAGTCCGTTGAGGAAAGTGCCCGCCGTGATGACCACGCTCTTGGCCCGGAGCCCCACGCCCCAGATGGTGCGCACGCCGACAGCCTCGCCGTTCTCGACGACGAGTTCCTCGGCCTGGTCCTGCCAGATATCAAGATTGGGGGTGTGGTCAAGTATGTGGCGCCATTCCCAGATAAACTTTCCGCGGTCGCATTGCGCACGAGGAGACCATACTGCCGGCCCTTTGCCTTGGTTGAGCATCCTAAACTGGATAGCGGTGGCATCGGTCACCCGTCCCATCTGTCCGCCCAGGGCGTCGATCTCCCTAACGATCTGTCCTTTTGCGATGCCACCCACCGCGGGGTTGCAACTCATCTGCGCGATCTTATTCATGTCCATGGTCACCAGACAGGTCTTGGCTCCCATGTTGGCTGCCGCCGTGGCGGCCTCGCATCCCGCGTGTCCGCCACCGATGACAATCACGTCATACTTGAAATTCATTACGTCTTTTTCTTTTTCCGCAAAAGTAAGAATTTAAATTGAATTTTTGTGTTTTTTCCTTTGATTTATCATGATAAAGTAGTATTTTTGTGCTCAAAATCGGCGTCCTAGTACCTAATATAAGGTATCTAGGGTTTTCGCGGGTCTCTAACTGACATATTTCTTGTAAATTATCATCAGATTATATCTAACATTTAAATAATTTAAAATCAATCATTTATGTGGTTAATCAATTCTCCAATTGGTAGAAAGGTTGTGATGTCATTGACCGGCGTCAGCCTGATCCTATTCCTGACTTTCCACTGTTGCATGAATGTTGCTGCGTTCTTTTCGGGGGATGCTTACAACATGGTATGCAAATTCCTGGGAAGCAACTGGTATGCTGTGCTCGGCACGGCCGCCCTGGCCGCATTGGCAGTGTGTCACATCGTCTATGCTTTTATTCTGACAGCACAGAACCGCCGCGCCCGTGGCGACCAGCGTTATGAGGTGACCAGCCGTCGCCCCGAGGTGAGCTGGGCCTCACAGAACATGCTCGTGCTGGGTATCATCGTACTGCTGGGTCTCATTCTCCACCTGTACAATTTCTGGGGACACATGATGTTTGCCGAGCTGGCTCACATCGAAGTGGCTCACGATCCCGCCGACGGTTTCGCCTGGATCAAGGACACCTTCTCCAATCCGGTTTATTCCATTCTCTATCTTCTCTGGATCGCAGCCATCTGGTTCCACCTCTCCCATGGTTTCTGGAGCTCTATGCAGACCCTGGGCTTCAGCGGAAAGATCTGGCTGAAGCGCTGGCAGTGCATCGGCATCGTGTATGTCACCATCCTGATGGCCGTGTTCGCTATCCTCGTCCTCTCGTTCTGGCTTGGATTCGCACCCAGCATGTGCTGTGCTTAATGCATGAAACATAATTCATCATTTATAATTACGAAACGATTATGTCACAAATAGATTCTAAGATTCCCGAAGGCCCCTTGGCTGAGAAATGGACTAATTATAAGGCTCATCAGAAGTTGGTTAACCCGACAAACAAGCGTAAGCTCGACATCATCGTCGTAGGAACGGGTCTGGCCGGTGCCAGTGCCGCCGCTTCTCTCGGCGAGATGGGCTTCCACGTCATTAACCTCTGCATCCAGGACAGTCCGCGCCGCGCACACTCCATCGCTGCGCAGGGCGGTATCAATGCAGCCAAGAACTACCAGAACGACGGCGATGCCACTTACCGCCTCTTCTACGACACCATCAAGGGTGGCGACTATCGTGCCCGCGAGGCCAACGTCTATCGTCTGGCCGAGGTGAGCGCAGCCATCATCGACCAGTGTGTGGCCCAGGGCGTGCCCTTCGCCCGTGAGTACGGCGGCATGCTCGCCAACCGTTCGTTCGGTGGCGTGCAGGTGAGCCGCACCTTCTATGCCAAGGGACAGACCGGCCAGCAGCTGCTGCTCGGTGCCTATTCCTCGCTGATGAAAGAGGTGAACAACGGCACAGTGGAGCTCCACACCCGCACCGAGATGGAGGATGTGGTCATCATCGACGGCCGCGCCCGCGGTATCATCGCCAAGGACCTCGTGTCGGGCAAGCTCGTGCGCTATGCCGCACACGCTGTGTGTCTGGCCACCGGCGGCTATGGCAACGCCTACTTCCTCTCCACCAACGCCATGGGTTGCAACTGCACGGCTGCCATCCAGGCCTACCGCAAGGGAGCCTACTTCGCTAACCCCGCCTTCGTGCAGATCCACCCCACTTGTATTCCTGTACACGGTGACAAGCAGTCGAAGCTCACGCTGATGTCGGAGTCGCTGCGTAACGACGGCCGCATCTGGGTGCCCAAGAAGCTCGAAGACGCCAAGCGCCTGCAGCGCGGCGAGATCAAGGGTAAGGACATCCCCGAGACCGACCGCGACTATTATCTCGAGCGTCGTTATCCCGCCTTCGGTAACCTCGTGCCGCGCGACGTGGCTTCGCGTGCCGCCAAGGAGCGTACCGATGCAGGCTTCGGCGTGAACAACACCGGTCTGGCTGTGTTCCTCGACTTCTCTGAGGCCATCAACCGTCTGGGCAAGGACCGTGTGGCCGAGCGCTACGGCAACCTCTTCGATATGTATGAGGAGATCACCGACGAGAATCCCTACGAGACTCCGATGATGATCTATCCCGCCATCCACTATACCATGGGTGGCCTGTGGGTCGACTACGAGCTGCAGACCTCTGTCAAGGGCCTCTTCGCCCTCGGCGAGTGCAACTTCTCCGACCACGGTGCCAACCGTCTGGGTGCCTCGGCCCTGATGCAGGGACTGAGCGATGGCTACTTCGTCATCCCCTACACCATGCAGAACTACCTTTCCGACCAGATCTCCGTGCCCCGCTTCTCTACCGACCTGCCCGAGTTTGAGGAGGCCGAGAAGGGCGTACAGGCTGAGATCGACCGCCTCATGAACACCAAGTTCCACGACCAGAGCGTCGACTCTATCCACAAGAAGCTCTACAACATCCTGTGGAACTACGTGGGCATGGCACGCACCAAGGAAGGTCTGGAGAAAGCCATCAGCATGCTCAAGGACATCCGCAAGGAGTTCGACGAGCACGTGCGCATCCCCGGTTCGAAGGAAGGACTCAATGTAGAGCTCGACAAGGCCATCCACCTGCGCGACTTCATCACCATGGGTATGCTCATGGCTCACGACGCCCTGAACCGCAACGAGAGCTGCGGCGGACACTTCCGCGAGGAGAGCAAGACCGAGGAGGGCGAGGCCAAGCGTAACGACGAGGAGTACATGTACGTGGCTTGCTGGAAGTACAACGGCTCTGACGACGTGGCTCCCGAGCTGCTGAAAGAGGACCTGAACTATGAGTATATTAAGGTTCAGACCAGAAATTACAAATCATAATTAAGGAATCAAGACAATGGAGACAAATATTTCATTCACACTGAAAGTATGGCGTCAGAATGGCCCCACCGCAGAAGGCCACTTTGATACCTTTGAGATGAAGGATATCCCTACGGATACCTCGTTCCTTGAGATGCTGGATATCCTCAACGAACAGCTCATCGAAGACAACAAAGAGCCCTTCGTGTTCGACCACGACTGTCGTGAGGGTATCTGCGGTATGTGCTCACTCTACATCAACGGCCATCCCCACGGTCCCGGCCAGGGTGCCACCACCTGCCAGCTCTACATGCGTCGTTTCCAGAACGGTGACGTCATCACCATCGAGCCCTGGCGTTCGGCTGCCTTCCCCGTGATCAAAGACTGCATGGTCGACCGCTCGGCCTTCGACAAGATCATCGCTGCCGGTGGCTACACCAGCGTGCGCACAGGCCAGGCACAGGATGCCAACGCCATCTTGATTCCCAAGCAGAACGCCGACGAGGCCATGGACTGCGCCACCTGCATCGGTTGCGGCGCCTGCGTGGCAGCCTGCAAGAACGGCTCGGCCATGCTCTTCGTGAGCTCTAAGGTCAGCCAGCTGGCCCTGCTTCCCCAGGGTCGTCCCGAGGCCGCTCGTCGTGCCAAGGCCATGGTGGCCAAGATGGAAGAGCTCGGATTCGGCAACTGCACCAACACCCGCGCTTGCGAGGCTGAGTGCCCGAAGAACGAGTCGATTGCCAACATCGCCCGCCTGAACCGCGAGTTCATTGCGGCCAAGCTCGCCGACTAAATACATTCTCGGCCTGCGTCCGGGCCATTTTCCGGGCGCATGGTCATATTCCTTCAGCCCGCTGGCCATCCTTTGCCAGCGGGTTTTTTTATGTTTGTCGAAGACCAACACGTTTTTTTTCAAATAGTTGTTTTGGTGTTTCGCCGGGCCGATGACCTCGTGTCGCGTCAGTAAAGGGGCTTTATTCTATGCCGATTCCTGTCTGCACGTGTGCCCATGTGCCTCCTTTCAGTAGCTCATTCGAACCGATTATCATTCTATTTCTACTTGAAATACGTTCAGCTTCCACTCGAATCACGTTCTGTTTCCACTCGAATCACGTTCTGCTTCCACTCGAATCACGTTCTGCTTCAATTCGAAGCACACAACCGTAATTATTGACATGGTGCAGCATCATGGGCCTGTCATCCTGCCATAAGTGTGTCTTGGTTGCTTCAGGGGATGCAAATCATGATGTTTATAAGGTATTCTCATGATGCTTATATAGCATTATCGTGATGTTTAGGGTAGGTTGTCATGGCGCAGCTCATGGCTTGTCGCATACGTCTTGACGTTTGCTTCCAGGCCGCTAGTGGGCATAAAGCAACAGAGGCCGTCCTTTCGGACAGCCTCTGTCAAGCTCTTAAGTTCTTTAGGGAACTGTTGGATAATAAGTCACTGATACCAAATCTCTCCACCTAAATGTTGTGGTAAATTCTTGTCAATTCTTGTTGCCTGGTCTTTCTGATCCTGAAAAATACCGGCTAGTGTTTTCGTATTACTGTTCATTTTTTCGGTTATATTGATTGGTTCTTACTATATGACTTTGCAAATTTAGGGAAAAAACAGATAGGTTGCAACGCTTTTACCCTATTATTTTGTTAAAAACATGTGAAAAAGTGGTTACACGGATTTAATAGTTACCAAATGGGCATAAAATGTGCAAAATCATTATCAATTTGCTTTTGATACTGTGTAAATCGTGTTTCGCCGTTTTCGGTGACTCTTGCAGCGCGTTGGAACACCGCTTAATCCATTTCGACCGTTTGGCTGTTTGGCTGATGGAGAATGAAACATCTCCATGAGGGGTATTGTATTGATTATTTAATACTTACTCCCCATGTCCACCTCTTATCTTCGGTTGCCCCCGTTGTGCAGGGCTGTCACCTGATAGAGTACACCCAAGCCGTCGAACGTTAAAAGCCACTGGCGACGCTCAGATTATTCGCAGTAACAAAAAGGGCCGAAAAAGCGCGTATTTATGATTGTGGGTTGGGCCGAAATGCGTAACTTTGCGGCATGATGACCAACAACGAGACACGTCAATTTATCCGTCTGCACCGTGAAGAAGCTGTCCGCCAGCTGGCGTTTCTGGGCGACAAACATCCACTGGTCGACTTGCCCTTTGCCCTCGACCAGATCCAGGGCTGGCAAACGGCTCGAAAGAAACTTCCCCTCTGGGCTTCGTGCGATGACATTGTCTACCCGCCCCACCTTAGCATGGAGCAATGCAGCTCGCAGGCCACTGCCCTCTATAAGGCCGAAGTGGTCAGACGGCTGGTGGGCTCCGACAATCTCGGATCTTCTATTTTGTACGATTTCACCGGTGGTTTTGGTGTCGATTTCTCGTTCATGTCGCGCGACCTGGGCCATGCTGTTTATGTGGAAAAGCAAGAACACCTTTGTGCCATCGCGCGTCATAACTTCAGCGTGTTGGGCCTGACGCAGGCAGAGGTGGTCTGTGGCGACGGCATGGATGTGCTCGCCTCGTTGACCCAGCGCCATGACTCCGATCAAGAGTCACTTCCAGCAGCTATGGCTGAGCGGCAGCACAAGCAAGTGATTTTCTATCTCGATCCCGCCCGCCGTGGCGGTCGCGGGCAGAAAGTCTACGGCCTTGCCGACTGTCAGCCCGACGTCGAGTCGCTGCGCGAGGAGCTCATGTGCAAGGCCGATGCCGTGATCCTCAAGCTCTCGCCCATGCTCGACTGGCACGCTGCGGTCAAGGCCATGACCGTCGACGGCACAGGTTGCGAGGTGCATATCCTCTCTGTGGGCAACGAGTGTAAGGAACTGCTGCTCGTGCTCACCCACGACCGTCGTCCGCTTGAGGTAGTCTGTGTCAACGACGGCGAGGTGTTCAGCTACCGTCCCGGCGATGAGGTTGTCGAACCCTCTGCTTCGTCTGCCACAATGGCCGAGTCGCTCCTCGGCTGGTCGGCTCAGCCGTCTGACCCTGCGTCTGCCGCTGGCCCATGGCACCTGCTCGTTCCCAATGCCAGCATCATGAAGGCCGGTTGCTTTGCCGAAGTGGGCCGCAGCTTTGGTCTCGCCATGCTCGACCGCCAGTCACACCTCTATGTGTCGCCCACGGCAGCGGCTTCGTTTCCTGGCCGTCAGTTCACTATTTGTGCCATTTCATCGATGAACAAGCGCGAGTTGAGGACCAAGTTGGGCGGCTTCGACCAGGCCAACATTGCCGTTCGCAATTTCCCACTCAGTGCCGACGAGCTGCGCCGACGCCTCAAGTTGCGCGATGGTGGCAGCCTCTACCTGTTTGCTACTACCGTGGGCCGCCAGCATCTCATCATCGTTGCACGGAAGCTGTAGATGCGCTGAATATCAACAGGCTATCGCCGACGGTACTTATCATAAAAATTGTGGTCATGATTCGATAAAATAGCGTATTTGTTTTGTCCTCTCCCCGTTTTTTGCTATTTTTGCATGTTCATGACAAATCATTCACCAATACATACATTTTCATGTCGGTAGAGATAAAGAAGGTTGAGTCGAAGAGCGATCTCAATCACTTCATAGATTTTCACTATGACCTTTACGAGGGTAACCCATATGATGTTCCCTCACTTTATAACGATGAGTATAACACGCTGAGCAAGGACCGCAACGCTGCCTTCGACTTTTGCGAGGCCGAATATTACCTTGCTTATAAGGACGGCAAGCTCGCCGGTCGCGTGGCTGCGATCATCAACCACCGTGCCAATGAGAAGTGGAACCAGAAGAACGTGCGCTTCGGGTGGCTCGATTTTGTGGACGACCTGGAGGTGAGTGGAGCCCTGTTCAAGGCCGTGGCCGACTATGGCCGCAGCAAGGGCATGGAGTCGGTGGTGGGGCCGCTGGGTTTCACCGACATGGACCCCGAGGGAATGCTCATCTGGGGCTTCGACAAGCTCGGCACCATGGCCACCATCTACAACTACGAATACTATCCCCAGCACATGGAGAAGCTCGGCGGATGGGAGAAAGACAACGACTATGTGGAGTACTTCCTGCCCATGCCCGACCGCGTGCCCGATAAGATGGCCAAGCTGGCTTCGATGATCGAAGACCGCTATGACCTGCACGTGAAGAAGCTCACCCGTGCCGACATCAAGAACGGCTACGCACGCAAACTCTTCGAGATCATCAACGATACCTACGAGGGGCTCTATGGCTTCGTGGCCCTCACCGACCGCCAGATCGACCAGTATGTCAAGATGTTCCTGCCTGCGGTCGACTTCGACCTGGTGACGGTGGTGGTCGACAGCAGCAAGGACGACAAGCTCGTGGGCATCGGCATCACCATCCCCTCGCTCTCCAAGGCCTTGCAGAAATGCCGCCGCGGCCGCCTCTTCCCCTTCGGGTGGTGGCACATGCTGCGCGCTATCAAGTTCCACAAGACCGAGGGCGTAGACCTGTTGCTCATCGGCGTGCTGCCCGAATACAGGGCCAAGGGTGCCAATGCGCTGATGTTTGCCGACCTTATCCCCAAGTATATCAAGTATGGTTTCAAGTGGGGCGAGTCGCAGGTAGAGATGGAGGCCAATGCCAATGTGCAGGGGCAGTGGAGTGCTTTCGAGCATATCAACCACAAGCGCAGGCGCTGTTACAAGAAGGCCATCGGCTGACCCATAGCCGGCGCAGGCCGCTAGGGCGGTGGTGACCCATGCGTATAGACAGGGGGGAGGCAGCCGACAAGCATACGAAACTCTTAAATAGATCAATCATACATGAGCGTGAAAGACAATATCCCAGTGGACGAGGCACAGGCCGGCAAAGACGCAACGCTGTCGGCCGACGCCCAGCAGCCTACAACCGAATACAACGAAGACAACATTCGGCACCTGAGCGACATGGAGCATGTCAGGACCCGTCCCGGCATGTACATCGGCCGACTGGGCGACGGCTCGCTGCCCGAGGATGGTATCTATGTGCTGTTGAAGGAGGTCATCGACAATTCGATCGACGAGTTCAAGATGAAGTCGGGCGACCGCATTGAGGTGGACATCGACGACAACCTGCGGGTGTCGGTGCGCGACTACGGCCGCGGCATTCCCCAGGGCAAGCTCGTGGAGGCCGTCTCGATGCTCAACACCGGCGGCAAGTACGACTCCAAGGCCTTCAAGAAGAGTGTCGGACTAAACGGCGTGGGCGTCAAGGCCGTCAATGCCCTCAGTGCGCACTTCGAGGTCAGGAGCTTCCGCGACGGCAAGGTGCGGTCGCTGACGTTCGAGAAGGGCAACAAGAAGAGCGATCATACTGAGAAGACCCAGGACGAGTCGGGCACCTACATCCACTTCGAGCCCGACAATACGCTGTTCAAAAACTATGTCTTCCACGATGAAATCGTGGAAAATATGCTCCGCAACTACACTTATCTCAATGCGGGCCTCACCATTATGTATAACGGCCGACGCATCAAGAGCCGCAACGGACTGGAAGATCTGCTCAACGACAACATGACCGTCGAGGGGCTCTATCCCATCGTCCACATCAAAGACGAGGACATCGAGATAGCCTTTACCCATACCAACCAGTACGGCGAGGAGTATTACAGCTTTGTCAACGGACAGCACACCACCCAGGGCGGCACCCACCAGAGTGCCTTCAAGGAGCACATCGCCAAGACCATCAAGGAGTTCTACGACAAGAACTACGAATATACCGACATCCGTAACGGTATCGTGGCTGCCATTGCGCTCAATGTAGAGGAGCCCGTCTTCGAGAGTCAGACCAAGATCAAACTGGGTTCCACCGTCATGGAGCCGGGCGGCGAGACCATCAACAAGTATGTGGGCGACTTCATCAAGCGTGAGGTAGACAATTTCCTGCACATCCACAAGGAAGACGTGGCCGACGTGCTTGAGAACAAGATCAAGGAGAGCGAGCACGAGCGCAAGGCTATGGCCGGCGTCACCAAGCTGGCCCGTGAGCGCGCCAAGAAGGCCAACCTGCACAACCGCAAGCTGCGCGACTGCCGCATACACTTCTCTGATGCCAAGGACAATGCCAAGGAGGAGACCTGCATCTTCATCACCGAGGGCGACTCGGCCAGCGGCAGCATCACCAAGAGCAGGGACGTCAACACCCAGGCGGTGTTCTCGCTGCGCGGCAAACCGCTCAACTCCTTCGGGTTGAGCAAGAAGATAGTCTACGAGAACGAGGAGTTCAATCTCCTGCAGGCAGCCCTCGACATCGAGGACGGACTCGACAACCTGCGCTACAACAAGGTCATCGTGGCCACCGATGCCGATGTCGACGGCATGCACATCAGGCTGCTGGTCATCACCTTCTTCCTGCAGTTCTTTCCCGAACTCATCAAGAAAGGGCATGTCTATGTGCTCCAGACACCGCTGTTCCGCGTGCGCAACCGCCGCACGAAGATCAAAGACAAGCAGGTGGTTGCCGATGCCGACAGCAGTCTGACGAAGAAAGAGAAGAAGGGCGACTTCATCACGCGCTACTGCTATACGGACGAAGAGCGTGTGAACGCCATCCGCGACCTCGGTCCCGACCCAGAGATCACTCGCTTCAAGGGGCTCGGAGAGATCTCGCCCGACGAATTTGCCCATTTCATCGGCCCCGATATGCGGCTCGAGCAGGTCACCCTGCACAAGAACGACCAGGTGCAGAAGCTGCTCGAATACTACATGGGCAAGAACACCATGGAGCGTCAGAACTTCATCATCGACAACCTTGTGGTGGAGGAAGACGTGGCGCACGAGGAGTAAATTATCTCCTTGGGAGGGTCGCTTCGTGGCATTGTGAGGCTCTTTTTGTGGCCTGTAGAGACTCTTTTTGGCACGCAGAGCCGCAGAGAAAGAGGAGATCTCGAGGGCTTTGTGGCTCTTTGAGCCACGGAGAGAAAAGGAGGATGAAGGTTTTTTTGGCACGCAGAGCCGCAGAGAAAGAGGAGGTCTTGAGGGCTTTGTGGCTCTTTGAGCCACGGAGAGATGGGAGGTAATGCTAATGGTGTGCGGGCAGAATTAAACAAGATAATGAGATGGAACGGAAGGGATCAATCTCGCCGGAATATACGCATAGTATATTGGGCTGTGCGTATGCGGTACATACCGAATTGGGACCAGGATTACTGGAGAGCATCTATGAGAAGGCTTTGGCATATGAACTGCGCCTCAATGGCTTTCAGGTGGAGTGTCAGATTCCTGTCAGGGTGATGTATATAAGGACAAGACCTTGACCATGAGATGAGACTCGACATGGTGGTAGACCGTCGGATAATCATCGAAATCAAATCGGTGCAGGAAGTAAAGCCGGTCCATTACAAGCAGTTGCTCACCTACATGCGGTTGATGAACATCAAACTGGGGTATCTCATTAACTTTGACGAGGCTTTTCTCAAGGATGGCATACACCGCATAGCGAATGAAAAAGGATAAGAGTAACGGATGACAGCCGCATGATGATAGGCATCGGGGGCGCGCAGCGCTCGCTTAGCTCCCCCTCGCCAACGGCGACTCGTCACCTCCTCATCCTCGCTCCACTCTGCGGCTCTGCGTGCCAAAAAGCATCGGCTGCAAAACGACGCGGCCGCATGGCGACCGTAAAATGATAAT
>JBHAFS010000034.1:0-23695 GCA_041856205.1 Prevotella sp.
AGCCTGCTGTGCCGCATGGCACATCTGCGAGGTGCGAGGGTAGTGGCACTCATCCACGACTTGGGGTCGTTTCGCAGGAAGCGGCTGACCGTCGGTCAAGAGATCAGACGATTGTCGCATACTGATTTCATCATTGCCTCCAACGAAAAGATGCGGGAGTGGCTCGTGGCCCATGGTCTGACAAGGCCCATGGGGTCGCTGGGGCTTTTCGACTATCGGTCACCGGCAGAGCCAATGCCTTACCACCGTGCTGCGGCAAAGCCCTGGCGTGTGGTCTATGCCGGAGGGCTCGCCATGCGTAAGAATGCCTTCTTCATGCAAATGCCGCAGATTGTAGAGGGCTTCGAGCTGCATATCTATGGCAATGATGACAAGATGCCGTCGCTCAAGAGCGAGAAGAGCTTCGTCTTCTGCGGTTTCCAGCCGGCCGACACATTCATCAGCAGCGTAGGCGGCGATTTCGGGCTTGTGTGGGACGGAGACAGTCTCGATGCTTGTACGGGTTCCTTCGGCGATTACCTGAGAGTCAATAGTCCACACAAAGTATCGTTCTATCTGCGTGCCGGCCTTCCTGTCATCATCTGGAAAGAAGCTGCACTGGCCTCATTGATAGAGCAAGAGGGTGTCGGAATCACCATCTCTTCGCTCCGTGAACTGTCACAGTGTCTGGCCCGCATCTCCCCCGAAGCCTATGTTGCCATGAGGGAGCGCGTGAGAAATGTGTCAGAAAAGCTTGCACGGGGGGAGTTCTTCAAAACGGCAATGGATGGAGTAATAAAGGATATGAAATGAGACAGATTCTGTTGGCCATCATCATACTCGTTTATATTGCCGAAGCTTATCTTTCCCAATGCCTGGACAGTATGCCGAAACAAGACGGTGACCCTCTCTGGAGAAACAAGAGCATAATTGTTTCATAACTCTATAAGCAACTTCCATAACGCCTATATGATACGCAACAAGCGTACGCACAGGTTTATCTCATCGGTTCTCGCTGATCACGACAGCCATCATACACGGTTGCGCCTGCAATGGCTGCGCTTTTATGTCTGGCTTCAGCAAACAGTGATTAATGCACCAGCTGATAAAGTCTGATGGCGGTGCGCAGAGCTGCACCGTGGTGATTGCTGCGCCATAGCTTGATGTAGCGTACAGGAAGCAATGGCTTGCTCAGCAGGAGATTGCCCGTTGCCCGATACAGGCTTGGCGAAAGCCGGCATAGTGTGTCGTCAAGTTGTTGCAAACTGGGGTCGTCAAGCATACCTTGCTTCACGATGTAAGTGCGGTATATCAGCCTGCACCTTTGAAATAATTTATATTGCAGCAACTGCATGATGGCTTGCGGCACATGCTGAAAGGCAGCGTAAAGCTCAAGCATGCGGCAGGCGCAGACTACGTTGTCGGCGAAATGTTTCCTCATAAACGCTGCGTCCATGGTCTGTCCCTCCCGGCCTAATGTATACCGGTATAGCGGCAGGTCAAGGTAAAGAACAGTGCGCACGGCTGTAAACGGTTGGAATATCCATTCTTGGTCAGTGTATGAGATGCCTTCTGTCTGGCGATAGTCCAATGCTTTCAGGTGCTGTGTGAGATAGGTGACATTGTGCATCCAGAGATTCCATATCTTCCGCTCTTTGCACAGTTGCTCGAAGTCTGACACCTTGCCAGGCGACAGTGGGCAATGGAGGCGTTGCTCGCCGCCGGGTTTTACCTTGACGTAGTCGGTGACGACCATGTCGGCAGTGGCATTCTCCAAACTGTGAAGCAGTTTTTCGAGCGCGGATGTGTCGAAGCAATCGTCGGCATCGAGCACCTTGACATATTTGCCCTCGGACAAAGGCAGGGCTGCGTTGATGCATGAGCCGTAATTGCCATTAGCCTTGTCTACTACTTGATATACGTCGGGCCATTGCGTAGCATACTTTCTCGCGATTTCAAGCGTATGGTCTTTGCTGCCGTCATTCACAACAATCACCTGCAACCGCAGTTGCTGCATACACTGTAGGGAGTCGAGACACCTTTCTAAGTAGTCCTGCATATTATATGCCGGCACGATAACGGTAAGTAACTTGTTCATAAGAGATCGTCAGTCAGTGGTAATGTCTTCAGTCCGTTACGGCAGCGTTTGCGGCCTGCCTGCTTAAAGGCGATGCTAAAGTTATGTTCGACCACCTTACCTCTCTTGTGATACAAATGATGTTCGATGGCGCAGAACTGCGCATACTTTTTCTTTATGCCGCAGTTTTCCAGGCGGTTGAAGACATCAATATCTTCTACGCCATAACCTTCCAGCTCTTCGTCAAAGCCATTGATTTTTTCCAGGTCGGCCCGCCACATGGCCATGTTGGCTCCTCTCCCATACAGATGTTTCCAACAGTACATATAGCGTGTCAATGGATGAAGGAAAGGCATATGAAGCATATTGAACTTTCTGTGGATGCCCTTATTGAGCAGGTTTAGCTCACATGCACCGCCATCGAGTAAGCAATCTGTCAGAGGTTTGAGAAGTTTTGTTCTTCCTCCCGTGACGTAATATCCTTCCTGGGCGATACGCTCGTGGTCTTGCACAAATTTCTTGTCAAGGATGATGTCCTGGTCAATGAAGATGACATAATCGCTGGTGCAATAGGTGCGTAGTGCATTATTGCGCGACATGGCTAACCGGAAACCTTCGTCGGGTATCCATGCATGCTTTAAGGGACATGTGAATTTGGACTTGAAAGCGTCTATCAGCTGTCTGGTGTCGGGTGTCGATCCGTCGTCTGCTATAATAACTTCATCAGGCATCCGTGTTTGCATCAAAATGCTTTGCAGACAGAGTTTCAGTGCTTTTGGCCAGTTGTAGGTCGAAATGATAAGGGCTATCTTCATAAAAAATCTATATCGTGTGTAATATTATCGGCATGGATGTTTTTTAAATCTCTAAGCGGAAGGGTATGTGGTGTTTCTTTTGATAGCGTCTCCAGAACCTTGCGCGGGCCGGCATGGCGATGGCGAGTGCCTCCTGCGGGTCGATGTCCCTGAGGCGCGCATACTCGCTCACGAGCTGCCGGGTGAAGTCTTTGGGCCCCCAGAACCTGACGAGGTTGACCAGGCCCGCCTTGGGCGTGACGGGTCCGAAGTACATGCGGTTGATGTCGACGATGCAGAAGTGGTAGCCCTCCTCGTCCTTTTTCCACAGGATGTTGCCCGGGGTGAAATCCTTGTGCAACACCTCCTGGCTGTGCATGTAGGCGGCAAAGCGGCCCAGGGCCCTGGCTGCCTCCTCGTATTCGCCGGGCTTGGCATCGCCAAACTCGTAGAATGTGTGGTTCCAGTCTACCTGCAGGGTGACGAGGTAGCTGTAGCCCAGCAGGTTCAGGCGGTTGCGCTCTTCAATGAGCGCCACCACCTCGGGCGTCTGTATGCCCTTGGCCAGCAGGATGTCAGGGTATTGCCACGCCCGCTCGCCCTTAGGTTTGCGGAGACCGAAGGAGTAGACCAGCAGGTTGACGAATCGTGGGGCATGGTAGCGCTTGACGTTGAGGCGTAGGCCCGACGGCATCTCGAAGAGTTTGATCCAGTTGCGCTTGCCACCGTAGACGTGCTCTCCCTGCTGCCCGAAGATGTCGGGCAGCTGCTCCAGCCAAGGCCTGAGCGATTCGTATCGTGGGTTGACCTTGATGATTCTCATGCGTTTTCTTTTTTGGGGATGACTTTCCCGTTCACCACCTCGAATCTGCGCTCGAACTCCTCGTGAGTGCGTTTCCAGCGGTTGTGCGTCCAGAGGTAGTAGCGCGGGTCGCGACGGATGGTGTCTTCGAGCATCTTGAAGAAGCGGCGTGTGACCTCATGCTCGGGCAGGGTGGCGGGGTCGTCGGTGATGAGCCGGTAGGTGGCGGTGTAGTATCCGCGTCGCGGGCGCGCCATCTCCACGTAGAACACGGCATCGTTCATCTTGCGCATGATCTTCTCGCCGCCGGTGAACACCGGCGTGTCGTGACGGAGGAAGGGCAGCCACAGGTGGATGTTCTCCCATTTGGGGCCTTGGTCGGAGATATAACCGAAGATTGACATGATGCCCTTGCGCTTGTAGTCGACGAGATAGCGCAGGATCTCGTTCTTGGGTATGGGTACACCGTTTTTCTCGTGCGAGCGGATGCGTCGGAAGAGGTAGTCGAAAGCCTTGTTGTAGAGGGGGTGGTAGATGAGGCCTGTGATGCGCTCGGGCGGCAGGTTGATGCCCACGCACGAGAGCCACTCCCAGTTGCAGTAGTGGCCGAGGATGGCGGCGACGTTCTGCCCGCGCTGGAAGCGAGTCTCCACCTCCTCGGAACCGTAGACCTGGAAACGGCGGCGCAGCTCGGCATCGCTGATGGTGAGCAGCTTCACCGCCTCGAAGAAATAGTCGCAGAACCAATGGTAGAACGCGCGCTCAATCTCCCGTATCTCGGCCTCGCTCTTGTCGGGGAACGAGGTGGTGAGGTTGCTCCTGACAATCTTTCGGCGGTAGCCGACGAGCCGATAGACCATGAGATACTCAAAGTCGGAAAGCACATAGAGCACGCCGAGAGGCAGCAGCGAGAGTGTGCGGAAGAAATGGTAGACGAGGGTTGTCATGGTGGGCTGGTTTGTTGGTGGGTGGAGTCCCTCATTCAAGCTTCAGGGGCAGGGTGGCACCATCGTCTGGTCGACTATCTGTTTTGCAGGATGTCATCGACGATGGGCTGTGCCTGTTCGGCATCCTTTTGATAAACCCTGATGGCGTGGCCGGGCATGGGTCCGTAGCCGCCGTTGACGCCCAGGACGGTCTGGTCGACAACCATGCAGGCGATGCCGTTGTCGGCCAGGGCCTGACGGATGACATCGGCGATGAAGGGATTGTCGCAAATGGTAATGGTCTTCAATGTATCCATGATGGTGGGTATGTTGGTATGTTGGTTTGTTGGTGGGCTACGACTGCATGTCGTGCAGTTTTTTGTAATAGCCGTCGCGTGCCAGCAGTTCGTCGTGGGTGCCTTGCTCCACGATCTGTCCCTCGTGTATGACGCAGATCTCGTCGGCGTTCTTGATGGTGGAGAGGCGATGGGCGATGGCTACGGTAGTGCGGGTCTTCATGAGTTTCGTCAGCGCGTCCTGCACCAGTCGCTCGCTCTCGGTGTCGAGGGCCGAGGTGGCCTCGTCGAGGATGAGGATGGGCGGGTTCTTGAGGATGGCGCGGGCGATGCTCACACGCTGGCGCTGCCCGCCCGAGAGTCGTCCGCCGCGGTCGCCGATGTTGGTGTCGAAGCCCTGTTCCGACTCCATGATGAAGTCGTAGGCATTGGCGATGCGTGCGGCATTGTCTACATCTTCCTTCGTGGCGTGGTCCACGCCGAAGGTGATGTTGTTGTAGAAGGTGTCGTTAAAAAGGATGGCTTCCTGGTTGACGTTGCCGATGAGCTGTCGCAGGTCGTGGATGCCGAGGTCTTTGACGTTGATGCCGTCGATGAGCACTTCACCCTCCTGCACGTCGTAGTAGCGTGGGATGAGGTCGACGAGCGTCGACTTGCCACCGCCGCTCTGTCCCACCAATGCGATGGTCTTGCCCTTGGGAATGGTCAGGTTGATGTTGCGCAGCACCCAATGGAGCTCCTGTCCAGGCTGTCCGTAGGCAAACGAAACGTTGCGGAACTCGATGTCGCGCTCGAAGGAGGCGATGCGTCGGGGCTGGGCCGGCTCCTTGATGTCGACCTCGGCCTTGAGTATCTTGTCTACGCGCTCCATCGAGGCCAGTCCTTTGGGGATGTTGTAGCCGGCCTTCGAGAACTCCTTCAGGGGGTTGATGATGCTGTAGAGGATGGTCATGTAATAGATGAACGAGGGTCCGTCGATGCTCTTGCTGGTGAGCACGAGCACGCCGCCGAACCACAGCACGATGACAATCATCACCGTGCCCAGAAACTCGCTCATGGGGTGGGCCATCTGCTGGCGTATGTTCACCCGCATGATGTTGTTGCGGTAGGCGGTGTTCACCTCGTCGAAGCGGCGGTTCATCTTCTCCTCGGCACAGAAGGCCTTGATGATGCGCAGTCCGCCGAGCGTCTCCTCCACCTGGCTCATGGTGTCGCTCCACAGGGCCTGTGCCTTGATGGAGCGGCTCTTGAGTCTGCGTCCCACCAGGCCCATGAACCATCCGAAGACGGGCACGAAGACAATGGTGAACAGCGTGAGCTGCCACGAGATGAGCAGCAGGGCGGCAAAGTAGATGATGATGAGCACAGGATTCTTGAACAGCATGTCGAGCGACGACATGATGCTGTTCTCTATCTCCTGCACGTCGCCGCTCATGCGTGCGATGATGTCGCCCTTGCGCTCCTCGGAGAAGAAGCCGAGCGAGAGCGAGGTGATCTTGCGGTAGAGCTGGTTGCGGATGTCGCGCACCACGCCCGTCCGGATGGGGATGATGGTAGCCGAGGAGAGGAAGTAGGCCCCCGTCTTGAGGAAGGTCATGAAGGCCAGCACCAGTCCGATGATGAGCAGGGTGGTGGTGGCCCCGGTGGCGGCGATGAGCTGGTTGACATAGTAGTCCATGTTGTTCATCAGCGACTCCTTCAGGTGCTCCATCTCGATGGGCATGAGGTGTGTGGCGCGCCCTGCCGTTTCGGTCTGGAAGAGGATGCTCAGCATGGGGATGAGCGTGGCAAACGAGAAGACGTTCAATATCGCGGAGAGGATATTGAAGACGACCGACAGCGCGAGGTACTTCTTGTAAGGAGGCAGGAACCTCCGCAACACTTGGATAAATTCCTTCATATTCAGATTTCTTCGCCCATCAGCGTGGCCGACGAGCTGCCAGTGATTCTTACCATGACCCTGTCGCCGATGTGGTGGTTGCCCTTGGCGATGACCACGGCCTTGTTTTGCTCTGTGCGCCCCATGAGCTGCTCGCGGCTGCGCTTGGCGAAGCGCTCGATGAGTATCTCGAACACCTTGCCCTCGTCTTCCTTGTTGCGCTCGGCGCTGATCTCGGTCTGCAGGCGTATGAGCTCGTTGAGGCGCGCCACCTTCACCTCCTCGGGCACGTTGTCGGGCAGGTGCTTGGCGGCGTAGGTGCCGGGCCGCTCGCTGTACTTGAACATGAAGGCCGAGTCGAAGCCCACCTCGCGCACCAGGTCGAGCGTCTGGCGGTAGTCGTCGTCGCTCTCGTCGTGGTAGCCCACGAAGATATCGGTCGACAGTCCGCAGCCGGGGATGATGCGCCGGATGGCCGCCACCTTGTCGAGATACTCCTCGCGGGTGTACTTGCGGTTCATCAGCCTTAGCGTCTTGTTGCTGCCGCTCTGTGCGGGGAAGTGGATATGATTGCAGAGGTTGGGCTCGGCGGCGATGGCATGGAGGATGTCCTCGGTCATGTCCTCGGGGTTCGAGGTGGTGAACCGCACCCGCATGTCGGGCACGGCCTGTGCCACCAGTCTGAGCAGCTGGGCGAACGACGTACCGTCTTCGGGCCGCTTGCCGTTGGGCAGCAGGCCGTAGCTGTTGACGTTCTGCCCCAGGAGCGTCACCTCCTTGAAGCCCTTGTCGTGCAGGTCGCGCACTTCCTTGACGATACTCTCCACGTCGCGACTGCGCTCGCGTCCGCGGGTATAGGGCACGATGCAGTAGTGGCAGAAGTTGTTGCAGCCGCGCATGATGCTCACAAAGCCGCTCACTCTGTTGCCGCCGATGCGCTGGGGAATGACGTCGCGGTAGGTCTCGGTGGTCGAGAGGTTCACGTCGACGGCCGGCTGTCCCAGCTCCACGGCCGCGATCATCTCAGGCAGGTTCATGTACGAGTCGGGACCGCACACCAGGTTGGCGTGGTGGTTCTTCACCAGGTCGTCTTTCACGCGCTCGGCCATGCAGCCCAGCACACCCAGGATGGGGGAGTGTGGAGAGGGAAGGGCATCCGAGTCTGAATCTTGAATCGTGACCTCTGATTCTGAATCTTGAATTTTGAATTTTGAATTTTGAATTTTGAATTTTGAATTTTGAATTTTGAATTTAGAATGCAGGGTGTCGAGACGATGGTAGATCTTGTTCTCCGCATTCTCGCGCACCGAGCAGGTGTTGAGGAAGATGGCGTCGGCCTCCTCCTCGTTGTCAGTCATCTCATAGCCGGCCATCTGCATCACTGAGGCCACGACCTCTGAATCGGCTACGTTCATCTGGCAGCCATAAGTCTCGATATATAGTTTCTTACTCATTCTTAATCAATTACATTTAGATTGCAAAGTTACGAATAATATTTCGTGTTATGGGCAAATCTTCCTACGAATACTATCCTAGAGGTGGGTTGGTGGGTTGGTTTGCTGGTTTATCGCACGGCTACCAGCCTATCATCAAACTAGCCAACCCACTCACCAACAAACCAATTCACCTACATCTTGCTTCGGTTGGCCACGCCAGCCCAGAAATAATAGAAGGCGATGCCTGAGGCCAGGCCGGCGAAGACATCAATGACATAGTGTGCCTGGATGTAGACCGTGGCAAAGCAGATGAGCAGGGCGAAGGGCAGGATGGCGAAGAAGAGCTTGCGGTTGCCCGTGCGCCAGGCCAGCAGTAGGGCTATGGCCGATATGCCCACATGCGAGCTGGGGAAGGCCGCGGTGGGTTTCTCCTCGGTCTCGTGCATATCCACCAGAATCTGGTGAAAGAGCCCGTCCTTATAGCCCGGCGAGGGCAGCATGTCGGAGTGGGTCCTGAAATAGTCGCCCACGCTGGGGAAGATGCCGCGGGCAATGTGCTCGATGCCCACGGCCTTGTAGTAGTACATCGGTCCCACCACGGGCAGCAGGTCGTAGATGACGTAGAACGAGAGGAACGAGGCCATGAAGACGAAGCAGCAGCGCTCGAAATCCTTATAGCGGTAGAAGAAATAATAGAACGACACCACGGCGATGATGGGGAAATAGCTGATATACGCCATGTCGAGCAGTTCGCTGACGAAGATGGAGGGATAGTGGCTGGCAAATACCAGCGCCGGCTGGAATCCGAAGATGCTCTGCTCTGCCGCAGCAAAGAGGTGGTCGAGGTTGGGGAAGAGCACGTTGAGGCTGTAGGTGTCTTTATACCACCAGCCGAGCATACTCATCTGAATGAGTATCCTGAGCAGCCGCGTCACGCGGCAGGGCATGAGTCGGTAGACCACCCACATGGCCAGTCCCACGGCCACGATGCGCACGCGTCCCCATATCATGGCATCGGGATTGTCGACCTTGGTATAGCAGAAAAGCACAAGCAGTAGCGTGAACGCCATATAGGCGATGACCGTCCACTCCAATGCAAAGAGTCCCTGCTTGGGATTCTTCTCCAGTTCAAAGTATTTTGAAATATTCATTATAGCCAGTTGTTCTCCTTGTACCATGCCACGGTCTCACTGACGCCGCGTTGCAGGTCATACTGCGGATGGTACCCCAGTTCATCGCAAGTGGGTTCGATGTTGCATCGCCAGTTGCGTTGTTTCAGAATGTTGTATTTGTCGTTGTTAAGCGCTGTGATCTTGCCTGTGGCCTTGCCCACCTGCTCGCCCAGGAAGGTCACCACCCTGAGCACCCACACGGGTGCCTTGACCCTTATCCACCAGGGGCGCCCCATCTCGTTGCGCAGGTAGTTGCTGAAGGTGCTGCTCTGGTACACGTTGCCGTCGGAGAGGAAGTAGTGGCGTCCCGACATGCCGCGGTCGAAGGCCAGGAACACGGCCTGCACCACGTCGCGCACATAGACGAAGGTGATGTCCTGACGCTTGAACCCCACGCTGAAGTCGACGTGCCCCTTGATGCTCTTGGCCATGAGGAAATAGTCTTTCTCACGCGGGCCGTAGACGCCCGTGGGGCGCAGGATGACATAGTTGAACGCGTTGCCGATGGTGTCGAGAAACTGCTCGGCCTTGAGCTTGCTCTTGCCGTAGGCCGTGTTGGGGCGCGGGGTGTCGTGCTCGGTAATCTCCTGGTAGGGCAGCTGCTCCTTGATGTCACCAAAGACGCTGAGGCTGCTCAGGTAGACAAAGCGCTTGAGCGGCATCTGCAACTTGAGGATGGCGTTCACCAGGTTGCGCGTTCCTTCGTAGTTGATGGTGTAGAAGTCGTTGGTATGCAGACATTTGGTAGCCCCCGCGGCATGCACCACATAGTCGAAGGTGTGGCCGCGAAGCTGGTCTGTGAGGGCTTGCTCCGACGAGAGGTCGAGCTCCAGAAAGTGGATGCGCTCGTCGCGCAGGTACGCCCTCGAGCTGGACTTCCTGACGGCGGCCCAGGTCTCGAAGCCCCTGCGCAGGGCCTCTTCAACGATAAAACTGCCAATAAAACCGCTGGCACCGGTAACTAGGATCGTCATAATTAACAGGTTACAAAGTTACTACATTTCCAATGAATTGCAAAATAATCAAAAAGAAATAAGGTTTCTTCATTTCTTTTTCGTTAATTTGCAGTAACATATATTTACTTCAATAACGACTGACTATGGGAAAAGGAAAGAAAGGCGGCAAGCGCATGAGTAAGAAGCAGCTTGCCGAGCAACTGACACAATTTTTCAACGCCCAGCCCGGAAAGACGCTCTCCTTCAAAGAAATCTTCCACGGCCTGCACCTTGACACGCATCCGCTGAAGATGATGGCCATCGACATCATGGAGGAGATGTCGTGGGACGACCTGCTCACCAAGGTGTCTGACAGTTCGTATGCCCTCAACACCAAGGGACAGGTACAGGAGGGCCGCTTCGTGCGCAAGGCCAACGGCAAGAACTCGTTTATTGCCGACGGCGACGACAAGCCCATCTTCGTGGCCGAGCGCAACTCGATGGCTGCCATGAACGGCGACCGCGTGCGTGTGTCGTTCATGGCACGCCGCCAGCGCCACATTAAGGAGGCGCAGGTCATTGCCATCCTCAAGCGCGCCAAAGACACCTTCGTGGGCAGGTTGCGCGTGGGCAAGGACATCGCGTTCCTCGTGCCGCAGAACGATACCTTCGTACACGATGTCATCATCCCCAAGAATAAGCTGCGCAAAGGCAAGACCGACGACAAGGTGTTGGTGCGCATCACCCAGTGGCCCGATGCCGAGCACCGCAACCTCTTGGGCGAGGTGGTCGACGTCATCGGACAGAGCGGCGACAACGACGTGGAGATGAACACCATCCTGGCGCAGTACGGACTGCCCTATAAATACCCCAAGAACGTGGAGGAGGCCGCCGAGAAAATCACCGGCGAGATCACACCGCAGGACGTGGCCGAGCGCGAAGACTTCCGTCAGGTGTGGACCTGCACCATCGACCCCGCCGACGCCAAGGACTTCGACGACGCCCTGTCTATCCGCCGCTTAGACAACGGACTCTATGAGGTGGGCGTGCATATCGCCGACGTGTCGCACTATGTCACCGAGGGAAGCATCATCGACAAGGAGGCCGTGAAGCGCGCCACCAGCGTCTATCTCGTCGACCGCACCATCCCCATGCTGCCCGAGCGGCTGTCGAACTTCATCTGCTCGCTACGCCCCGATGAAGACAAGCTCACCTTCAGCGCCGTCTTCGACCTCGACGAGGAGGCCAACATCAAGCGCACGCGCATCGTGCATACCATCATCCGCTCCAACCGCCGCTATGCCTACGAGGAGGCACAGCAGATTCTCGAGGACAACGGCGTGGTAGAGGGTACCGGCCAACCTGCACCCGACCCGGGTGCCGCCGGCTACAAGGGCGACTACGGCTGGGAGCTTTGCACGCTCGACCGACTGGCCAAGCAGCTGCGCCAGCGGCGCTTCGACCACGGCTCGGTGCGCTTCGACTCTGAGGAACTGCACTTCGACGTCGACGAGAAGGGGCACCCCACACGCGCCTACTTCAAGCGCTCGAAGGATGCCAACAAGCTCATCGAGGAGTTTATGCTGCTGGCCAACAAGGCCGTGGCCGAGAGCATCGGCAAGGTGCCCAAGGGCAAGAAGGCCCGTGTGCTGCCTTACCGCATACACGACAACCCCGACCCGCAGAAGATGGAGACGCTGCGCGAGTTTATCGCGAAGTTCGGATACAAGGTCAAGACCGACGGCACGCGCGGCGCCATGGCCCGCAGCATCAACAAGCTCATGAGCGAGGTGGAGGGCAAGCGCGAGGAGAAACTCGTGCAAAGCATCGCCCTGCGCGCCATGATGAAGGCCAAATACAGTGTCCACAACATCGGGCACTTCGGTCTGGCCTTCGACTACTACACCCATTTCACCTCACCCATCCGCCGCTATCCCGACACCATGGTACACCGCTTGCTCACGCGCTACCAGGCCGGAGGCCGCTCGGTGAACGAGAAACACTATGAGGAGCTCTGCGAGCACAGCTCGGAGATGGAGCAGGTGGCGCAGAACGCCGAGCGCGACTCTATCAAATATAAGATGGTGGAGTTTATGGGCGACAAGCTGGGCGAGACCTTCGACGCCCACATCAGCGGCATCACGAGCTACGGCATCTATGCCGAGATCGACGAGAACCACTGCGAGGGCATGGTGCCCATGCGCGACCTCGACGACGACTACTACGACTTCGACGAGAAGAACTTCCTGCTGCGTGGCCGCCGTCGCCACCACAAGTACCAGCTGGGCGACCCCATACGCATCAAGGTGGCCAAGGCCAACCTCGAGAAGCGACAGCTCGACTTCACGCTGGCCGACAAGTAGCCGCACCGGCACTACCCACATCACTACCCACTGCACACACTTTTATTGGCCACAGATGAGAACAATGACCTCTGATGGCATCCATAAAAGTGTGTGCAGTTTGTTATAATGTTACTACTTTTAGCCACAGATGAGAACAATGAGCACAGATGTCAGCCATAAAGTTTGAGTTATTTGTTATTATGTTACTCTGTCTTTATTTTAGCTACCTGTGTTGAGCTGTTTGTTATTATGTTACTCTGTTACTCTGTCTTAAAAAAACTACTCTGTCTTAAACCCGCGCTGCCAGCCTTCGCAAGGGCACAAAAACCAAATCCCCATCTCTCCACGCTTGGAGATGGGGATTTGTGCTAACCTAAAAACCAATCTTTAATTTACCTAAATAACTAACAACCTAATGAAAAACCTAAAAACTAACTCTTAAACCTAAAACTAAAAACCTATATATGAAACAATCTACTAACCTTTATACTGTTGAATCTTTGTCTTTGGATGTCTTCCTCGCAGAAGTCTTTGTTTCCTTTTGACGATGCAAAGATAGGGACTTATTCTTCATCCCACAACTATTTTTTATTGTATCTTGACAAAATGGCCCTTTTATTGACCTAAGTCAATATTTTGTGTACGCACACAAAACACTGTTATCCTATAATATATATGGTTTGCTGAGGTGATGAGTAAGAAGACATGAAATTGTTTTTGGTTGCTAATCAGTGCTTTACAATACAACGGCGACAAAAAGATGTAAAGTTTATTGACTATCCGGTCGTTTGTGGCCGAAAATCGGCTGAAACTTGTTTTTTGCTTGACAAATCTGTTTCAAAACCATGTCATCTGGCCCACTTTCACTCCCTCCCGCCTCCATCGCCGTGTCGTTGTTGCATCATTTTGCGGTCGAGCGGCCGCTCTTGGCCTGTAAGGTGATCGAAAATGCGCCTCTGACGGGCTTTCGGGTTATCTGGGGCAGCGAGATGGCGGGTGAGGGGCCAAATGGGCCATGCAGGCGGAGCGACCGGTGCGCTGTATCGGTTTTGGTAGCATGTAGTCTCAACTTGCTACCTTTTTACGTTTCCTGCCGTGTTTTCCGATGGGGTTGCCACCAACAACGACGCGCCCACTGCAGATGCTTGCAGCGGGCGCGTAGCGATATGTGTTGAGCGGGCGCGATGCCGCGGCTCTATTTGTTGAGCCTCCAGGTCACGCCGTCCTTGGTGTCTTTCACCTCGATGCCGGCCTCGTTGAGGGCGTCGCGTATGCGGTCGGAGGTGGCCCAGTCTTTGCTGCTCTTGGCCGTCGCACGCCAGTCGAGCACGAGGTCCATCACCTTGCCGAAGGCCTCCTCGAAGGCTGCGTTGCCCACTGTCTTCTCGTCGCGCAGTCCCAGCAGCTCGAAGGCAAAGGTGCGCATGGTCGACGAGAGCTCTTGCAGGCAGTCGGCGCAGATGGTGGCCTTGTGGTCGAGCAGGGTGTTGACCACGCGGCAGGCCTCGAAGAGGTAGCTCACCACGAGCTGCGTCTGCAGGTCGTCGTTCAGCGCGTCGTAGCAGCGCTGGCGCAGGCTCTTGACAAAGGCCTCGGTGTCGGCGTCGCAATGGTCGGACACCGGCACGCGGCCGAGGTCGGCGATGGCGGTGGCGAGCTTCTCCAATCCCTTCTCACTGGCCTTGAGGGCATCGTCAGAGAAGTCGACGGTGCTGCGGTAGTGGGCCGAGAGGATGAAGAAGCGTATGGTCATGGGCGAGTAGGCCTGTGTGAGGCTCTCGTGCTCGCCGGTGAAAAACTGCTCCAGGGTGATGAAGTTGCCCAGCGACTTGCCCATCTTCTGGCCGTTGATGGTGATCATGTTGTTGTGCATCCAGTAGCGCACCATCTGGTCGCCCTGGCTGGCCACGGCCTGCGCGATCTCGCACTCGTGGTGGGGGAACACCAGGTCCATGCCGCCGCCGTGTATGTCGAAGTGCTTGCCCAGGTACTTGCGGCCCATGGCCGTACATTCGCAGTGCCATCCGGGGAATCCGTCGCTCCACGGACTGGGCCAGCGCATGATATGCTCGGGCTGCGCCTTCTTCCACAGGGCGAAGTCGGCCTGGTTGCGCTTCTCGCCCACACCGGCCAGCTCGCGGCTGTTGTTGATGATGTCCTTGAGGTTGCGGCCCGAGAGGATGCCGTATTTGTGTGCCTTGTCGTATTTCTCCACGTCGAAGTAGATCGACCCGTTGCTCTCGTAGGCGAAGCCGTTGGCCAGTATCTCCTTCACCAGCTCCTCCTGCTCGATGATATGCCCCGTGGCATGGGGCTCGATGCTGGGCGGCAGCACGTTGAGGGCGTCCATGGCCTTGTGGTAGCGGTTGGTGTAGTGCTGCGCAATCTCCATGGGCTCGAGCTGCTCCAGGCGGGCCTTCTTCTCGATCTTGTCGTCGCCCTCGTCGGCATCGTGCTCCAGGTGCCCCACATCGGTGATGTTGCGCACGTAGCGCACCTTGTAGCCCAGGTGCCTGAGGTAGCGGAAGAGCACATCGAACGTGATAGCGGGGCGCGCGTGGCCCAGGTGCGGGTCGCCGTAGACGGTCGGACCACATACATACATGCCCACGTTGGGTGCATGCAGCGGCTTGAAGAGCTCCTTGCTTCGCGTGAGCGTATTATAAATCAATAAATTCTGTTCCATCATCTGTTGTGATTATTATATTGCAAAGGTAGCTATTTCTCTTGAAATATGTCACCATCAATATTATTTTATCTTCAATTTTGTAGTTTGGTGGCAGTCGGCCGTAGCCTGTCGGGTCAGGGTATGGGCCTTGCCGAGGCCCCGCGGCAGGTCTCTCGCCGCGCCGAAGGGCCCATGAGGGGCAGTGGTGGGTATGGAGACGTGTGGTGTTTCGGGTAGAACCAGGGTGTGTTTCGAGTCGAAACACGCTCTATTTCGATTTGAATCACACGCTACATCGAGTCGAACCACGGCATGGTATATCATGAAGTATAGTGTGAGGTATAGCATCCGGCTTTGGCATTGTTGTGTTTTTGCTGTATCTTTGCACCGTATTCAAACCATTTAAAACACATTTATTACATTATGGCTATTAAGTATTATCTTACAAAATGCAACATCAAGAGCAGTTCCAACTACGGTAAGTATTATGCCCGCACGCTGCGTGGCAACGAGGTGACGCTCGACGACCTCGAGCGTGAGATTGAGCATGCCTGCTCGGCCACGCGGGGCGACGTGAAGCTGGTGCTCCAGACCTTCTGCGACGTCTGGAAACGCCATCTGCAACAAGGGCATACGGTGAACCTCGATGCCATGGAGCTCGGGCGGCACTACATCTCGGTGAGGAGTCGCATGGTAGACCATCCCGAACAGTTCTCCACACGCAACCATATCCTGGGTTTCTGTCTGCGGTCGCTGCCCACGGGTCATCGCATCAGCGGCAGCGGCCATCACATCCAGCGTGTGGTGACCAAGGGCTGCAAGGCCGAACAGCGGTAATGACGCGGCCTAGGCCATGGATAATTGGTGCATAAAGGGAGGCAGGGCGTGAATGACCATGCGTTAAATATAATAATGTGTGTGTTTTTTCTTTATTTTCTTTTTTCATTTCGAAATATTTAGTAATTTTGCCATTGGAGTTAACTAACGATGAAACGTTTAACAATACATTTATTATGAAGGTACATGAATATCAGGCAAAGGCATTTTTTGCAAGCTATGGCGTGCCGGTAGACCGCAGCATGGTGTGTCGCACAGCCGACGAGGCTGTGGAGGCCTATCGGCAGCTGGGCGTAGAGAAGGCTGTGGTGAAGGCACAGGTACACACCGGTGGCCGGGGCAAGGCCGGCGGCGTGAAGGTGGGTGGCAGCGAGAGCGAGATCCGCAGTCATGCCGAGGCAATCCTGGGTATGGACATCAAGGGCTTCACCGTCGACCGCGTGCTCGTGGGCGAGGCTGTGGACATCGCGGCCGAATACTATGTGAGCATCCTGGTGGACCGCCGGTCGAAGTGCCCGCTGCTCATGCTCAGCCGTGCAGGAGGCATGGACATCGAGCAGGTGGCGCGCGAGACTCCTGAGAAGATCGAGAAGATCGTCATCGACCCCGTGGTGGGCATGACCGACTATCTGGCCCGCGAGGCTGCCTTCAAGCTCTTCGACGACATGGCGCAGGTGAAGCAGGCCGTGCCGCTGCTGAAGAACCTCTATCGGCTGTTCGTAGAGAAAGATGCCTCGCTGGCCGAGATCAACCCGCTGGTGAAGCTCACCGACGGCACGCTCAAGGCCATCGACGCCAAGATGACCTTCGACGACAACGCCCTCTTCCGCCATCCCGACGTGGCCGAGCTCTTCGAGCCCACCGAGGAGGAGCGCAAGGAGCGCGAGGCCAAGGACAAGGGATTCAGCTATGTGAACCTCGGCGGAAGCATCGGGTGCATGGTCAACGGTGCCGGACTGGCCATGGCTACCATGGATATGATCAAGCTCTACGGCGGCGAGCCGGCCAACTTCCTCGACATCGGCGGCAGTTCGAACCCCGAGAAGATCGTCGAGGCCATGAAGCTGCTGCTCAGCGACAAGCATGTCAACACGGTGCTCATCAATATCTTCGGCGGCATCACACGCTGCGACGACGTGGCACGCGGACTCATCGAGGCCTTCAAGATCATCGACACCGACATCCCCATCGTCATCCGTCTCACCGGCACCAACGAGGCCGAGGGCCGCGCCCTGCTCGAGGGCACCGAGTTTATCGTGGCCACCAGCATGGCAGATGCGGGCCACAAGGCCGTGGCACGGAGTTTAATTCACAATTCATAATTCACAATTCACAATTACTGCTCAAAGAGTATTTATCAAAGATACTTTAGTAGGTTCGTTGTGAACACAGGAATAAGGAATTGTGTACGGGAAATGAGGCAGTATATCCAGATGCCATGCCTAATCATTAATTGTGAATCTTGAATTTTGAATTTTGAATTAAAAAAGCTATGAGTATTCTGATCAACAAAGATACAAAACTGATTGTCCAGGGAATCACCGGACGTGACGGTAGCTTCCATGCTGCCAAGATGAAAGCGTATGGTACCAACGTGGTGGGTGGCACCTCGCCCGGCAAGGCCGGACAGCTGGTCGACGGCATACCGGTGTTCAACACCGTGAAGGATGCCGTGGCAGCTACCGGTGCCAACGCCTCCATCATCTTCGTGCCTGCACCCTTTGCCAAGGATGCCATGCTCGAGGCCATCGACGGCGGCATTCGGCTCGTGGTGTGCATCACCGAGGGCGTGCCCACGCTCGACGCCGTGGCTGCCCAGCGCTATGCTCGCATCAGGGGTGTGAAGGTCATCGGTCCCAACTGTCCGGGACTGATCTCGCCCGACGAGAGCATGGCGGGTATCATGCCTGCCAATATCTTCAAGAAAGGCCATACGGGGGTCATCAGCCGCAGCGGCACGCTGACCTACGAGGTGGTGGCCAGTCTCACGCAGGCCGGACTGGGACAGTCGACGGCCGTGGGTGTGGGTGGCGACCCCGTGGTGGGGCTCTACTTCGAAGACCTGCTGCAGATGTTCCAGGACGACCCCGACACCGACTCCATCGCCCTCATCGGCGAGATTGGCGGCGATGCTGAGGAGCGTGCGGCACAGTTCATCAAGGCTCATGTCACCAAGCCTGTGGCCGTGTTCATCTCCGGTCGCCAGGCGCCTCCGGGCAAGCAGATGGGTCATGCCGGCGCCATCATTTCGGGTGGCAGCGGCACCGCCGCCGGCAAGGTGGCTGCCTTCGAGGCCGTGGGTGTGCCCGTGGCCAACGAGACGAGCCAGATCCCCGTGCTGCTGAAGCAGCAGCTGGGCAAGTAGCCCTATGACATGACTGAGGAAATAGGGCCCCGACAGCTATCGGCCGGGGCTTTCAACGGCAAGACGCCTGGCCTGCATGGGGCCAGGCGTCTTGCCGTTGGGTGATGAAAAGTTGTGGGGGCTCGGCGCTTACCGATCCAGCAGCCTCATCTTGGCAAACTCCCAGATGACGATGCCGGCCGTCACACTGACGTTCAGCGAGTGCTTGGTGCCAAACTGCGGAATCTCCAGGCAGCCGTCGCACAAATCCACCACGCTCTGCTTCACCCCCTTCACCTCGTTGCCGAAGATGATGGCGGTGGGTTGGTGGGCTGGTGGGCTGGCTTGTTGGTCTGTTGGTGGGTTGGTTTGTTGTGCGTCAGCCAATTTTGAATTTTGAATTTTGAATTTTGAATTAAAAAGCTCCTGCAGCTTCGTTGACCCTTCCACCTGTTCGATGGCATAGACCAAGCATCCGCGGCTATGTAGTTCGCGCACCGCCTCCTCCGTGTTTTCGAAGTAGCGCCAGTCTACCGAGTCCTCGCCGCCCAGGGCCGTCTTATGGATCTCGGGGTGGGGTGGGGTGGCGGTGATGCCGCAGAGGTATACCGCCTCCACGCGGAAGGCGTCGCAGGTGCGAAACACCGAGCCCACGTTATACAGGCTCCGCACATCGTCTAAGACAACGACGAGCGGCAGCTTCTCAGCCTCCTTAAACTCCTCCAGCGTGAGCCGGTTCATCTCGATGGTCTTCAGTTTGCGCATGCTATGATCGTGTTATCGTGTGTTGTGGTTGCGTTTGCCGCCATACCATGGCGGCACCCCGTCCTTCATCCCCTCCTTCACCCCTTCAGCGAGAAGGCCAGAGCGTAGGCCTTGATGCGCTTCACCATGGCCAGCAGGCCGTTGCTGCGCGTGGGCGAGAGGTGCTCGCGCAGCCCTATGCGCTCGATGAAGTAGAGGTCGGCATCGAGGATAGCCTGCGGCGTGTGGCCGCTGATGACATGGATGAGCAGGGCGATGATGCCCTTGACGATGAGCGCGTCGCTGTCGGCCGTGAAGTAGAGCCTGCCATCCACGTGGTCGCACTGAATCCATACACGGCTCTGGCAGCCGTCGATGAGGTTCTGTTCGTTCTTGTATTTCTCGTTGAGGGCAGCGAGGTCGTTGCCCAGGTCGATGAGCAACTGGTATTTGTCCATCCAGTCGTCGAAGTCGGCAAACTGCTCGATGACCTCGTCCTGGAGCTCATCGATGGTGGCTGTCTGTGGGGTATATTCTGTTGTCATTGTGATGATGATGATGAGTTTATAATGTCTGCGCTGAGGCGGCAGTCTCCTTCGGGGTGACGGTCTCCAGCTTGAAGAACTTATCGTTGGGGCGCACCTTGCCCGTGACGGGTATCGACACGCGCCAGCCCTGCTCGGCCCGTTCCACGGGTTGCAGGTCGTAGCGTATCTCTGTGGCGTCGAGATACATCACGCCGGTGGTGTTGCCGATGATGAGCAGCTTGTCGCCGAGCTCGAAATGGGTGGCCTCGACGGCAATCTCGGCCACGCCGAGCTTCGAGAAATACTTCGTCACCTTGCCCACGAGCACCTTACGCTCGGTGGCGTTCGAGCCGTAGCCCCGGTTCCACTCGCCCATGGTCTGTCCCTGGTAGTAGCCGTCCCAGAAGCCGCGGTTGAAGACAGTGGCCAGCCGCTGGTCCCATGCGTCCTTCTTCTCGTCGGTGAACGTGCCGTCGAGCACGGCTTGTATGGCCTCCTTGTAACAGCGCACCACGGTGTACACATACTCCGGACCGCGGGCACGGCCCTCGATCTTGAACACCCGCACGCCGGCCTCCATCATACGGTCGACGAATCGCACCGTCTTCAGGTCCTTGGGGCTCATGAGGTATTTGTTGTCGATCTCGAGCTGGTTGCCCGTCTCGTTGTCGGTGGCGGTGTACGACCGGCGGCAGATCTGCACGCACTCGCCGCGGTTGGCCGAGCGGTTCTGGGCATGCAGGCTCATATAGCACTTGCCCGAGATGGCCATGCAGAGGGCACCGTGACAAAACATCTCGATGCGTACCTGCCTGCCCATGGGGCCGCAGATGTCCTGCCGTGCAATCTCGCGGTGGATATGTGCCACCTGGTCCATGTTGAGCTCGCGCGCCAGCACGCTCACGTCGGCAAACTGGGCGTAGAACTTCAGCGCCTCGACGTTCGAGATGTTGAGCTGGGTGGAGAGGTGTACCTCCACGCCCACCTGCCGGCAATACACCATCACGGCCACGTCGGAGGCGATGACCGCCGTGATGCCCGCCACCTTGGCGGCATCGATGATCTGGTGCATGGCATCGAGGTCGTCGTCGTAGATGATGGTGTTGACGGTGAGATAAGTCTTGATGCCGTGCCGGTCGCAGGTCTCTGCGATCTCGTGCAGGTCGTTGATATCGAAGTGGTTGGCACTGTGCGACCGCATGTTGAGCTGTCCGATGCCAAAGTATATCGAGTCGGCGCCGGCCTGTATGGCGGCGGCCAGCGACTCGCGCGACCCCACGGGGGCCATGACCTCAAAGTCTTGTGCTTGTAATTTCATGGTGCAAAGTTACGAAAAAGAAAACGGGTAAAAGAGTAAAAAAGGTTAAAGGTGAGGGCCGCGGCACTCGCTGGGCATGAGGGGCGAAGGATGACTACATGTTTTTTCGTACCTTTGCACCACCGTCATATCATGCCGTCATGAAAAAGTCAACCCTACTCTTCGGTGCCCTCGTCATGCTCTTCGTAGCCTGTGGCCAACGCGGGCGGAGGCCCGCGAACGCGGAGGAGCCGCATTTTGTCGATGAGGTGGTGCTCAAGACCACGCCGGTGAAAGACCAGGGGCGCAGCCCGCTCTGCTGGGCCTATGCCATGCTGGCCACCATCGAGACCGAGCACCTCATGGTGGGCGACTCGGTGAACCTCTCGCCCGACTATCCCGCGCGTATGTTCCTCCGCGAGCAGGCACAGCGCTACTTCCTCACCGGCGGCGCCCGGCCGGTGAGTCTGAGGGGCATGTCGTCGATGCTCCTCCGACTGACGGAGAACTACGGCGTGTTGGCCTACGATGCCTACCACAACCTGCAGGGCGTCGACTACGACGTGCTGGCGCGCAAGGCGGAGATGACGGCGCAGGCCTCGGCATCGCTGGGGCAGATGAATGGGCGACTGGACGACCTCCTCGACCGCGAGGTGGGCTTCATGCCACGCTATGTGTTTATGCTGGGCGCAGAGTATACGCCGCTGGAGTTCGGCCACAGCGTGTGCCGCCCCGGTGAGTATCTGCAGCTCACCAGCTTCACCCATCACCCCTTTGGACGTGAGTTTGTGCTCGAGCTGCCCGACAACCAGCTGCGCGACCGCTTCCTCAACGTGCCCCTCGACACCCTCATGGGCATCATGGTGCGGGCCATACGCACGGGCCACCCCGTATGCTGGGAGGGCGACATCAGTGAGCCGGGCTTCGACTTCAAGCGAGGAGTGGCCCTGCTGAAGCACGAGGACAGGGGGGCCGACCAGCAGCGCCGCCAGCAGTCGTTCGAGTCGAGGCGCACCACCGACGACCACTGCATGATGCTCTGTGGCCTTGCCCGCGACCGCCAGGGACGACTGTTCTTCCTGGCCAAGAACTCATGGGGCACCGGCAACCACTACGGCGGATTCATGTACCTCAGCGAGAACTACGTGCGCATGAAGACCATCGCTGCCTATGTGAGTAGCAACGCACCAGTGATGGTGCCCGGAGCCCAAGGGCTGAAGCGGTAGTGGGCACGGGCCGAAGCATGACGGGGCCGCACGTGGGGCGTGCTTTTGCAACCCTGTGGCCTTACTTTTTGGGCCAACCCTTCACCCATTCCTCTTTTTTTTGCTACCTTTGCATACAAATAATACACTATCAATCATTTATGGGAAAGATAATTCTGACCGGTGACCGCCCTACGGGCAAGCTGCACCTGGGACACTATGTAGGAAGCCTGCGCCGTCGCGTACAGCTTCAGAACGAAGGAGACTACGACCGCATGTTCGTCTTTATGGCTGACGTGCAGGCACTTACCGATAACGCCGACAACCCCGAGAAGATCCGCCAGAACATCGTGGAGGTGGCACTCGACTATCTCTCTGCCGGTCTCGACCCGCAGAAGTGTACGCTCTATATCCAGAGCTGCATCCCCGAGCTGGCCGAGCTCACCACCTATCTCATGAACATCGTGAGCGTGAGCCGCGTGCAGCGCAACCCCACGGTGAAGACCGAGATCAAGATGCGCAACTTCGAGACCAACATCCCGCTGGGTTTCTTCTGCTACCCCGTGTCGCAGGCTGCCGACATCGCGGCCTTCAAGGCCACCACGGTGCCTGCCGGTGAGGACCAGGAGCCGATGATCGAGCTCACGCGCGAACTGGTGGGACGCTTCAACCAGATGTATGCCCCAGTGCTCGTCGAGCCCAACATCATGCTGCCCGAGAATGCCACCGCACGCCGCTTGCCGGGTACCGATGGCAAGGAGAAGATGAGCAAGAGCCTGAACAACTGCATCTACCTCTCCGACAGCGCCGACGAGGTGTGGGCCAAGGTCAAGGGTATGTACACCGATCCCACGCACCTCAACGTCTCTGACCCGGGACATGTGGAGGGCAACGCGGTGTTTACCTATCTCGATGCCTTCTCTACCGACCAAGACTTCGCCGACTTCTGGCCCGAGTTTGCCAACCTCGACGAGCTCAAGGCGGCCTATACGGCAGGCGGCATCGGCGACATGAAGTGCAAGAAGCTCCTCAACAACGTCATCAACCGTATGCTCGAGCCCATCCGCCAGCGCCGTCGCGAGTATGAGCAAGACATCCCCGAGATCTTCAACATCCTCAAGAAAGGCTCTGACGATGCCCGCGAGGTGGCCGCGCAGACCATGGACGACGTGCGACGCGCCATGCGCATCGACTATTTTGAAGATGCCGCGCTGATTCAGCAGCAAGCAGATAAATTCAAGAAATAATGATTTCCCCCGGCAGCTAGAACCCAGCTGTCGGGGGAAATCTCTTTGTGTGTCGGGCATGACACTAACCTAACTGGTTCAACTCCAGTCGCAGGTATTTACCGCCAAGCGAAGCGAAAGGCAAGTCGTTGTCAGTAATGTCAAGGATGAAGGAAGCCACGTAGCGAGACCGCCGAGCCTACGGA
>JBHAFS010000035.1:0-7612 GCA_041856205.1 Prevotella sp.
GACGTCCTTGGCAAGCTAAATGATGATATGGATGAAGAGCAGATTATACAACTTCTGCCGTACCAATACAAAAAATCCCGAGAATAACCTCGAGATTTTTTGTTTGATTACAGGACGGCCTAAATTGAATGGTTACAAAAAATAAGCCGCCGGGGTGCAATATCCACATGATTGCACCCCGGCGGCAAGTCGTTGAACACAAGGGAACCACTACTGCTCGGTGTATATCACCTGTATGAGGGTCTGCCCCACGGCCTTGAGCGTGTTGGGGTCGATGTGTTCCATGTCGTCGGCCAAGGTATGCCAGGTGGGTCCGAAGGAACTCTGCTGACAGTCGGGGTAATAAGGAATGATGTCGATGCAGGGAATCTTAGCCACTTGGTTCACGGGGATATGGTCGTCGGTGATCATGCCGCCGTCGCTCTTGGGGAAGAACGAGCCGTAGCCGGCCTGTCGGGCTGCACGCCACACCTTCTTCACAATCTCGGGCGCATACTGCATCGACATGCCCTCGCGGTAGAAGCGGGCACCCTGCCCACCCACCATGTCGAGCAGAATGCCGTAGCGCGGAGCGTAGCCCTGGGGCAGGTTGGCCGAGAAATGCTGTGCGCCGAGGGCCCACGAGTCGGGGTCGTCGGGCTGGTTGGCCCACTGCGGGGTGCCCCAGTCTTCGGCGTCGAAGCACACGAAGTCGATGCCCAGGTCGGGTCTCAGCCGGTCGGTGCCACCCTTCTCGGCAGCCTGCAGCACCCGTGCCACCTCGAGCATCACCGCCACGCCGCTGGCGGCATCGTTGGCCGCGAGGATAGGCTTGCGCCAGTTGGTGCTGTCGGGGTCGTTGTCGGCCCAGGGACGCGTGTCCCAGTGGGCGCAGAGCATGATGCGCGTGGTGGCCTTGGGATTGTAGCTGGCCATGATGTTGGTGGCCTTGAGCATGGTGCCGTCGTAGCCCTTGAGGTCGGCCTTCTGTGTGGTCACGGTGCAGCCATACTGCTTGAACTTACCCACAATCCATTCGAGACAACGCTCATGCCCCTCGGAGTTCATGTCGCGGGGCCCGAAATCGCATTGCGCCTTGGTGAAGGCATAGGCCGAGTCGGCACTGAAGGCGGGCCCTACGGGTGCCACCTTCTCCATCTCCTCGGTCTCCTCCGTGTCGTCGGTCTTGTGCGAGGCCAGCGGCCCCACGGTGAAGAGCAGCAGCGCTGCCGCACACAATATCGTTGTCACAACCAGTATCTTTGTCTTGTTTGCTATTTTCTTCATTGTTCATCTTATTACATAGCCTGGCCCTCAGGGCAGGACCGGTCAGCATTTCGATGCCTGCACCAACGACATCACGCGCAGCCAGTTGCCACCCCAGATCTTCTCGATGTCGCGCTCGCTGTATTTCCGGCGCAGCAGATGGCGGGTGAAGTTGATAAGCTCTGAGGCATCGGCGCATCCGCGCACGGTGCCGTCGCCGTCGAAGTCGGTACCCAGTCCCACATGGTCGATGCCCATGATGCCGATGGCATGCTCCAGATGGTCGATGGCATCCATGACAGTGGCCTCGCCGCCCTTGCGCAAGAAACCGTGGTAGAGCGTCACATGCGCCACGCCGCCCTTGCGGGCGAGTGCCCTGAGCTGGTCGTCGGTGAGGTTGCGCGGCACGTCGCAGAGGGCCCGACTGTTGCTGTGCGAGCATACGATGGGCACACGACTGATGTCGAGGGCATCGTAGAACGACTTCTCGGCGCCGTGGCTGAGGTCTACCATGATGCCCTCGTCGTTCATCCGGCGGATGACCTTCTCGCCAAACTGCGACACGCCGTTGTGCATGTTGCTGCCGCGGGCGCTGTCGCAGATGTCGTTGTCGCCGTTGTGGCACAGCGTGATATACACCACGCCGCGCTGCGCAAAGTGGCGTATGTTGCCCAGGTCGTGGTTCAGGGCCAGTCCGTTCTCGATGCCAAACATGATCGACTTGCGGCCCTTGCGCTTGTCCTCATAGAGGTCGGCAGGCGTGCGTGCAATGCTGATATACTGACTGTTCTGCTCGACGATACGCTCCAGTTTGTCGAAGATGAGGTCGGCATACTGCAACGGCGAGAGCTGTGGCGATAGGCCCTGCAGGTCGGGGTTGTGGCTGATGATGCCCGCAATGTCGACCTTCTGCGAGAACTGCTCGCCCATCTTGGGCTGGGGCAGGTAGGCCACCATGATGACGGCGTCTTGCCGGCCCTCGGTCATCTTGTGCAGGTCGTAGAGTATGCGGCTGTCGCGCTGCTCGAAACGCACGCCCTGCGGGAAGAACATCGGGGTGTCGCAATGGGTGTCGAGGGTGAGGATGCGCTCGTGCAACTTCTTGGCCACGTAGAAGTTGTGGGCCTGGTTCACCAGCCAGCGAAACAGGGGCTGTCCCTCCTGTCCCATCCACTCGGGATGCCACTGCACACCCATGATGGGTTTGAACTCGGCACTCTCGATAGCCTCGACGATGCCGTCGGCCGCCGTCGCCGTCACGCGGAAGCGCGGGCCCGGCTCCGACACCGCCTGATGGTGGAACGAGTTGACCAGCAGGGAAGCCTCCCCCCTGCCCCCTCCGGTGGGAGGGGGAGTGCTCACGCCGTAGATATCGGCGAGATAAGAGTCGGCGACAATACGTATGGAATGGGTGGGCTCGCTCCTGTCGGCATCCTGCGCATGCTTCACCTGCATGACCTCGCGCTCATTCCCCTTCCCTACCGGGGAGGGGCTAGGGGAGAGGCTGATATCCTGCGCCACCTTGCCGCCCAGGGCCACGGCCAGCGTCTGTATGCCGCGACAGATACCCAGGATGGGAATCTGTCGGTTGTAGGCCAGTCGGGTGATGAGCAGCTCGGGCAGGTCGCGCGTGGCGTTGATGCCATGCAGCTGCGGCGAGGGCTCCTCGCCCGCCCACAGCGGGTTGATGTCGCCGCCGCCGGTGAGCAGCAGGCCGTCAATCTGGTCGACGGTGTTGACCAGCACAGCCTTGTCGGCCACCGGAGGGATGATCACCGGCACGCCGCCGGCCTCCACCACCTGGGTGTAGTAGCGGTCGCGCAGGGTGGCATCGCCGTCCACATAGTTGGCGGTGATGCCGATCATCGGTTTTCTCCTGGCCTCGGGAAACGTCGCATAGATGTCGTTGAGATGCGACTCGAGATCAAAACGATTCATTATTTATCAAAGGTCACCGGTATCTCACGCTTGATGCTCTGCTCCAAGGAGATAAGCGTCTCGGTGGACACCACACCGGGAATGGCTTGCAGACGATTGTTGAGCAGGTCCATGAGCTGCTCGTTGTCGCGTACATAGACCTTGATGAGCATGGTGTACGACCCTGTGGTGAAATGACATTCCACAATCTCAGGGATGTCTTTGAGTTGCTTCACCACATCCTTGTACATCGAGCCGCGCTCCAGGTTGAGTCCTACGTAAGTGCAGGTGCTGTAGCCCAGGCTCTTGGGGTTGACGTCGAACCCGCTGCCGGTGATGATACCATTCTCCATGAGGCGCTGCACACGCTGGTGGATGGCTGCCCTCGACACGCCGCACTCAGCCGCTACGTCCTTGAAGGGAATACGTGCATTCTTAGAGAGGATAGAAAGAATCTTCTTGTCCAGGTTGTCTATTTTTTCCATTGAAAGTGTTTTTTCAATTCGTAAAATACTTGGTAGCAAAAATAAAAAAACTAAATGACATCAGCAACAAAATGCACGGATATTTTATCATATCCGTGCATATTGTAAATATTACCGCCCTAAAACGGTTGGCCTACGCACGTTCTGGCACCTCAACGGGTGTCAGCGACGTGCCTTTTTCTTCGCCGGTGCCTTGGTGGCGGCAGGCTTCTTGGCGCCATCGGCGGCCTTGGCGGCAGCCTCGTCGACCTTCGCAGCCTGTATGCCCACGAGCTCTACGGTGAAGATGAGCGTAGAGTAGGGCTTGATGTTGCCGGCCTGGCGCTCGCCGTAGGCCAGTTCCTGGGGGATGTAAATCTCCCACTTGCTGCCCACGGGCATCATGGTGAGGGCCTCGGTCCAGCCCTTGATGACCTGGTCGCAGCGGAAGCTGTCGAACTTGGCACCGTTGTGGCGCGAGGTGGCATCGAATACGTTGCCGTCGATGGTCTTGCCCTCATACACCACGTCTACGGTCTGTTCCTTGGTGGGGACGGCACCCGTGCCGCTCTTGAGCACCTTGTATTGCAGGCCCGAAGGCAGCACCGTCACGCCGCTCTTGGTGGCGTTGGTCTTGAGCCATGCCTCGTTCTCGGCCTTGTAGGCGGCGTTCTGGGCGTCTTTCACCTCTTTGACGCGGCCCTCGAAGAGCTCGCGGGCCGAGGTCATATTATAGAAAGTGGTGTCCTCGTTGATGCCGTCGATGAATCCCTGGTGAAACAGGGCCGCCGAGATGGAGTCGGGTGTGCCGGCCAGTTCGTTCTTCATATTGGGCAGTATCTGGCTGCTCACCTGCTCGGCAATGCTTCCACCGGCCTGGTAGGCCTTGAAGGCCTTGTCGCCGGCCTTGGCCATCGCCTCCTTGTAGCCACGCTCAAAGTCGGCCATGAAGGCCGTGTCGACGTTGAGCCTCTGCTGCAGATAGCTGAGCAGGCCGGCCGTAGCCGAGTAGCCTGCGGCGTAGCTCACCGAGTCGGAGGTTGTCTGCAGCGTCACGCGCTGCACGGGAGCCTCGGCTTTCTTCTTCTTGTCCTTGTTGTTTCCGGCCCAGCCCGATGTGGCTACCGAACCGGCAACCACGGCCAGGGCACATAAAAATAGTTTTCTCATGATCTAACAGTTGATGATAGATTGATGTCTTCTCGTTGTCACCCGCAAGCAAAACCCCTCCCAGAAGGACATAAGGGAGTCCACGAGGAGGGGGGTGATGCGGATAGGGCTATGGCTTACTTGCCTACCTTGATCAGCTCAATCTTGAAGATCAGGGTAGAGAAGGGCTTGATCTGACCGGCCTGACGCTCCTTGTAGGCCAGGTTCTGGGGGATATACACCTCCCATACCGAGCCGGCGGGCATGTGTGTCAGAGCCTCGGTCCAGCCGGGGATGAACTGCTTGGGCTGGATGGTCACAGGACCGTTGCCGTTGGTGTACGAGCTCTCGAACACCTTGCCGTCGATGGTGCGACCCTCGTAGTTGACGGTCACCGTGGTGGTATCGGTGGGGATGGCACCCTTACCCTCCTTGATGACCTTATACTGCAGGCCCGAGGGAAGCGTCACCACGCCCGGCTTCTTCTTGTTGGCGGCAAGGAACTTCTCACCGGCCTCCTTGTTGGGACCATACTGCTTGAGCATGTTCTTGGCCTTGATGGCCTCCATCTTGGTCTGTGCAATCTGGTTGGCCACCTCAGGCGTGAAGAGACCCTTGCTGCCCTTGGTGCCTGTGAGGAATCCGGCGAGGAGGTTCTTCAGCGAAATGGTCTTCGTCGAGTCTTCACCAAAGAGGTCGTGGTTCACGCCCTTCACCAGCTGTGTGGAGAGCTGCTGACCCACCTGCAGACCGGTGATGTAGGCGGCCTTCTTCTTGTCGTCGCCGGCGTTAACGCCCTCGTTGATGCCTTTCACAAACTCGTCGATGTAAGCCGTGTCGATGACCTGGCCCTGCTGGATGGCCTGGCGCACATACTGCGACTGTGACAGACCGATGGCGTAACTCAGTGAGTCGACGTCTGTCTTCAAATCAGCCTTCGGTGTAGAATTGCCGCAAGCGCTGAATGTTCCTGCTGCAATGGCCATAGCGGCCAGAAGTTTTAGACTTTTCATTGTGGATTATTAATTTTATTTTGAATATCCTTAGTTTTATCCGTTGGGCCGCAATCACTTGACCTTGACCAGCTCCACGTCGAAGATGAGCGTGGCAAACGGCGGTATCGACTGTCCTGCGCCGCGCTCGCCATAGGCCAGCGTGTAGGGGATGAAGAAACGATACTTGGCGCCTTCCTGCATGAGCTGCAGACCCTCGGTCCATCCGGCAATCACCTGGTTGAGCCCGAAGGTGGCCGTCTCGCCACGCCGGTAGCTGCTGTCGAACACCTGCCCGTTGATGAGCGTACCCTCGTAGTGGCACTCCACCTGGTCGGTGGCACTGGGCTTCTTGCCGTTGCCCTCGCGCAGCACCTGGTACTGCAAACCCGAGGCCAGCGTCACCACACCCTCTTTCTTGGCGTTCTCGGCCAGGAAGCTCTCTCCCTCGGCCTTGGCGCCGGCAGCCTGCTCTTCGGCCTTCTTCGAGAAGAATGTCTCCACGGCGGCCTGTGCCTCTGTATCTGTCATCGATGCCTTACCGGCAAAAACGTCCTTGATGGCCTGGGCGAAATCGTCTACGTTCACCTCGGCAGCATTCATCTGCTGCAGCTGGTGGCCGATGCTCATGCCCAGCGCGTAACTTACTTGATCCATTTTCTATACTTGCTTGTTTATAAATAATGTGCAAAGATACTATATTTAATTGTTCGGGAAACCTTTATTCCTAAAAAATTACTATTTTTGTACAATAATAACAATTTACGAGATGATGCCTATGAAAAAGAAAGTTGTTTTTCTGACCGGTGCCGGAATGTCGGTGGAGAGCGGGTTCAAGACCTTCCGCGGCAACGACGGCCTATGGGAGAACTATCCTGTGCAGCAGGTGGCCTCGCACGAGGGATGGGAGGCCGACCCCACACTCGTGACCTATTTCTACAACATGCTGCGCCGCAAGCTGTGGGACGCTGAGCCCAACCAGGGCCACAGACTCATCGCAGCCCTTGAGGCCGACTACGACGTGTCCGTGCTCACGCAGAATGTCGACAACCTGCACGAGAAGGCGGGCTCCACCCATGTCATCCACCTGCACGGCGAACTCACCAAGGTGTGCTCGAGCGCCGATCCCTACGACCCCACCTATATCCAGCAACTCACCCCCGACCACAGCGACGTGGCACCGGGCACGCGGGCGGCCGACGGCTCGCTGCTGCGACCGTTCATCGTGTTCTTCGGCGAGAGCGTGCCCATGCTCGGCCCCGCCGCCGAAGAGGCGGCCTCGGCCGACGTGTTTGTCATCATCGGCACCTCGCTCAACGTCTACCCCGCGGCCTCACTGGTGCAGTACACCCCACCCCACTGCCCCATCTTCCTCATCGACCCCAACGCCGTGGCGGCCAACACCGCGCGAGGCTTCCATCACATCCCGAAAGGGGCCTCGGCCGGCATGGAGGAGCTCCTCACGCTGCTGCCAAAGCCATAGCCCACGGGCCATGCCACAGCGGCCGCCATGCAGCCACAGCCCGCCCGCCGACCACCAGCGCTGCCGTCACAACGGCCGCCAGCGGCCGCAGACATAGGGAAATACCTACCGCCAAATAGGCATTTCCCACCACTGCATGCCGACACAATGCCCTACTTTTGCAACAGAGAACCAAAAATTAGAGCGTTATGAAACGTACATGAACAGCTTTCGCCAAAGGGAATGAAAAGGGATTTCTTGTATCTTTGCCACAGATAACCCTTAAACCCTACAGATATGGCGACACAGAAGAACGAGGTCTCCTTTGAAGAGGTCGTAGCTCGTGGCTGCGGGCTTGACGTACATAAGAAGGAGATAGTGGC
>JBHAFS010000036.1:0-3510 GCA_041856205.1 Prevotella sp.
CTGCTCGTACCCCATGAAGGGCACCTGCGACGCCTCGCTGCTCGATGCCGAGGCCACGCTGCTGGCCAACGCCAAGGAGGCCGCCGAGCACGCCACACACGCCGCTGCTCGCCGGAACGCGTCGCGCCCATCTGCTGCGGCAGGGCCGCCTCACCGAGGCGGCCGTCACTCCTGCCGACATCCTCAGCTACACGCACGTGGCCTTGTTCAACGCTGTGATCGACCTGGGCGAGCTGGTGCTGCCCACGGCCCGTGTGCTGCCGCTCGGTGCAGAAGGGTAGCGGGCCGGCAGGGGCGGCGCGTGGCTGGCGGGATTACGTCGTCACGGTCGTCTTTATTCCCTTGTCACCTTCTGTGTGACACCAAAAAAGCAGGGGGCGCCAAGCTAAGCTTGACGCCCCCTGCTATGTCGCCGGTGACCTGACTGCGGAAATTACTTTCCGTGGTGCTCGTCAGATACGGTCAACTTCTTGCGGCCATGGGCACGACGAGAAGCCAGTACGCGACGGCCGTTCTTGGTTGCCATTCTCTCGCGGAAACCGTGCTTGTTCACGCGGCGACGATTGTGAGGCTGAAATGTTCTTTTCATTTTATTGCTTTATTTAATTTATTATTGTATGCGTATCACGATTGAAACGAGCCGAATAGCCCCGTTTGGGCTGCAAAATTACTCATAATTTTCGAAATGGCAAAGAATTAAGCGTTTTTTCACCCTCAATTCGATGTTTTTTTATAAAATAGTCGTAACTTTGCACCCGCAAAATCGACAATAACAAATTTAAAAGCATAACACAATGATCAATTCTCAGGAAATCAAAATCGGAACCTGCATCCGCATGGATGGTGGTATCTGGAAGTGTGTTGACTTTCAGCACCGTAAGCCGGGCAAGGGCAACACCGTGATGAATACCAAGCTCAAGAACGTGGCCGACGGCCGTGTGCTGGAGCGTACCTTCCAGGTAGGTTTCAAGCTCGATGACGTGCGCGTGGAGCACCGTCCCTACCAGTATCTCTACGAGGATGCCACAGGTTGCATCTTCATGAACCAGGAGACCTTCGAGCAGATTCCCATCGCCAAGGATATGATTACCGGCGCTGAGTTTATGAAGGAAGGCGACGTCGTAGACGTGCAGACCGACACCTCTGACGGTACCATCCTCTCTGCCGAGATGCCCATCAAGACCAACCTCGTCATCACCCACAGCGAGCCGGGCGTGAAGGGTAACACCGCCACCAACGCCACCAAGCCTGCCACCCTGGAGACCGGTGCCGAGATTCGCGTGCCCCTCTTCATCAACGAGGGCGAGCTCATCACCGTCGACACACGTGACGGAAGCTACGTGGGTCGCGTGACCGAGAAGTAAGCTCCTGCAATCCCCATACGGCCTCCCCAAGCCCCTCCTGTGGAGGGTATGTCTCAGTAGCCAGGGCTCCGCGCCCAGCCGTCTGCCACGACATTCCCCCGCCACGGTGTGACTTGGGGAGGTTTTTGTTTACCAACCTTGATCATCATGACCCATACGCCTGACACCCACCCTGCCACCGAGGCTGCCGGCTGGCAGTCGGCGGCACCCGAATACTCGGTCGTCGTACCCGTGTACAACCGTCCCGACGAGGTGGACGAGCTCCTCGACAGCCTCACACGGCAGCGCATGCGCAATTTTGAAGTCGTCATCGTGGAAGACGGCTCGCAGCTGACCTGCCAGGAGGTGTGCGGCCGCTATGCCGACAGGCTCGACATCAGCTACTTCATGAAGCCCAACAGCGGACCGGGACAGAGCCGCAACTACGGTGTAGAACGGGCGCGTGGACGCTACGTGCTCATCCTCGACTCCGATGTCATCGTGCCCGAGGAGTGGCTCGAGGCCATCGACCAGGAGCTGCGGTGCGACCCCTGCGAGGCCTTCGGCGGTCCCGACCGTGCGCACCAGTCGTTCACCCCCACCCAGAAAGCCATCTCTTATTCCATGACCAGCTTCTTCACCACGGGCGGCATACGCGGCGGCAAGAAGAAGCTCGACAAGTTTTACCCGCGCTCGTTCAACATGGGCATCCGCCGCGACGTCTATACGCAGCTGGGGGGATTCTCGCCCATGCGCTTCGGCGAAGACATCGACTTCTCGATACGCATCTTCAAGGCCGGGTGCAAGTGCCGCCTCTTTCCCGCGGCGTGGGTCTACCACAAGCGTCGCACCGACTTCCGCAAGTTTTGGCGGCAGGTCTACAACAGCGGCATCGCCCGTATCAACCTCTACAAGCGTTACCCCGAGAGCCTCAAGCTGGTACACCTGCTACCGGCGGTCTTCACGGCCGGCGTGGCCGTGCTGGTGCTGCTCATGCTGGCGGGGCTCTCTATGCTCTGTCTCGGCACAACCCACATGCAGCATGCCTTCGGCGTGGCCGCCCTGGGGGTGGGCGGTGGTCTGCTGGTGCTCTACGCGCTGCTCATCGCCGTCAGCGCCACGGTGCAGACACGCAGCCTCAGGGTGGGACAGCTCTCGGTGGTGGCTGCCTTCACCCAGCTCATGGGCTACGGCTGCGGCTTCTTCGAGGCGGTGTGGAAACGCATGGTGAAGCGGCAGGATGAGTTCCATGCCTACGACAAGACCTTCTACAAATAATCCTCTCCCGCCAATCTCCTGTACCATGCACAAACTATCCATCAACCACTGGTCGGAGGCCGACCGCCCCCGCGAGAAGCTCGAGCGCCTGGGGCCTGCCGCGCTGAGCGATGCCGAGCTGCTGGCCATACTCATCGGCTCGGGGTCGGCCAAGGAGAGTGCTGTCGACCTCATGCGCCGCGTGCTGGCCGACTGCAACAACAACCTCAACACCCTGGGCAAGAAGTCGGTCAAGGAGCTGCAGCAGTATCACGGCATGGGGCCTGCCAAGGCCGTCACCATCCTCGCCGCCTGCGAGCTGGGCAAGCGCCGCAAGGACACCGAGGCCGAGCAACGTCCCGACCTGGGGTCGGCCACGGCCATCTACAACTATATGCACCCCAGGCTGCAGGACCTCGACGTGGAGGAGTTCCACGTGTTGCTGCTCAACCAGTCGTTCAAGCTCATCAAGGCGGTGTGCATCAGTCACGGAGGCATCACCGAGACGGCGGTCGACGTGCGCGTCATCATGAAAGAGGCCATCCTCAACAACGCCACCGTGCTGGTGGCCTGCCACAACCACCCCAGCGGCAACCTGCAGCCCAGCAGTCAGGACGACAATCTCACCCGCAGCCTCAAGCGGGCCTGCGATACCATGCGTATCTACTTTCTCGACCACGTCATCGTCACCGACGGCAACTACTTCAGCTACCACGAGCAAGGGCGACTGTAATAGCCCTTGCCGTCTTCTCCCTCACCCATTCATTCTTTTTCTCGCGACCATCACACCGCTGCCGTCGGGCCTCAGGCCAGCTCTGACCAGGCCCTGGCGGCGGAGTGGTGTCGCCATACCTGCCTTCACGTCGCGTGCTTCGACTCGAACCACATTCTGCTTCGATTCGAACCACAC
>JBHAFS010000037.1:0-19089 GCA_041856205.1 Prevotella sp.
CTCCATATCTACCGGGGGCTCTGGAGGTGAGCATGAATCCTCCGCTCGCCTTCGGCGAATCTCAGAATATATGAGAATATCATTTTAGCGGGCGCTCATCGCAGAATATCTTGTCAGACCCGCAGGCGGGTCTCATAGGAGAATATCATTCACCTATACAAAGTCGAGCAATGATTCGCCTGAAACTAATTTTAAAAACACAAATTTATTAACTAAGCCCTTATAAACGCCGTCAATATTTTATCTTTGAAGTAGTCGAGCATCGCCTTGTATTCATCTTAGGCTGCGAGGCATGTGTCTATAAGGTACCCCCTGGCGTTACCCCACTCCCGTAAACCACGATAATAGATCTTCCCCACAAGGACGGCAACTGCCAATTTTCCTTCCTTGCAATAATTCCTTACCGTTCTCTACGAGAGTCCGTGCAACTGAGCAAATTGTGATACAGACAACATACCAGATTCGTTTAATTTTCCTATATCGGCAAACTTCACCTGCCTATTTCTGTGCAAATATAGTTATTTTTGCCGACACAGGCAACCTTTTGTTTTACTAATGTACATTCTTGCCGATAGTTTTCCATGGTGGTTTGGTGGGTTAGCAAGCCCATGGTTAAGAACAAAAGAGGGTGTTAATGTCTCAGAAACCCAATGCGACGACAGAGGCCGCGGCGGAGCACTGACAACACGTAATCGCGCTTCTGTCCTTAGACAGCCATCCAGCAGCCCTATCCATCTGTCTGGCTATATTTCATATTTTCCAGCTGGTCTTCTCATTTTAACTTGCTGTTCTTTCCGCTTTCTATCCGCTGCTCGTGCTACATGTCTGTGTAATTGAAATGTGCCAGTCGTGGCTTCTGTGCTTAGAGTGTCATCCGTTGTGAAAATTATTCCACAAAATCATATACGCCAATCCATTCAGATGCCTTACTCCCATACTTTTTTTTGCAAGGGTCCACGCCTTTCTGAGGGGTGCCACAGCCCCCCCCCACTAATCATAGTAGCTTCTTCGAACGAAAGTTCTTTCATTACTCTTAATTCGCTACCTTACATCATAGACACACGATTATAGTAAAAAACTGCACTTCAAAAGTTTTGTGTCTAACTTTCGAGGTGCAGTTCAATAAAAGAGAAGAGGTTTATTCAATCCGTCATGCATCAGACAGTACAATTGTCCTTTCTCAGTCCAACATACACGATGTAATCTCGACGGATCATTCTCACAGACCATTTATCTGCGGGACTTTCCTTCGCATTGGAGCTATCAGAAAATATAAAATGACTGACATAGAGATTAATACTCTAAATCAGCGTGTTAATTTATTTGTTGTCGCGCTCTGTATGATGAATTGGTTATTGAAATAAAACAAATAGAACCCTCTATCTTGCTCTTGGCAATGTGATTCACACGATCTGCTGTTAGACCATTTTTCGTTCAGGACAGACTTTTGTCATTTTTCCATTTCAGATGGATTCGACATTATCACGCCTATAGTGGGCTGACAATTGTACAGTCACTAGTATGTTTGATCCTTATGGAATATACTGACATAAGTTCAGTTGGTGTAATTTTCTTACTGTCAAGTTCTATATCCTTGATTCGGATTGAACTTCCACCAACAACGTCCTGACTGCTTGAAGTTGAGAAGACAAAGTTTACTGTCATTTCTGTTTTAGTACCGTTGATTTCCATCACTAATTCTGTTTTGCCTTGTCCTTCAGTTCTGTCTGAATTAAAAGACATAGATTTGGTATCTGGCAATTCAACTGATAGTCCAACAACCTTAGTGTCTTTATAGTCCAAAACTTCAAGTTTTGCCTTTTGCTTTGTATTCTTTCCAACTACTAGTAATTTATCTTCACTTAGGAGTTTCACATAATCCAATTCCTTTCCATTTTGATCTACAATCTGCATATATAGAGTATTCAAAATAGCAGATGCACGCTGCGGCTCATATTCTTCATCCTTTGAACATGACAAAAATACTGTTAGCATTAACAGCGAACTAATGAATGTACTGAGGATTCTCATAATAATCTAAATTAATATACATTATAATATTTCTGTTTAAATTGATATTGGGATTATCTAATGAACTCCAAAAATTTTCAGTTGCACAATACCAACCATTTCCCTGATTTGGTCCCCATCCCCAATTCATATAGATTCTGTCATCATACTCCTTCCAAGACTTTGTCGTAATACCCAAGATTTTTCCTTTACAGTATACGATTGCTCGTAATAACCATCGCAAAACCATATATGACCACCTTGATTAGGTGTAAAAGCGGCAATCAAAATGCCCGCGTTGCTCCCTCAGAAACGCCCTCAGCGGCTCTTCGAGGAGCGGCCCCCACTAATTCGCCTCGTCAGACAAGAACTTGATGAGCACCAAGCGGGCCTTCTGTTCGGCCGTGAGTCCCTCGTCCTCGTCGTAGATATCGACCTCCTCGATGGCCTTGTCGATATCATCGGTCTCGCTCTCACGGAAATAGTCGTAGATATCGCTCACCTCATCGGGGTCGATGACGTCCTCGTCGTTGAGATAATAGTCGATGTTGACCTTCATGCCGCTGTTGACTATCGACTCGATGTCGTCGAGCAGGTCGTCGAACTCGCAGCCCTGGGTCTTGGCAATCTCGTCGAGCGGGATGCGCTTGTCGATGAGCTCGATGATCTTAAGTTTCTTCTTCGACTTGTTGGGCAGGCTGATGACCCGCATCATGTCAGTGCGCTGGATGTCGTTCTCCTCGCAATAGCGCTTGATGAGGTCGACAAACGGCTGACCGAACTTCTTGGCCTTGCCCTGCCCCACGCCCTGTATCTGCTGCAGCTCTTCGAGCGTCACGGGGTAGTTGGTGGCCATCTGCGTCAGTGAGATCTCCTGGAAGATGACGTATGGCGGCAGGTTGTGCTTGCGGGCCACGTCCTTGCGCAGGCCTTTGAGCAGTCCGCAGAGCTCCTCGTCGAGGGCGCTGGCACCGCCGTCGGCGCTGTCGTCGCTCTCGTCGAACTCCCTGTCGGGCACCACGCTGAAGGGCTGCGGCTCTTTGAAATAGTGCTTGCCCGCGGCGGTGAGCTTGAGCAAGCCATATTTCTCCACGTCCTTGCGGATGTATCCCGCAATCATGGCCTGCCGCACCACCGGGTTCCAGATGTTCGAGTCTTCCTCGTTGATCTTGATGCCCGACCCAAACTCAGGCAGTTTGTCGTGACCGTGGCGCACGATGTTGTCGGTGGCCCTGCCCCTGGCCACATCGATGACATAAGCCTGGTCGAAGCCCTCCTTCACGGCCTTGATCACATTGAGCACCACGAGCAGCGCGTCCTGCGCGTCCTTGGGTTTCTGCGGATGTCGACAGTTGTCGCAGTTGCCGCAGTTGCAGGCGGTGTACTCCTCGCCGAAGTAATGCAGCAGCAGCTTGCGGCGGCATACCAGCGAGGTGACATAGGCCTTGGTCTCCTCCAGCAGCTGCCGTCCAATCTCCTTCTCAGCCTCGCCTTTGTTCTCCATAAACTTCTCGAGCTTCTTGAGATCCTTGGGCGAGTAGAATGCGATACACTGCCCCTCGCCGCCGTCGCGCCCGGCGCGTCCGGTCTCCTGGTAGTAGCCCTCCAGACTCTTGGGGATGTCGTAGTGGATCACGAAGCGCACGTCGGGCTTGTCGATGCCCATGCCGAAGGCGATGGTGGCCACGATGATGTCGATCTCCTCACGCAGGAAATTGTCCTGCGTCTTGGTGCGCAGCTCGGTGTCGAGGCCGGCATGATAGGGCGCGGCCTTGAAGCCGTTGAGCTGAAGCTTCTTCGACAGTTCCTCCACCGTCTTGCGCGAGAGGCAATAGATGATGCCGCTCTTGCCGGGATGCTGCTTCAGGAACCTGATGATCTGGCTGTCGGTGTCGTCCTCGCTCACCTTCTGCCGCACCTCGTAGTAGAGGTTGGGACGGTTGAACGAGCTCTTGAACTCGGTGGCATCGACGATGCCCAGGCTCTTCTTGATGTCCGACCGCACCTTGTCGGTGGCCGTGGCCGTGAGGGCGATGACCGGCACGCGGTCGATCTGCTGGGCCTTGGCAATACGGTCGATGGTGGGACGAATGTTGCGGTAGTCGGGCCTGAAGTCGTGGCCCCACTCCGAGATGCAGTGGGCCTCGTCGATGGCATAGAACGAGATCTTGAACGACTTGAAGAACTCGAGGTTGTCTTCCTTGTTGAGCGACTCGGGCGCCACATACAGCAGCTTGGTCTTGCCCGACCGCACGTCGTTCTCCACCTGCGTGATGGCCGACTTGTTGAGCGAGGAGTTGAGGAAGTGGGCCACGCAGTCCTCCTCGGTCAACCCATTGATGACATCCACCTGATTCTTCATCAGCGCGATCAAGGGCGAGATGACGATGGCCGTGCCATCCATGATCAGCGAGGGCAGCTGGTAGCACAAGCTCTTGCCACCCCCGGTCGGCATGAGCACGAAGGTGTCGTTGCCGGCCATGAGATTACGGATAATGGCCTCCTGGTCTCCCTTAAACTTGTCGAAACCGAAATAGTGTTTCAGCTGTTCGTTCAGGTTCATGTCCTTGGTCATATAGTGGATATCATCATTATTACAGGCTATGCTATACGGAGTCAGGCCGACTCGAGTTTCTGCAGGTGTGCCTTGTCGAGCTGGGCCTGCGCATAATCGAGTGTCACTTCAAACTTCTTGACGCGCTTGGAGGGGATGTCAAACATGGCGTCCATCATCACCGCCTCGACGATCGACCGCAGGCCGCGGGCGCCGAGCTTGTACTCCACGGCCTTGTCGACAATGTAGTCGAGGGCCTCCTCGGTGAACGTGAGCGCAATCTTGTCCATCTCGAAAAGCTTGATATACTGCTTGACGATGGAGTTCTTGGGCTCCACCAGGATGCGGCGCAGGGCGGCACGGTCGAGCGGGTTGAGATAGGTCAGCACGGGCACGCGACCGATGAGTTCGGGGATGAGCCCGAACGACTTGAGGTCTTGCGGCACGATATACTTCATGAGGTCGTCCTTGTCGATGTTGCGGGCGTTCTGCACCGAGTTGTAGCCCACCACGTGGGTGTTGAGTCGCTGTGCAATCTTGCGCTCGATGCCGTCGAAGGCACCGCCGCAGATGAAGAGGATATTCTTCGTATCCACATGGATATACTCCTGGTCGGGGTGCTTACGGCCGCCCTGTGGCGGCACGTTCACCATCGTACCCTCAAGCAGCTTGAGCAGTCCCTGCTGCACCCCCTCGCCACTCACGTCGCGGGTGATGCTGGGGTTGTCGCCCTTGCGTGCGATCTTGTCGATCTCGTCGATGAACACGATGCCGCGCTCGGCAGCCGCCACGTCGTAGTTGGCCACCTGCAGCAGTCGGCTCAGGATGCTCTCCACGTCCTCGCCCACATAGCCGGCCTCGGTGAACACCGTGGCATCGACGATGGTGAAGGGCACGTCGAGCAGCTTGGCGATGGTGCGGGCCAGCAGGGTCTTGCCCGTACCGGTGGAGCCCACCATCACGATGTTGCTCTTCTCGATCTCCACGCCGTCCTCGTCGGCCGGCTGCTGCAACCGCTTGTAGTGGTTGTAGACCGACACGGCCAGGTAGCGCTTGGCCTCGTCCTGACCGATGATATACTCGTCCAGGTAATCCTTTATTTCCTTGGGCTTGGGTATCTTCTTCTTGGGCTTGAACGCCACAGCCTCTGTGGCAGGCTCCTCTGCCTCGATGACACCGGTCTGCTGCACAATCTTGTAGGCCTGGGCCGCACAGTCTTCGCAGATATATCCGTTGAGGCCGGTGATGAGCAGCTTGACCTGATCTTCAGACCTGCCGCAGAAACTACATTTCTTCTTAGGCATCTTCTTATTCTTGGTTCTTACGTGTCAACACCGCGTCAATCATGCCATACTCCTTGGCCTCCTCGGCCGTCATCCAGTAGTTGCGGTCGCTGTCTTGCCATACCTTGTCATACGACTGGTGGGCATGGGTGGAGATGATGGTATATAGCTCTTTCTTGAATTTCTGTATCTCGCGGGCCTCGATCTCGATGTCCGAAGCCTGTCCCTGCACGCCACCCAGCGGCTGATGAATCATCACGCGTCCGTGGGGCAACGCCGAGCGCTTGCCCTCGGCACCGGCCACGAGCAGCACGGCAGCCATCGAGGCGGCCATACCCGTACAGATGGTAGCCACGTCGCTGGTGATAAACTGCATGGTGTCGTAGATACCCAGTCCGGCCGTCACGCTGCCGCCGGGTGAGTTGATGTAGATAGAGATGTCCTTGCCGTTGTCCACCGAGTCGAGGTACAGCAGCTGTGCCTGCAGGGTGTTGGCCGTATAGTCGTCGATCTCGGTACCCAGGAAGATGATGCGGTCCATCATCAGGCGCGAGAACACGTCCATCTGGGTGACATTGAGCTGACGCTCCTCAAGGATATAGGGGTTGAGATAGCGTGCCTGTGCAGACACCACATCGTCAAGCACCATGCCACTCATGCCTAAATGCTTGGTGGCGAATTTTCTAAAATCGTTGTTCATTTTTTCCTTTCTTTATAACACTAAAAAGAAGTTATCCACTCTTTTTATCTTGATTATAACACAAAGATATAAAAAAAAGTCGATACCAAATTGATTCTTGCGTTTATTTTTCTTAAAAATCGTTTCCCAACAAAGGCCGTGCGCCTCGCCGTCGCAACCCTCCGCAGGACTCCCTACCGGAGTGAAAACCCTCGAAGACCAGCCTCATCAGGCCGTGCGCATCATCCCTCCACGGCCTGACGGCATCTCCTCCCGGTTGCTGCCGCGCTCTGATTAGGCTGAAAGGAGCGGCTCATTCGGGTGGAAACCGATTCTGGTTCGAGTCGAAGCAGAACGTGGTTCGAGTCGAAACAGAACGTGATTCGAGTCGAAGCAGGACGTGGTTCGAGTCGAACCAGGATGCGGTACTTATGGAAAGAATATGCCAAAAGAGCCCAATGGGAGAACCAAAGGGACTTAGCGGGACAACCAAAGGGACTTAGCAGGACAACCAAGTGTGGACCTTCAAAGGAAATAGCGAACACCCTCCCACCGCCAAGCATCCACCAAGCCGACACCACCTCGCACGACAATCCCACTGGCACACAAAAAAGTCAAGGAGCAGAGACCCTTGCCTCACCACCGGGAAGCGTGTTCCCAGGGCTGGCAGTCTCGGCTCCTTGACCCTTATCGTTGTTTTGCTTGACAACGCGAGGATTACTCGCCCATCAGCTTGTTGTAATCGTCGAGCGAAATCTCTTTCTTGTTCAGCTTCACCACGCTCTTGAGGGCGGCGATGAGCTTCACGTCGATGGCACGGTCTACGAAGTTCTGCACCGTCTCCTGCTTCTTCAGCATCTCGTCGGCATAGTTGTCGACATACTCGTCGGGCACGTTGTTCATGCCATACTGTGCAAACTGTGCACGGGCAGCCTCGCGGGCGGCGTTCTTCACGTCGGCATCCTCGATCTTGACCTGTGCCTGCTCGGTGAGCCTGCTGCGGATGAGGCTCCAGGTGAGCTCCTTGATGCTGGGCTCGTAGTTCTTGTCGATGAACTCCTGACCCTTATCCTTGTTGTTCTGCAGCATGATGCGCTTGAGCAGCGAGTCGGGGTAAGTGAGCTGACCCACCTTGTCCTCGGCATACTTGCGAACGTCCTGCAGGAACTTGAAGTCGCTGTCTACGGTGAGCTGGTTCTTCAGCCCCTCGCTGATCTTCTGGCGGAACTCCTCCTCGCTCTTGACGTTGCCTTCGCCGAAGGTCTGGTCGAAGAGCTCCTGGTCAACGGCGTGCTTGGCATAGCGCTGTACAGAGGTCACCTGATAGCTGAAGTCGCCCTCGTGCTGTGCCACCTCTTCCTTGTCGATTTTCAGCAGGGCAGCCAGCTCGGTGTCGCCCTCGGCGTAGGCCTTGCGGGGATTGAAGGTGAGCACATCGCCCAGCTTGGCACCGTTGAAGATGGCCTTCTGGTCGTCAGCCTTGATATAGTTGGGCATTACCAGCGCCGACTCTACGGTGAGTCCGCCCTCCTTGGTGTTACCGTCGGCGTCGAGCTCGCGCAGGTCGCCACGCAGCATGTCGCCTTCCTCGTAGCTCTCCACATCCTCGTATTTGCCCATGCGTGAGGCGAACATCTCCACCTGACGGTCGATGAGGGCGTCGTCAACGGTGATGTCGTAGTAGTCTATCTTATCCTTGCCGGTGAGCTCGATATTGATCTCGGGAGCCACGGCGATATCAAATATGAAAGTATAGGGAGCGGGCTTCTCCAGGTCCTGCGGCTCCTGTTTCTCTGATGCCAAAGGCTCGCCGAGCATCTGAATCTTGTTCTCGGTGATGTATGTCTGCAACTCTGTGCCAACCAGCTTGTTTACGGCATCCATCTTGGCGGAGGCTCCGAACTGGCGCTTGATCAGCCCCATAGGCACCTGACCAGGACGGAATCCAGGTATATTAGCACGCTTGCGGTAGTCCTTCAACGTCTTCTCGACATCGTTCTTGTAGTCTTCTTCTTCGACTGTAATGGTCAACAAACCATTGATTTTGTCGGGATTTTCAAATGAAACTTTCATCTTTTGATTCTTTATCTATATTATTGTTTTTGAATTCAAAGGGGTATTATTGCAATTTCGGACGGCAAAATTACTCATAATCCACGAATATACCTAATATATAAGGCAAAAATTTGTTTTTTTAACGATGGTCGGCCAGGCACCGCCCCCCACTCTCTGTTGGCCGGAGGCGATGCCCGAAAGCAGCGTTGCCAAGCCCACTTACCGTCACTCGGCAGCGGGGTTGGAAGCGTAGGCCGAGGCCGGGGCCACAGCCTGCAGCGCCTCGGCGAAGGCGCGGTCTTCTTCGTTCGACTGAAACTTGCGATAGACGAAGTTCTCGCTCAGGTAGTTTTTGCGCACAATCGTGTTGGAGGCCAGGTCTTCGGGGGCGCCCTGGAAGAGGATGCGGCCCTCGAAGAGCAGGTAGGCACGGTCGGTAATCGAGAGCGTCTCCTGCACGTTGTGATCGGTGATGAGGATGCCGATGTTGCGGTATTTCAGGCGCCACACAATGTGCTGGATGTCTTCCACGGCAATGGGGTCTACACCGGCGAAGGGCTCGTCGAGCATAATAAACTTAGGGTCGATGGCCAGGCAGCGGGCTATCTCGGTGCGGCGGCGCTCACCGCCCGAGAGGCGGTCGCCCTTGTTCTTGCGCACCTTGTCGAGACGAAACTCACGGATGAGGCTTTCCAACTTGTCGAGCTGCTCCTGGTGCGAGAGTTTGGTCATCTCGAGCACGGCCATGATGTTGTCTTCGACGCTCAGCTTGCGAAACACGCTCGCCTCCTGGGGCAGGTAGCCGATGCCGGCACGAGCACGCTTGTAGACGGGGAAGTCGGTAATCTCCCGGTCGTCGATATATACATGTCCCTCGTTGGGAATGACCAGTCCGGTGGTCATATAAAACGACGTGGTCTTGCCTGCGCCGTTGGGTCCGAGCAGTCCCACGATCTCGCCCTGCTTCACATCGAAGGTCACATGGTCGGCCACGGTGCGCTTGCCATAGCGTTTCACCAGCCCCTCGGTGCGGAGCGTGGTCAGTTTCTTTTCTTCCATAAGCTCATGCTTTTGGCTGCAAAAGTACAAAAATAAGATTATAATAGCGAAAGAAACACGCCGTTTTAAGTTTTTTCTATCCCCACCCCCGCCCTTGGCTCAGACGTGGCGACGGCGACTGGGGTGCCCTACCCAACCATGAGAGAATGGGTATCTGTTCAGCGATTGTTGCTCACACAGAGCCACAGAGCACACAGAGAATCAGCTATAGATATTTCACACAGAGCCACAGAGCACACAGAGAATTATTCCAGAGATGCTAACAAAAGCTCATCATTCCCTGGCTCAACGAGTTACCACGCTGTGCCCTCCGTGTCTCTGTGTGAAAAAACTCCATGTGAATAAAGTCTCCCTGTACGCTGCGCCTCTGTGTGAACTAATATTTCTGAGAGAATAAAATCTCCGTGTACTCCGTGACTCTGTGTGAGATATATTCGCTGAATGGTTACGAGAATGGGGCGCAGGGCTAAAAAACGCAAAAACTATTGGAGGGATAGCAGTTTATCAATACTTTTTGATTACTTTTGCAGCAATGATTATCACAAGACTCCTATATAAGTGGCTCACCACTTTCGGCAAATATCTCATCCTCATGGGGCGCTCGTTCTCGCGTCCTGAGCGCATGCGGATGTTCATGAAGCGCTATGTCAAGGAGATGTCGCAGCTGGGCGTCGACTCCATCGGCATCGTGCTCCTCATCTCGTTTTTCATCGGCGCCGTGATCTGCATACAGATGAAGGTCAACATCCAGAGCCCGTGGATGCCACGCTGGGTGACGGGCTACACCACCCGCGAGATCATGCTGCTCGAGTTCTCGAGTTCGATCATGTGCTTGATACTCGCCGGTAAGGTGGGTTCGAACATCGCATCAGAGCTGGGCACCATGCGGGTGACGCAGCAGATCGATGCCCTCGACATCATGGGGGTCAACTCGGCCAGCTACCTCATACTGCCCAAGATCATGGGCCTGGTGACCATCATGCCCTTTCTGGTGATCTTCTCCTCGGGCATGGGTATCATTGGTGCATACGCCACGGCCTATATTGGGCACATGATGCCTCCCGATGACCTCACCGAAGGCATGCACCATGCTTTCAACGCATGGTTCATGTGGATGAGTATCATCAAGAGTCTTTTCTTCGCGTTTATCATCTCCAGCGTGTCGTCGTACTTCGGCTATACCGTCGAGGGCGGCTCTGTGGAAGTGGGCAAGTCGTCGACCGACGCCGTGGTGTGCAGCAGCGTGCTCATCCTCTTCTCGGATGTCTTCCTCACGCAGCTGCTTAGCTAGTTTATTCGTTTACAATGATTGAAGTAAAACATTTGACCAAGTCTTTCGAAGACAAGACGGTGCTCAACGATATCAATGCCGTGTTCGAAACCGGCAAGACCAATCTGATCATCGGACAGAGTGGCTCGGGAAAGACCGTGCTGATGAAAAACCTTGTGGGACTGCTCGACCCCACCAGTGGCGACGTGTTCTACGACGACCGCAACTTTGTCAGGATGAGCAAGAAAGAGAAGGTGCTGATGCGGCGTGAGATGGGTATGATCTTCCAGGGTGCAGCACTCTTCGACTCGCTCACCGTGCTCGAGAACGTGCGCTTCCCGCTGGATATGTTCTCGTCGATGAATGCCAAGGAGCGCGACCGCCGGACCATGGAGTGCTTGGAACGAGTGCGGCTGCTCGACGCCAAGGACAAGTATCCGGGTGAGATCTCGGGAGGCATGCAGAAGCGCGTGGCCATCGCTCGCGCCATCGTGCTCAACCCGAAGTATCTCTTCTGCGACGAACCCAACTCGGGACTCGACCCCAAGACCTCGCTCGTCATCGACAACCTGCTCTCGGAAATCACCAAGGAATTTAATATCACCACCATCATCAACACCCATGACATGAACTCGGTGATGGGCATCGGTGAGAACATCATCTTTATCTACAAAGGACACAAGGAGTGGCAGGGCACCAAAGATGATGTCATGGGCGCCACCAACAAGAAGCTCAACGACCTGGTGTTCGCCTCCGACCTCTTCCGCAAGGTGAAAGAGGCAGAGCTCGCAGAGGAGGAAGAACGAGAACGGCAAGAGCATAAAAAGCAATAGGATGGTGGTCAGCCCCTGACTTTTCGCAATAAATTGCTGAGCAGGGAATAGAGCTTGCGCAAAGACTTGGAAGGCAGCCATAGATACACCCTGGTCTTCATGGGCAAGGACTTGCCCAAGGCTTTCTGCTCTTTTTGCAATTGGGTATAGAAAGCGCTGTGTTTCCATTTGCTTTTTGGTTCGCAAACGGCAACCGCGCAAAGATTGACAACAGCATCGTCAAGAGCATCGCCGGCATAAAGAGGCAAGAGATGCTGCGGGATGGAACTGAGGCGCAACTGATGGATTTTGTGCGCGTAGTCGGCCGTCCAAACAAATTGTCGGCTTATCGTGTCCCTACCCTTGCAGTACACTTGGGGATAAACCACAGCCACAGGCTTTTGCGTCTTGAAGATGATGCGCAACCAGAAAATATAGTCCTCTCCGTTCCTTATTTCCGAGGGAAGCTCAAACACGTCGGGCGTCAGCAGCGTCCTTCGGTACAAGCATCCCCAGGGCACACCGATTGTTCCCTCCGCACGGACTGCCAGATGCCTGAACGTCTGTATATCAATGCTATCCACTCCCTCATGGGTGACTGAGCTGCCATTGCCAAAGACAATATCCACATCGTCGCTCGCCTTTGCCAACAGCTGGGCTAGTGCCGTAGGAAGCAGCGTGTCGTCGCTGTCTACAAAACCAATCCACCTGCCCGTGGCATGAGCAACCCCAAGACCTCTGGCCAGACTCGGCCCTTGGTTTGATTGGTGGAACACCTTGCCCCTGCTGTCGCCAAGGGCCAGCTGGGCGATTATCGAACCACTGCTGTCGGAGCTCCCGTCATCCACAAGGACAAGCTCTATATCTGCAAACGATTGTTGCAGTATGCTGGAAACGCAGGCGACAATGGTTTCCTCTGCATTGAATATGGGGACAACTACAGAAATCTCTGCCATGACAGTAATTACTTAAGGCTGGCTCAAAAAAAATGTTTGCTTGTCAGGACCCGCGTTAACGCATATACCACACGCCCTCGCGCTCTACCATCGGCACGACGACCTCCTCGGTGGTCTTATCGCCGTAGGTGAAGACCAAGAATGCGTTGGCCACGTGGCGCGCGGTGTCGGCCTCGCCATTGGCCACATGCACGGCCTTCAGGCCCTGGTGCTCGTCGTTCATCTGCCCGGCAAACATGCGGGCATTGGTGATGAGCTGCTCACGGTAGGTGTCGGGGATGGAGTCGGGTTGATAGCGACCATCGACAAACTGGTCGTATTTACCTTGAAGCAAATACTCGTAATAGACCTTGGCCGTCTGGGCAGCCACCTCGCCGGGCTCAGGCCCTTTCTCGCCACAGCCCCAGCAAAGGACACAGCCCGCAATCAGCAACATCAAGATTTTCTTCATTATACTTTCTGTTTATCCCAGCCCCTTCTTTGCTCTCCCAAAGCGTGCCTTCACCTTCTAACAAGAAGGGAAATGAGCACCTCCCACACACAATGTTCCATTGTAGTAGCCGCGCCCTCCCCTTGGGGAGGGACGGGGAGGGGCCTTGGGCTACGGACTATTATTTCTTACGAATAAACACGTTGATGGGACAGCCGTGCATCGACCAGTTCTCGCGAATCTTGTTCTCAAGGAACCTGCGGTAGTTCTCTCTGATATACTGTGGCAGGTTGGCATAGAACACGAAAGAGGGAATCTGCGTGTTGGGCAGCTGCGAGCAATACTTGATCTTGATATACTTACCCTTGATCGACGGCGGTGGTGTCTGCTCGATGATGGGGAGCATCACCTCGTTGAGCTTGGTGGTGCCGATGCGTGTCTCACGGTTCTGATACACCTGCTTGGCAGTCTCGAGCACCTTGAAGATGCGCTGCTTGGTGACAGCCGAGGCAAAGATGATGGGGAAATCGACAAACGGGGCCATACGCTCACGGATGGCATTCTCGAAGGTCTTGATGACCTTCTGGTCTTTGTCCTCCACCAGGTCCCACTTGTTGACCACCACCACCAGACTCTTGTTGTTCTTCTGGATGAGTTGGAAGATATTCATGTCCTGTGCCTCGATGCCGCGCGTAGCATCGAGCATGAGGATGCACACGTCGCTGTTTTCGATGGCGCGGATGCTGCGCATGACACTATAGAACTCGAGGTCTTCGGTCACCTTGTTCTTACGGCGGATTCCGGCGGTGTCGACGAGGTAGAAATCGAAGCCGAACTTGTCGAAACGGGTATAGATGCTGTCACGCGTCGTACCGGCTATCTCAGTCACGATGTTGCGGTCTTCGCCGATGAAGGCATTGATGATGCTCGACTTGCCGGCATTGGGACGGCCCACCACTGCAAAGCGGGGGATGTCGTCCTGCACCTCCTCCTTGTTCTCGGCGGGCAGCTTCTCCAGCACGATGTCCAGCAGGTCGCCGGTGCCGCCTCCTGTGGCGGCGCTGATGCAAACGGGGTCGCCCAGTCCCAGTTTATAGAACTCGGAGGCCTGATAGGCCTCGCCGCTGTTGTCCACCTTGTTGGCTACAAGGATGACAGGCAGCTTGGCACGACGCAGGATGCTTGCCACGTCCTCGTCCCAGTCGGTGAGGCCTGTCTCGACATCGACAAGAAACAGTACGAGGTCGGCCTCGTCGGCTGCGATCTTCACCTGCTGGCGGATGGCATCCTCGAAGATGTCATCCGACTTGACTACCCAGCCGCCGGTATCGACGACCGAGAATTCCTTGGCGTTCCAGCTGCATTTGCCGTACTGGCGGTCGCGTGTGGTGCCGGCCACATCGCTGACAATGGCATGACGGGTCTGGGTTAAACGATTGAAAAGGGTTGACTTACCCACGTTGGGGCGTCCTACGATAGCTACTAAATTTGCCATTTCTTACTTGGGTCTTTCTCCTAAATGACCAGGAGAAGGGTGAGGTCACACACCCTGTTAATATTTGCCGAGGATGACCAATCCCCAGCCCTCGCCTTGTGCGAGAGTATGTCCTACTTCCAGTCAGGACGATTCATTCTTTTTCTGTCCACGTGCTTGTCGTCTGCACCAATGCTTGATGAGAAAGTACCGGGCTTTAGATTACTGGGGATTATACCCGAAGCTGTTGAGTTCTTTCTGCGAGTTGCGCCAGTCTTTGTCCACCTTGACAAAGATCTCAAGGAAGATTTTCTTGCCGAAGAATGTCTCCAGACTCTTGCGGGCCTCGGTAGAGACTTTCTTGAGGGCCATGCCCTGGTGCCCGATGATAATGCCCTTCTGGCTGTCGCGTTCCACATAGATCACCGCATTGATGTGTACGTGGCGCGCGTCTTCCTTAAACTGTTCTACGGCCACTTCCACGGCGTATGGTACCTCCTTGTCGTAGTAGCGCAGGATCTTCTCGCGAATGATCTCCGAGACGAAGAATCGCGCCGGCTTGTCGGTGAGCTGGTCTTTGTCGAAATAGGCCGGGCTCTCGGGCAGCAATTCGGCGATGCGCTTCATGAGCATGTCGGTACCAAACTTGTTCTTGGCAGAGATGGGAAGGATCTCGGCATTGGGCAGCAGCGCGTGCCACTTCTCCACCAAGTCGCCCAGTTTCTGCTGGTCGCTCTCGTCAATCTTATTGATGAGCAACAGCACCGGGATAGACATCTGCTTAACCTTCTCCAGGAACTCCAGGTTCTTCTCAGGGTTCTCCACCACATCGGTCACATAGAGCAACACGTCGGCATCGGCCAATGCCGACTCAGAGAACGCCAGCATCAGCTCCTGCATCTTGTAGTTGGGCTTCAGCACACCGGGGGTGTCTGAGAACACAATCTGCATGTCGGGCGTGTTGACAATGCCCATGATGCGGTGGCGCGTGGTCTGGGCCTTGAAGGTGGCGATGCTGATCTTCTCGCCCACGAGCTGGTTCATCAGCGTCGACTTGCCCACATTCGGATTGCCCACAATATTTACAAAACCTGCCTTGTGCATAACTTATCTATTATTAAACATCTTCAGAAAGAACAAAAAAACGCATTCTCATAAAGGTTATGAAGGATGCGTTTTTTCTATAATCGTATGATTTGTATCACTGTCCGGCTACTGCGGCCCCGTCATAGCCCCACTTGTAGAGGGAAGCACCATGGACAAAGCCGGCGCCAAAGGCTGTCATGACAACAGTGTCCCCCTTCTTCAGCTTGGCCTCATTGTCCCATAATGCCAACGGTATGGTGGCAGAACTGGTGTTGCCATAGTGGTCGATGTTGATCATCACCCTCTCCAATGGGAGGTCAGCACGTTTGGCCACAGCCTCAATGATGCGTAGGTTGGCCTCGTGAGGCACCACCCAGTCTACATCCTCCGACTTCAAGCCGTTACGTTTGAGAATCTCGCCAATGTCATCACTCATGTCGGTGACAGCGTGGCGGAACACGTTGCGACCTTCCTGATAGACGTAATGCAGATGATGGTCAACCGTGAAGTGCGACGCCGGACATACACTGCCTCCCGCCTTCATGTGAAGGAAGGGAAGGCCCTTGCCATCGGTGCGCAAGAACGAATCCTGAAATCCGATACCCTCTTCCTCAGTGGCTTCTACCAGCACGGCACCGGCACCATCGCCGAAAAGCACGCACGTCTGACGGTCGGTATAGTCGGTCACCGATGACATCTTCTCGGCAGAAATCACCATAATCTTCTTGTAACGCCCACTCTGGATCAGCGCTGAGGCGGTGTCCATGGCATACAGGAAGCCACAGCAGGCACAAGAGATATCGAAGGCATGTGCATTCTTCAGTCCCAACTTGCCTAGAACGATGCTCGCCGTCGACGGAAACACATAGTCGGGGGTAGTGGTTGAGAGAATGAGCGCATCAATGGTGTCCGGATCAACGCCTGTCTTGTGCATGAGCTGCTTGGCAGCCTTACGGGCCAAGTAGCTGCTGCCGAGCCCTTCCTCCTGCAGGATTCTGCGCTCTTTGATGCCCACACGCGTGGTAATCCACTCGTCACTGGTGTCAACCATGCGCGACAGCTCCTCGTTGGTGAGCACATAGTCGGGCACGTAACCACCAATGCCGGTGATGACAGCGTTAATCATAGCCATTACTCAGCGGTCTCCTTAACAATAGCAACCTTGCCACGATAGTAGCCGCAAGTGGGGCAAACCGTGTGGTACACATAGTAAGCACCGCAGTTGGGGCATACGGCCAGTGTAGGAGCTACTGCCTTATCGTGAGTTCTTCTTTTGAGTGTACGAGTCTTTGACTGTCTTCTTTTAGGATGTGCCATAATTCTTTAATTTTTTAATATTTTAATCTTTTAATTTTAACAGTGCTGCCCATCGGGAATCCATTGGCTGCTCACCATCCTCGTCACCGCTTCGGGCGGCCGAATGTTCCTCAAGGACCTTCATCATGGCAGGGTTGCATTTTCCAGGTGCATGCACATGCCTGAGCGGGATACTGAGCGCTATAAATTCATAGATGAACCAAGCCACGTCGAGTATTCCTTCGTCATCTCGTACCGTAACCAGGTCATCGTCTTCTGAGTAGTCGTCACCAAACTTGGCCACCAGATGATTATTTGCCTCGACGGCCTGCTCCATGTCATCAAGACACAGGTCGCAAGGCACGGTGACCGTACCATCAGTGTGGAAATCCAGATCGAAGAAATCTGCGGTCCGGCGTACTGTCAATGTCGTATGCAGCCGACCATGCCTCACCGCCGGAGCATCCACTGCTTCGAAGTAGGCATCATCGAGGTCGAAATCAAAGGTGTTTGCACCTTCCTTCAAACCTTTAAGGTCTATCTTAAATGGCTCTAGACTAGACATATCTACACTTTGGGCTGCAAAGTTACGACTTTTTTTTGATAATAAATCATCTTGGGACAAAAAAGTTGGGAAGACATCCACCTTTTCCAAAAACGAAGGCCTGTGTAAAACATTACGGTAACGACAGATGCACTAGCCCACCGACAATCACACCCCAAATTCCCGACTTCTACTTCCAGAGTTCGATTCTGAATGTCGTGCCTTTGCCAAGTTCAGAACTCTTGACGAAGATCTTTCCTTTGTGATATTCCTCTACAATGCGACGTGCAAGACTAAGGCCCAGTCCCCAGCCACGCTGCTTGGTTGTGAATCCGGGCCTGAACACATTGGAGATGTCTTTCTTGCTGATACCCTTGCCAGTATCAGTCACCTCAACGATAGCTTTGGTCCCAGTCTCCTCGACATGGAGGGTAATGGTGCCACTTTCGCCACCCATAGCGTCTACAGCATTCTTCGAGAGGTTCTCGATGACCCACTCGAAAAGTGAGGCATTGAGATTGACTCTGATATCATGATCAGGAAAGTCCTTCACCATCTTCACCTTCTTGCTCGTACGGCGATCCATATAGTCGATGACATGCTCCAGAACCTCGTTCAAACTCGTTGGTACGGGCTCGGGCAATGAGCCGATCTTAGAGAAACGGTCAGCGATCAACTGTAGTCGCTTCACGTCTTGGTTCATCTCCGGAATAAATTCGTCGTCGGGATAAGTCTCCTTCAATATCTCAACCCAAGCCAACAGACTGGATATGGGTGTTCCCAGCTGATGCGCCGTCTCCTTAGACAAGCCCACCCAAACTTTGTTTTGTTCGGCACGCTTGGATGTGAGTAGCGCAAAGATCGCAACAACAACAAAGATAAGCACCACGCCAAGCTGCACAAAGGGATAAACGGCAAGGCGTTTGAGCATGAGCGACTCATCGTAGCATACATCAATATAATCGCCGGACTTCGCATCGAGCGTAATACGGATATTACGGTGCGCTGCCAATAATAGGCCACCAATACTGGCGGCTTGCCGCAGGCTGTCACGACGATTCCTGGCCTTAAGCCTGAGATTGCGAAAATCGGTAACCTGCCCTTTGGTGTCGAGCACGACGACAGGAATAGAATTGTTGTCGTTGAGCACCTTCAGCACCAGATTGAGGTCAGTATTTTCATCTGCATGGTTGAGCGTACGCATGGCCTCTGCCCACACCTCCATCTTATGGTGTTCCTGCTCCTCAAGGTCGCGAGTGAGCATATTCGACACAGCCAAAGAGGCAACCGCTATAATGATAGCAGCCACCACCAAGATGATCTTCACCTGTCGAATACGATCTGTCCATTGCATGTATTGATAACGAAATGACATCCTATAAATTGTATCAACACGACCATTGTTCATCTCAGCCAAATATAAAAGGAGCAACTCACCTGCAAACCTTCCCACCAACACAAAAAAAAAGAGCCCCGAGGATATCATCTATCCCCAGGGCTCCGTATGAAAAAAGGCAGCTACCTACTCTCCCACATTGCATTGCAGTACCATCGGCGCAAGCGGGCTTAACTTCTCTGTTC